>JBKQSL010000027.1:0-24416 GCA_052143655.1 Streptosporangiaceae bacterium | reverse complement strand
CGACGCGCTGGAAGAGGCGTGCCGGCGGCTGATCGCGGCCGGCGGGCTGCCCGGCCGGGCCGGCCAGCCCACCCAGATCCTGCTGCACCTGACCCTCGACGACCTGCTGAACCAGCACGGGGCCGCGAGTAACACCCCGGGCAGCGGCAGCCCGGACGGTGCCAGGCCGGACAGCGCCCTGACTGTCGGCAGCGGCCCGGACGGCAGCGGCCCGGACGGGACAGGCCCGGGCAGCGCCATCAGCCCGGGCCCCGCCCGGCCGCAGGGCAGCCGGACAGATGCGGGCGGAGCGGCCTGGGGGCCGTGGTGGCCGGGCAGCGCCCCGGCCGGGCCCGGCGCCGACTGCGACGCCACGATCATGCCCATCATCACCGGCCGCATCGACACCCAGGCCCTCGACCGGCTCACCGCCGACCTCCTGCACCGCGATCCAGGCACCGGGAACAGCGCCGGCGGCGGACAGCACCCCAGCCAGCGCGACCGGCACCAGCCAGGGCAGGTCCGGGACCCGGCGGGCCGGGACCGGGACGAACGTGCCCGGCGGGCCGCCCGGGACCTGGCCGCCAGCCGGGCCGTCGCGCTGCTGTCCGGGCCCGGCGGGCTCGCCGCGTTCCTGCGCACCGGGCACCCGAGTGACCTGATCTCCCCGCCATCCCTGCCGCTGGACGTCGGCGCGCCGACGCCGGTCATCCCGCCGCACCTGCGCCGCGCCGTCACCGCCCGCGACCGGCGGTGCCGGTTCCCCGGCTGCGACCAGCCCCCCGCCGCCTGCCAGCCCCACCACCTCATCCCCAGAGCCGAAGGCGGCACCACCAGCCTGGCCAACCTGCTGCTCCTGTGCTCCTTCCACCACCTGATCGCGATCCACCGGCAGGACTGGGCCATCACCCTCCACCCCGACGGGGACATCACCGCGATCAGCCCCGACCGCACCCGCACCCTGCGCAGCCACGACCCGCCCACCAGCACCACCGCCTGACGGCTGGGAGTGTCTGTGGCAAGAGGCAGGATGGTGGGGTGCGCACCCTCTCGCCCGCCGGGCCGCCGCTGGCTGGTTTCAGCGATGCCACCAGGGCCTGGTTCACAGCGGCGTTCGCCGAGCCGACTCCGGCGCAGGCGCAGGCCTGGGCGTCTATCGCCCAGGGTGAGAACACGCTGGTGGTCGCGCCTACCGGCTCGGGCAAGACGCTGGCCGCTTTCTTGTGGGCGATCGACAAGCTCATCACCGAGCCGGTTCCGGACGATCCGATGGCGCGGTGCCGGGTTCTGTACATCTCTCCGCTGAAGGCACTGGCGGTCGACGTCGAGCGAAACCTGCGCTCCCCGCTGATCGGCGTCAGTCACGCACTGCGGCGGCTGGGCCAGGCTGAACCCCAGGTGCGGGTCGGCGTCCGTACCGGCGACACCGCCGGCGACGAGCGGCGCAAGCTGGCGGCCAAGCCGCCCGACATCCTGATCACCACCCCCGAGTCACTGTTCCTGCTGCTCACCTCGAAGGCCCGGGACGGGCTGCGCGGGGTGCAGACGGTGATCATCGACGAGGTGCATGCGCTGGCCGGCAGCAAGCGCGGCGCGCATCTCGCGGTGTCCCTGGAACGGCTGGACGCACTGCGGCGCGCGGCTGACCCGGCCGAGGAGCCAGCCACCCGGCGGCGGCCGGTGCAGCGGATCGGACTGTCAGCCACGGTGCGGCCACCGGAAGAAGTCGCCTCATTCCTCGGCGGCGCGCAGCCGGTCACGATCGTGCAGCCGCCCAGCGAGAAGCTCCTCGACGTGCAGATCGTCGTGCCAGTCGAGGACATGGCGGATCTGGAGAGCGCCACACCACCCGGATCGCCGCTGCCCGGGTCGCTGCCCCCGCCGGCAGGGTCCGGATCGGCAGGGTCCGGATCGGCAGGGTCCACGTCAGCAGCTCCCCGGCCAGGGTCGCGTCCGGGCGACTGGCCGGGCCGCTGGCCCGCAGGCGCCGGGCCGGGCGGGAAGCCTGGGGCAGGCCCGCCGGCGGCAGAGCTGGAGCCGGACTTCTTCGACCCGTCACCGGATCCGGTCCCCCGGCATTCGATCTGGCCGCACGTCGAGGAGCGCGTGCTCGACCTGATCGAGAGTCACAAGTCCACGATCATCTTCGCCAACTCACGGCGGCTCTCCGAGCGGCTGTGCGCCCGGCTGAACGAGCTATCCGCCGAGCGGCTCCAGGCCGCAGCGGACGGTGAGCTGGACGGCCTGTGGCAGACCCCGCAGGAGGCAGGCCGACCCGCACGGCCGGCCGGCGACGCGAAGGCCGGAAACAGTGATCACGGCTCGCCACCCGCCGAGGTCATGGCGCAGGCCGGATCGGCGGCCGGGGCTCCCGCCGAGGTGGCGCGGGCGCACCACGGCTCGGTGTCGCGGCAGGAGCGGACCCAGATCGAGGAGGCGCTGAAGGCCGGACGGCTGCCGGCCGTCGTCGCGACCTCGAGCCTGGAGCTGGGCATCGACATGGGCGCCGTCGACCTGGTCATCCAGGTGGAGTCGCCGCCGTCGGTCGCCAGCGGCCTGCAGCGAACCGGCCGGGCTGGTCACAACGTCGGGGACGTTTCCCGCGGCGTGATCTTCCCGAAGTACCAGGCAGACCTGGTCCAGGCCACGGTCGTGGCCGAGCGGATGCGGTCCGGGGAGATCGAGGAGCTGCGCATGCCGCGCAACCCGCTCGACGTGCTCGCGCAGCAGATCGTGGCGATGACCGCGATGGACGACTGGGAAGTCAGCGAGGTGGAGCGGGTCGTGCGCCGGGCGGCGCCGTTCAGCGGGCTGACCCGGCCGGTGCTCGAGGCGGTGCTCGACATGCTGGCCGGGCGTTACCCGAGCGAGGACTTCGCGGGCTTGCGGCCCCGGCTGGTCTGGGACCGGACGACAGGAATGCTGCACGGCCGACCCGGCAGTCAGCGGCTGGCCGTGGTGGACGGCGGGACAATCCCCGACCGGGGCATGTTCGGCGTCTTCCTGGCCGGCGGCCAGCGGGACCGCACCGGCCGGCATTCGCGCCGGGTCGGCGAGCTCGACGAGGAGATGGTCTACGAGTCCCGGGTAGGCGACGTATTCGTGCTCGGCGCCAGCTCGTGGCGGATCGAGGACATCACCGCCGACCAGGTGCTCGTCTCGCCGGCACCGGGGCAGCCGGGGAAGCTGCCGTTCTGGCACGGCGACGCGCCCGGCCGCCCGGCTGAGCTTGGCGCCGCCATCGGCGCCTACCTGCGCGGGCTCGGCGGCCTGGACGAGCAGCAGGCGATCACCCGGCTGCGCGACGGCGGCCTGGACGAGCTGGCCGCCGGCAACCTGATCTCCTACCTGGCCAGCCAGCGCGACGCGACCGGTTACGTGCCCGACGACCGGACGCTGGTACTGGAGCGGTTCCGGGACGAGCTGGGTGACTGGCGGCTGGTCCTGCACAGTCCCTACGGCGCGCAGGTGCACGCGCCCTGGGCGCTGGCCATCGCCGCCCGGCTGCGCGAGCGGTACGGCGGGATGGACGTGCAGGCGCTGCACACCGACGACGGGATCGTGATCCGGGTTCCGGACGCCGACGAGCCGCCTCCCGGGGCGATCGCCGTGCTCGACGCCGAGGAAGTCGAGCAGCTGGTGACGGCCGAGCTCGGCGCCTCCGCCCTGTTCGCCGCCCGGTTCCGGGAGTGCGCAGCGCGGGCGCTGCTGCTGCCGCGCCGCCAGCCCGGCCGCCGGGCACCGCTGTGGCAGCAGCGGCAGCGGTCGGCCCAGCTGCTGGCGGTGGCCAGCCAGTTCGCGACGTTCCCGATCGTGCTGGAAACCGTCCGCGAGTGCCTTCAGGACGTCTTCGACGTGCCTGGCCTGACCCGCCTGATGCGCGATCTCGCCGCCCGCCGGGTCCGGCTGGTCGAGGTCGAGACGCCCGCGCCGTCACCGTTCGGCCGGTCGCTGCTGTTCCGGTACGTCGGCGCCTTCATGTACGAGGGCGACGCGCCGCTGGCCGAGCGGCGGGCCCAGGCGCTGGCGCTGGACTCGGCGCTGCTGGCCGAGCTGCTCGGCCAGGCCGACGCCCGGGAACTGCTCGACCCGGAGATCATCCGCGACACCGAGCGGGATCTGCAGTACCTGTCACCAGCCCGGGCCGCCGGGTCCGCCGAGCGGGTCGCGGACATGCTGCGCGCTATCGGGCCGCTGTCGGCGCAGGAGGTCGCGGAGCGCTGCACCGCGCCGGATGCGGCCGCCGGATGGCTAGCCGATCTGGCCGTGCAGCGACGGGTGATCGAGGTCCGGGTGGCCGGCGAGCCGCGCTGGGCGTCGATCGAGGACGCGGGCCGGCTTCGCGACGCCCTCGGGGCCGCTCTGCCCACCGGCATTCCCGAGGCCTTCACCGAGCCGCTGCCCGATCCGCTCGGCGACCTGGTCGCCCGGTACGGCCGCACGCACGGGCCGTTCACGGCCATGGCGGCCGCGCAGCGGTACGGCCTGGGCGTGGCGGTGCTGGCCGGCACGCTGCGCAGGCTGACCGCCGAGGGCCGGCTGGCCGAGGGCGAGTTCCGGCCTGGCGGCCAGGGCACCGAGTGGTGTGACGCCAGTATCCTGCGGCTGCTGCGCCGCCGCTGCCTGGCCAAGCTGCGCAAGGAGGTCGAGCCGGTGCCGCCACGGGCGCTGGCCGCGTTCCTCCCCGGCTGGCAGCACCTCAGCGGCCGGGAACAGCGCCGCCGGGCCGGGCCGGATCTGGTGTACGACGTGATCGAGCAGCTGGCCGGCACCCCGGTGCCCGCGTCGGCGCTGGAGACCCTGGTGCTGCCGGGGCGGCTGCCGGGGTACACGCCCGCGATGCTGGACGAGCTGACCGCCGCCGGCGAGGTCGCATGGGCCGGCGCGGGCGGGCTGCCCGGCAGTGACGGCTGGCTGGTGCTCGCGCCCGCCGGCACCGCGCCGCTGCTGTTCCCCGAGCCCGGCGAGATCACGATGACCCCGGTGCACGAGACGGTGCTGGCGGCGCTGGACGGGGGCGGGGCGCTGTTCTTCCGGGCGCTCGCCGACCGGGTCGCGGCCCGGCTGGCCGCCGACGGCGCGGCGGCTCACGGCGCGGCTGCTCACGGCGCGGCGGCTCACGGCGCGGCGGCTCACGGCGCGGCTGCTCACGGCGCGGCTGCTCACGGCGCGGCGGCAGCCACCGACCAGGCCGTCGCCGCCGCGATCTGGGACCTGGTCTGGGCCGGCCGCCTGACCAATGACACGCTCGCGCCGCTGCGGGTGGTGCTGGGCGGCGGGCGCCCGGCCGCCCCTCGCGGCGGGACAGGCGGCACAGTGGGCGGTGGAGCGGGTACTGCCCCGGCCATCCCGCCACCGACCGGGATGCGGCGGCCCGGCCGGTACGGGCGCCGGTACGGGCGGGCGGTGTTGCCCAGCCGCAGCGGGCCGCCGACGGTCAGCGGGCGGTGGTCACTGCTGCCGCCGTCTGAGCCGGACCGTACCCGGCGGCTGCATGCGGTGGCGCTGAACCTGCTGGAACGGCACGGCATCGTGCTGCGCGGCGCCGTCACCGCCGAGCGGGTGCCCGGCGGCTTCGGTGCCCTGTACCCGGTGCTGCGGGCGATGGAGGAATCGGGCCAGTGCCGCCGCGGGTACTTCGTCGAGGGCCTCGGCGCGGCGCAGTTCGCGCTGCCCGGCGCGGTCGACCGGATGCGCTCTATCGCCGCCGAGCTGCCCGGCGGGGACGCTCTCGCAGACCCGGGCGGCGGGGCCAGCGACGGCCGGGCCAGCGGCCGGGCCAGCGGCGGCGGGGACGGCACTGGCTGGAACGGTACTGGCCGTCCTGGCTACGGCCGGGATGATGGCAGCGGGCGGGACGGCAGCGGGCGGGACGGCAGCGGGCGGGACGAGAAAAGCTGGGACGGCACGGTGCTCGTGCTGGCCGCGGCCGACCCGGCCAACGCCTACGGGGCGGCGCTGCCCTGGCCAGCCCGGCCGGAGGACACTCCGGGCGGGCACCGGCCCGGCCGCAAGGCCGGGGCCCTGGTCGTGCTGGTCCGCGGCGAGTTGGTGCTCTACGTCGAGCGCGGCGGCAAGACGCTGCTGTCGTGGACCAGCGATCCGCAGGCGCTCGACCCGGCCGCCGCCGCGCTCGCCGCAGCCGTGCGGGCCGGAGCGCTCGGCCGCCTCACGGTGGAGCGGGCCGACGGGGCGGGCGTCTACGACTCGCCGCTGGCCCGGGCACTGGAAGAGGCCGGGTTCCGGCCCACCCTGCGCGGGCTGCGGCTGCGGGGATGACTCCCGCGCAGCCGGCTCAGGTTTCTGACACGGGCGGTGGCAGCAGCTCCGCCAGCGCGGGCAGCGCCTGCCCGGCAGCGGTCAGGTCACCGTCGAGCGGCCGGTCGGCGGTGTCGCCGGGAAGGACCTGCCCGGCCAGCCGGAAGGCCGCCGCCAGCGGCGGGCCGGCCGGGGTGAGGCCGCGCAGCCGCAGCGCGCGGACCGCGGCGATCAGCTCGCAGGCCAGCACGACCCGGTAGGCGCCGACCACGTCGCTGGTCGCCCGCGCGGACTGAGTCGAGAACCCGGCGTGCTCTTCCGTGCCGCGCGACAGTACCGCGCTGCCGAGCGCGGCCGGGGCCGCCAGCCGCCGGATGTCGGCGACCGCCGAGTGCGCCACGTATTCCAGGATCATGATCCCGGAACTGCCCGGCGGCCCACTGGCCAGGAACGGGGCAAGCCCGGTGAATCCGGGCTCGACCAGCGTGCCCAGCCGGGCCGCTGACAGTGCAGCCGTCTGGAACAGCGCGGCCCGTACCGCATCGAGCGCCAGGCCGACGTAGGCGGTGTGGAAGTTGCCGTTGTGCCAGACGGCCTGGGCGGCCACGTCGATCAGCGGGTTCTCCGCCGCGCTGTTGATTTCGGTGGTCACCACCTGCTCGGCGTGCGCGAGCGCGTCCGCGGCAGGCCCGTGCACCTGGGGCAGGGCCCGGTAGGCGTACGGGTCCTGGATCCGGGCCGGGCGGCGCTCGCTGCCGGCCAGCAGGGCGCGCAGCGTGGCCGCCACCTGCTGCTGCCCCGGATGCGGGCGGGCCCGCTGCACCGCCGCGGCGTACGGCTCCGCCGAGGCTGCCACCGCGCAGTGCGCGAGCGCGGCTACTGGCAGCGCGGCCCGCGCCAGCACGGCCAGGTCGTGGCGGGCCAGCGCCGCCTCGCCGAGCGTGGCCGCGTTGCTGGATATGAACGCCAGTGCGTCGGCGGCCGCGAGCGGGAACCGGGGCGGCCCGCCGGGCCCGGCGTCTGCGTGCGCTGCCGCGGGGTGAGCGGGGGCTGCCGAGTCAGCGAGCGCTGCCGAGTCAGCGGGCAGCCAGTCCGCAGGCGCAGGCAGCCAGTCCCGATCGCCCAGCAGGCACAGGGCGATCGAGGCCAGTGCGGTCAGGTCGCCGGTGCCGATCGCGCCCTAACGGGGCATCGGCGCCGACAGCCCGCGGTTGGCGCATTCGGCCAGCACGTCGAGCACCCCCGGGTCGACGCCGGATCCGCCGGCGGCGATCTGGTTCGCCCGGACTACCAGCGTGGCCAGGCCGATCTCCGCGGCCGCCAGGTCGCCGATGCCGCCGGCGTGACTGCGCAGCAGCCGCAGGCCGTGTCCGGCCGCATCCGCCGGGCGGACGATGTGATCGCGGTTCGCGCCCACGCCGGTGGTCCGGCCGTACACGTCCCGGCGGGCGGCGAGCCGGGCAGCCGTCTGGGCTGCGGCCCGCGCCCGGGCCCGGCCGGGCTCGCTGATTCGGACCCGCAGCCGGCCGCGCGCGGCGGCCGCGACCTGGCCGCACTGCAGTGACTCGCCATCGAGCGCAATGACCGAGCTCATATGTCCCCGCTGTCCTCGCCTCGGCGGCCGGGCTGCAGCCGGCTCAGGGCGCCGGCCAGGCACGAAAATGTCGGGCCACGATGACTCCGGTTCGCCGATTCGGGTGCGCCGGCCATGCCGCGGCCGGAAATTACCTGCATAATGCTTGACATGCGTCTGTCCGCCCGTGCCGATTATGCGCTGCGCGCCGCGATCGAGCTTGCCGCTTCCGGCGGCGGGCATGTTACGGCTGATCAGCTTGCCCGGGCGCAGAAAATCCCGGGCAAGTTCCTGGAAGCGATCTTGACCCAGCTGCGCCGGGCCGGGCTGGTGCGCAGCCAGCGCGGCCCCGACGGCGGCTTCTGGCTCGCCCGGCCCGCTGGCGAGATCTCCCTCGCCGATATCATCCGGGCAATCGACGGCCCGCTGGTGGGCGTCCGCGGTGAGCGGCCAGAGAACCTCGGCTACATCGGGGCGGCCGAGCCGCTGCAGACCGTGTGGATCGCGCTGCGCGCGAACGAGCGCGCCATCCTGGAAGACGTGACCCTCGAGCACATCGTGTCCGGCACGCTGCCCGACCGGGTGCGCGTCCTCGCCGACGACCCGCGGGCCTGGGCGTAGCCGGCGCCGGTGAGACCCGCGCCGGTGAGACCTGGGCGCTGTTAGACCTGGGCGCTATTCAAATAGACCTGGGCCTTGTTCAGCCTCGGCGTAGCGCGCTTCTCAGGCCGGCCTAGACCGGCACCATGTTGGTGATGTCCTGTGCCGAGCGGCTGACCCGCTCGAAGGCAGGCTCGGCCAGCGGCAGCGCCGAGGCGTCCAGCACCGGCTTGGTGCCGGCTACCAGCCGCCGGCTGTCGCGGCCGGCCATCGAGCCGGAACCGGCCGGCAGGACCAGGCGCTGAGCCGCCGGGACGGGCACGCCCGCCCGGGATGCCCTGGACCGCGCCGCGGCGACCGCGACCGGGGCAGCGGAAGTCTTCCCGCTGTCGGAAGCATCCGAGGTAACGTCCAGCGAGGGCTCCTGCACGCCGGCGAACACTGGCTCGTTCTGCAACTCGGCCAGCGCGAAAGTGTCGGAGACTTCGCGCAGTACCTGAGAGAGCGGCGCGCCGAGCGCGCCGCAGATCGAGGCCAGCAGCTCGGAGGAGGCCTCCTTCTGGCCGCGCTCCACCTCGGAGAGATAGCCGAGCGACACGCGCGCCGCCGCGGACACCTCCCGGAGGGTGCGACCCTGCCGGAGACGCAGCCGCCGCAGTGCGTCACCGAGCAAGTGACGAAGCAGCACCATCGTCGCCCTCCCTTCCGAGGCCGTCAGACCCGACACTCCCACCGTACCTGGCCTCACGGACAGTGCGGGAGAGGCCCCAGCCGCGTGTTCAAAGTCGTAACGCTGTAATCAGTTACGTTCTTCCCCGGCACCCGTGATTCATCCGGATAGCCCTGTTTCCTTCCCGTAAACTTTCGTCTCCTCCCCTCTGGGGCAGTTTTCATTCCGCTCCGTGCGCGGCTGCCCCTTCCCCGGCTTCCTCCCGGGCCGCGGCAATCAGCAGCGCCAGCGCCTGCCGCACGGTGGCGAACCGGATCGCCTGGCGGTCGCCGGCCAGCGACAGGGCCTGGCCCGTAGTGCCGGCAGGCCCGCTCACGGCCACGTAGACGGTGCCCGCCGGCTGGCCGTCCTGCGGACCGGGCCCGGCCACCCCGGTGGTGGCCAGGCCGAGCGTCGCGGTCAGCCGCTGCCGTGCGCCGGCCGCCATCTCGGCGGCTACCTCGGGGTGCACAGCTCCGTACCGGGCCAGCAGGGCCGCCGGGACACCGAGCAGCGCGTTCTTGAGATCGGTCGCGTAGGCGACCACGCCGCCGCGGAACACCGCAGAGGAGCCGGGCACGCTGGTCAGCGCGGCGGCCAGCAGGCCGCCGGTGAGCGATTCGGCCACCGCCACGGTCTGCGAGCAGCGGGTGAGCAGGCTGACGGCCTCCGCGGCCAGGTCCAGGCCGGCCTGCCAGTCAGACGGCTGCGGGCCGACGGTCATCGCCCCACCGTCACCGAGCCTGCCGTCACCGGAGCCGCCGCGCCAGCCGGGCTCACCGCGTCAGCCGGGCTCACCGCGATCCCGCCCGCTCGATGGCCTCGGCCACCAGGTCGGCGCCCGCGCTGGCCCGCACCTTGGCGGTCACCAGGTCGCCCACCGCGAGCCCGAAGCCGGCCGTGACCTCGACTGAGCCGTCGACCTCAGGAGCCTGGTGCGCGGCGCGCCCGCCGTACCGGCCGCCGCCGAGCGCCTCCTCGATGAGGATATCGGCGGTCTCCCCGCACCGGTCGGCCGCCCGCTGGTCCATCAGCTCATCGGCCAGGGCGGTCAGTTCCTCGACCCGGCGGGCGATCTCCTCGGCGGGCAGCTGGCCGGGCAGCCCGGCTGCTTCGGTGCCCTCCTCGTCGGAGTACCCGAAGACGCCGATGGCGTCGAGCCGGGCTTCCGACAGGAACCGCTCCAGCTCCGCCAGGTCCGCCTCGGTCTCGCCGGGGAAGCCGACGATGAAGTTGGAGCGGATCCCGGCCGCGGGAGCAAGCTGGCGGATCTGGTCGATGAGCGCTCCGAACCGCTCCCGGTCACCGAACCGGCGCATGGCGCGCAGCACCGGCCCGCTGGCATGCTGGAAGGACAGGTCGAAATAGGGCGCGACGCCCGGTGCCGCCGCGATCACCTCGATCAGCCCGGGGCGCAGCTCGGCCGGCTGGAGGTAGCTGACCCGGACCCGGCAGATGCCGGGCACCGCAGCCAGCTCGGGCAGCACCGTCTCCAGCAGCCGCAGGTCCCCCAGGTCTTTGCCGTAGGACGTGGAGTTCTCGCTGACCAGCAGCAGCTCCCGGGCGCCGTGCTCGGCCAGCCACCCCGCCTCGGCGACCAGGTCCTGCGGCGGCCGGGAGACGAACGCGCCGCGGAACGCGGGGATGGCGCAGAAGCTGCACCGCCGGTCGCAGCCCGAGGCGATCTTCAGCGGCGCCACCACGCCGCTGCCGAGCCTGCGCCGCAGCACCCGGGGGCCCGAGGCAGGCGCCACGCCGGGTGGCAGGTCGGGAATCGCCGTGCCACCGGGCCCGGTGGCACCGGGCGCGCTGCCCGGCCCGGGGGCACCGGAGGAGTCCGCCGGGCCGGCCGCCCGGACCGTGTCATGCCCGGGAGCGGCAGAACCCGCGCGGCTGGCCGGGGCCAGCGGCAGCAGCCGCCGCCGGTCCCGCGGCTGGTGCGCCTGCCACCGCTGGCCGGCCAGCACCGCGTCCAGCCTGGACGCGATCGAGGCGTAGTCGTCGAAGCTGAGAACCTGCGCTTCCGGCAGGGCCTGCGCCAGGTCCGCGCCGTACCGCTCGGCGAGGCAGCCCGCCGCCACCACGCGGGCGCCACTCTCGGAGGCGCCGAGCAGCTCGTCGATGGACTCCTGCTTGGCGGCCTGGATGAAGCCGCAGGTGTTGACGAGCACCACGTCAGCGTCGGCGTCGGCGTCGCCGTCCTGGGTCAGCTCCCAGCCGCCCGCTTCCAGCCGGGCCGCCAGCTCCTCGGAGTCGACCTCGTTGCGGGCACAGCCGAGCGTGATCAGGCTGACGGTACGGCGAGCGTCATGAGGCGGGTTCTGTCGCGGCGGCACTACCGCAGACTACGGCAACCGGGCAGGCGACCGGGCAGGCGACAGCGCCGTCGGCCCGGCCGGTCAGCCGGCTGTGCCCCGGCCCGGCCCGAGGGTCAGCGTGATCGGCTGGCTGGAGTTGGCGGGCACCGCGTTCTTGCCGTTAACCCGGAGCGTCACCCCGGCCGGATTGCCCAGCTGCAGCTGCACCGCCCGGTGCTCGGTCCACTTCTTCGCCGTGCCGGAGTACAGCATGCCGGTGAAGATATCCCGGCCGGACGTGGTGGTCAGCTGCACCCAGCAGTCGCTGACCGCGGTCAGTTCGATGACCACGGCGTGATGGTGATGATGCCGCTTATGGCGGGCCGGAGGCGCCGCCGCGGGCTTGTGCGCCGCCGCCGCGTGCGCAGCGGCCGGCGTGGGATGCGCCAGCACGTGGGTGACGGCCTTGTAGACGCCGAAGCTGACCGCGGCCAGCAGGACCAGCGACAGGGCCAGGCTCCAGTTCAGCCGGCGCCGCTCGCGGATCCGGATCGGGCTGGCCGGCTCGAACACCTCCTTCGCGCTGATCGGCCGGGCCGCGCCCTGGGTCGCGTCGTACTCGCTGACCAGCGGCCCGGGGTCGGCGCCGACCGCACGCGCGATGCCGCGGATGTGACCGCGGGCGTAGAAGTCCCCGCCGCACGCGGAGAAGTCGTTCTGCTCGATCCCCCGGATGATCGATTCCCGGATGCAGGTCCGCTGGCTGACCTGCTCGATGGTGAGACCGGCCTGACGGCGGGCCGCCGCCAGGGCGTCGCCAATGCTCACGCCGTGCCTCCACGCTCCGCCTCGTGCCCGTCCGCCGCCCGGGACACGGGCGCGGGTGCAAGGCCATCTCCCCGATGTGGCGATCCCCCGCCGGAGACCGATTACGAAGTGTAGCCAGATAACTACGTCTCGGCGAGGATCCTCGCGCGGTGTCGGCCTGCGGCGAGCCGCGGACCGTGCCGTCGGGGTTAGTGTGCCGCACCGCGACGACGGCCAAACCAGCTCAGGACGCTGGCCCGCCGCGCAGCGATTCCAGCAGCTCAGGCAGGTCGTCGGGGCGGATCAGCACGTCCCGCGCCTTCGACCCCTCGCTCGGCCCGACCACGCCGCGGCTTTCCAGCAGGTCCATCAGGCGGCCCGCCTTGGCGAACCCGACCCGCAGCTTGCGCTGCAGCATGGACGTGGAGCCGAACTGGGTGGAGATGATCAGCTCGGCGGCCTGCATGAGCAGGTCCAGGTCGTCGCCGATGTCGGCGTCGATCTCCCGCTTGGGGCCCTCCGCCGGGGTGACGTCCGGCCGGTACTCCGGCTCGGCCTGCTTCGTGCAGTGCGCGACGACCTCGCGGATCTCCTTCTCCGACACGTACGCGCTCTGCAGCCGCATCGGCTTGCTGGCGCCCATCGGCAGGAACAGCGAGTCGCCCTGGCCGACCAGCTTCTCCGCGCCCGGCTGGTCCAGGATCACCCGGCTGTCGGTCAGGCTGGAGGTCGCGAACGCCAGCCGGGACGGCACGTTGGCCTTGATCAGCCCGGTCACCACGTCCACGCTGGGCCGCTGGGTGGCGAGCACGAGGTGAATCCCGGCGGCCCGGGCCAGCTGGGTGATCCGCACCACCGAGTCCTCGACGTCCCGCGGGGCCACCATCATCAGGTCCGCCAGCTCGTCGACGATCACCAGCAGGTACGGGTACGGCATGTACACGCGCTCGCTGCCGGGCGGCGCCGTCAGCTTGCCCGCGCGCACCGCCTTGTTGAAGTCGTCGACGTGCCGGAACCCGGAGGCGGCCAGGTCGTCGTAGCGGCGGTCCATCTCGCCGACCACCCACTCCAGCGCCTCGGCCGCCTTCTTCGGGCTGGTGATGATCTGGGTAATCAGGTGCGGGATGCCCGCGTAGGCCGACAGCTCGACCCGCTTGGGGTCGACCAGGATCAGCCGCACCTGCTCCGGCGTCGCCCGCATCATCACCGAGGTGATCAGCGAATTGATGCAGGTGGAATTGTGGGTGGGAATACCCGAGCGGCTAGCCAGGTAAAGACGGCTGGCGCTGTCCACTTGAATGCAGCGCACCGGAACTGAGTCCACCTTGCGGACTGCGACGACATAACGCGAGGCTGCTGTGCTCGCCGGACGGAGATTCCGTTGCCTGGCCGCCTTCCGGCTAACCCGGAACACAATCTCACCGGGACGGAACGCTACGGTGAACACAGTCGAAGTTCGCTCAGTCCGTCCCCGGCACTGCTTTTGCCGTAGCGATGCCTTGTAACCGAGGCCGATGGCCAGCTCCAGCACGCCATGGGCGAGCCGCTCGCTGGTGGAGGCGAACTCCACGCCCCCTCGCTTCGTGCAGTGCCCATCCGTATCCAGCAGCCCGGCCAGCAGCGCGCGGCGCTGGCTGACTGACGCCAGCAGGTAGCTGTCAGGAATGTGCTTGTTCCCGAGAACGCCGAGTTCGCGCAGCTTGGGCACCAGTCCGGTACGAGCGTCATGCCACGCCGACCCGGTGGATCGCTCGGCGATCCCATACTGCAGGGGATGGCTGTGGGACACGACCACGTACCCTTCGGCACGAATCGCGCCCAGGATCTCGTCATCCGGGCAAGTGATGCGCGGACTCGCCGAATGACCATCGCCGAGCCAAGCACCCAGCGTGTACGGCCCGACCGGAAGATCACGCTCAGGGTAGGCAAGCGGGCCGCATAGCTGCACGCTGTGGTTAACCCGGCCGCGCACGCACAGTGTGGCAGCGACCTGCTCAGTGGTAACCGGCGCAGGATCGGCCGCTCGCAGGCGGGCCGCGCCGGCCGGGGTGCTAATTCGCGCGGCGAGGGCCTTGTAGAGAAGGTGCCGTGAGTATGCCGGAGCCCAGAAGCCGACTGTTCGCCCGGCACGCTGGTAACTGGGCCGGACCTGCCTGCCTTCTTTGGGGAGGGTGCTCGCCACCGGGTAGGCAACGTTCCGGAAGATCGCACCGACATCAGCCAGTAGCTCTGCGGTTCCGATCAGGCAATCGGGCTCGCTCAGAACCTCGGCTGCACGCTGCTGCACCCGCCGCACATCGGCTGCGGGCCAGTACAGGCTGCCTCTGGGCGGCCGCTGTCGCTGCTGCCGCTCCGCTACGGTGCGCGTGCGCCATAGATGCTCGGCGTCGGCGACGATGACCGTACCGTCGCTGAACTCAACTTCGTAACACGGGCGCCCGTGCATGACGCCAGTGGCGCCCAGCACCGTGCATGGCTGGCCGGTTTCGTCGAACACCTGGTCACCGACCATGACTTCGCCCATGGTCGTCCACCCCGTGGGCGTCGGCAGCGGGGTATCAAGCGCCAGTGCCTTCCCGGCGCCAGTGGCCCCGGCTATCAGCATGTGCGGCATCTTGGCGAGGTTGGCGACCACGTTGCGGCCCTCGACGTCCTTGCCCAGCCCGACCACCATCGGATGGTGGTCGCTCAGCGCCTCGGGCGAGCGGAGCACGTCGCCGAGGCTGACGATCTCCCGGTCGGTGTTCGGGATCTCCACGCCGATCGCGGACTTGCCCGGGATCGGCGACAGGATCCGGACGTCGGCGCTCTTGACCGCGTAGGCGATGTTCTTCGATAGCGCGGTGACCCGCTCGACCTTGACCGCCGGGGCCAGCGCGATCTCGTACCGGGTCACCGTCGGCCCGCGGTTGAACCCGGTGACCTGAGCGTCCACCTCAAACTGCTCCAGCACCTCGGAGAGGGCGTTCACCATCAGGTCGTTGGCGCGGGTCCTGGCCTTCGGGGCGGAGCCGGGCCGCAGCAGGGGGGGCGGCGGCAGCGTGTAGCTGGAGTCGGTGGCGGCGGCCAGGGTAAGCTGCTCGCCGGGCGCCCCGGCGGGCGCCTTCGCGGCGGCAGGCTCAGGATGCGGGGCCGCGGCGGGATGGCCGTCCTCATCGGCACCGAACCAGGACTGCCGCCACGCCTGCGTGGCCCCCGCGTCGGGTCCGGCCGCATGCGCAGCGGCCCCGGCGGGCCCGAACATCGGCGATTCGGGCAGCGGCCTGGCGTCCGGCAGCGGGCTGGCCGCCGCCCGGGCGGACGCCTTGCGGCCGGCTGGCGCAGCCTCGTCCTCGTCGGCGGCAGCGCTGCGCGCGGCGGCGCTCGCCGCCGCCGCTCCGGCCACCGACTTGCGCGACAGCGTGCCGCCGAGCAGCGGGCTGTCGTAAGGCCGCTCGTGGTCGCCGGCGCCGATCGCCTCCGGGCGGCGGCGGCTGCGCAGCGGGCGGCCCGGGATGAACTCGGCCGCCGGGTCGCCGCCGTCGTCCTCGCGGCGGCGCATCCGGCCCAGGCCGGCCAGCCGCTCGGGCACCCGGTGCAGCGGCGTGCCGGTGATGACCAGCAGCCCGAAGCCGGACAGCAGCACCAGCAGCGGGGCCGCAGCCCAGTACGTGAGGATCGTGGCCAGCGGCGCGGACGCCGCGTAGCCGATCAGGCCGCCGGCCGCCCCCTGGTGCGGGCGGGGCGTGCCGTTGGCGATGTTCACCAGGCCGAGCACGCCGATGATCAGCGCGGTCCAGCCGATGACCATGCGCGCGGTGTCGGCGTTGCGGTCGGGGTGGCGCAGGAACCGCCAGCCGAGCAGCCCGCACAGCAGCGGCACGGTCCAGGCGGCGGCCCCGAACGCGCCGAGCACCACGGCCGACAGCAGCCGGCCGGCCACGCCGGGCAGGTGCCCCCAGGCCACCGTGGCGGTGATGACGCCGACGGCCAGGGCGGCCAGGCCCGCGCCGTCGCGGCGGTGCGCCGGATCCAGGTCGCGGGCGCTGCGGCCGAGCGCGCGGGCCCCGGCCCCGGCGGAGTGCGCCACCGCCATCCACACCGCCTCTACCGCGGCGGTCAGCCAGCCGAGCAGGATGAGGACCGGGTTGGCGGTTGGCGGCTGCGGTCCGCGGCCGCGGACCCGGCCGTACGGAGCCCGGCTCGCGGCAGTCCGGGACCGGGCACGGCCCGCCGCCGGGCGGCGCTTGGCACTGGCGGAACGGCTGGTGTCCGAAGACCTGCTGCTGGACGTGCGCGCACGGCTCGCGGCACCAGAGGACCGCGAGCGGCCATTGGCACCGCCTGATGAGCGGGCTGCGCTCTTAGGCGCACGAGTCGCCATGCTCCCCACGGTAGTGAGCAACCCCTGCGCCGCCCAGCATCACGCTCGCCGGCGTGTCGGCCCAGGTGCCTCCCGTTCAGGAGCCGGTGACGGCGCGCACGTGCGCGCGAGCCGGGCCTGCCAGGCGCTCGCGCAGCCCAGCGAACTGATCGGCGGCGCGCAGCCCCGGCCAGTCCGGCGGCAGCAGCTCGGGCGGCAGCCCCGGATCCAGGAACGGCAGCCGCCGCCAGACGGTGAGCGTGCGCACGTAGTCGGCGAAGGCGGCCTGGGCAATCCTGTCCCGGGCGAAATTCCGTCCGTTCCCGGTGGCCTGCCAGCGGGCGCTGACCGGCGCGGCGTACTCGGTGAACGCCTGGTACAGCCGTTCCAGCCGGTCCAGGTCCCACCACCTGCCGACCTGGGCATGCACATCACCGAACGCCAGGTAGTCGGCGCGGAACAGGTCCACGTACCCGGCCAGCTGATGGCGCGCCAGCACGTCCCGGGTCTCGGCGGCCAGGTGCGCGGGCGCGATCCAGATTCCGGCGGCTACCGCGCCGAACCCCAGCCAGGCCAGCCGGGACCGCAACTGGTGGCGCTGCCGCCGTTCTGCCTCCGGCACGCTGAACACGGCCAGCAGCCAGCCGTCGGCCAGGCTGGCCCGGGGCCGCCCGAAGATCCGCCGGTCCCCCTCGGCGAGGATGTCGCGGCCCTGGGCGGACAGGGCGTAGCCCGCCGCGCTGCCCCGCCGCTCGGCCGTCAGCAGCCCGCGGCGCTTGAGCCGGGAGACCGCGGACCGGACGGCGGCGTCCTCCACACCAAACTCCGTCAGCAGCCGGATCAGCGCGGCCACGCTCAGCCAGCCGCCGACCTCACGCGCGTACAGGCCGTAGATCGTCACGATCAGGGCGCGCGAGTGGGGCGCCTCGGCGGCCGGCGGCTCAGCCAGCGGCGGCGGGGACAGCGATCGCGGGGTCAGGGACTGCGTCACGGGAGAAACGTAGCGGGTCCGCGACCAGGTGCACTTTGCCGACCGTGAGCCGCAGCGTCGGCGCGCGGATCAGACCTCGACCACGACCGGGATGATCATGGGCCGGCGCCGGTAGTTCTCGTTCACCCAGCGGCCCACGGCCCGGCGCACCAGCTGGCGCAGCTGGTGCGCGTCGTTGATGCCCTCCTGCGCCGCGGCGGCCAGCACCTCCTCCAGCCGGGGCAGCACGTCATCGAAGGCCGTCTCGTCGATTCCCGAGCCGCGGGCGTGCAATTCCGGCCCGGCCACCAGCTTGCCGGTGTTCGAGTCCACCACGATGATCACCGAGACGAAGCCCTCGTCGCCGAGGATGAGCCGGTCCTTCAGCGACGCCTCGGTGATCTCGCCGACCGAGCTGCCGTCCACGTACACGTAGCCGCACTGCACCCGGCCGGTGACGCCCGCCCGGCCGTTCACCAGGTCGACCACGAACCCGTCCTCGGCGAGCACGATCGACTCCCGCGGCACGCCAGTCAGCGCGGCAAGCTCGGCGTGCGCCTTCAGGTGCCGCCACTCGCCGTGCACCGGCAGGAAGTTGCTCGGCCGCACCAGGTTGAGCACGTAGAGCAGCTCGCCCGCGGGGGCGTGCCCGGAGACGTGCACGAGGGCATTGCCCTTGTGCACCACCCGGGCGCCGAGCCGGGTCAGTTCGTTGATGATCCGGGAGACCGCGGTCTCGTTCCCGGGCACCAGCGAGGACGCCAGGATCACCGTGTCGCCGTCGGCGATCCGGATCGGGTGGTCGCGCCCGGCCATCCGCGACAGCGCGGACATCGGCTCGCCCTGGGAGCCGGTGGAGATCAGCACGATCTGCTCGGGCGGCATCTCCTCGGCGTCGCGCACGTCGACGAGCAGGCCGCCGGGCACCGACGGCACGCGCAGGTAGCCCAGGTCGCGCGCCACTCCCATGTTGCGCACCATGGACCGGCCGACCAGCGCCACCTTCCGGCCGTGCGCCGCTGCGGTGTCCATGACCTGCTGCACCCGGTGCACGTGGCTGGAGAAGCAGGACACGATGATCCGCTGCCCGGCGGAGGCGAACACCTCGGCGAGCACCGGGCCGATAGCCCGCTCGGTGGTGACGATGCCCGGGATCTCGGCGTTAGTGGAGTCGGCCATCAGCAGGTCGACGCCATCGGAGCCGAGCCGGGCAAAGCCGCCCAGGTCAGTCAGCCGGCCGTCCAGCGGCAGCTGGTCCATCTTGAAGTCGCCGGTGTGCAGCACCAGCCCGGCGCTGGTGCGGATGCCGACGGCCAGCGCGTCCGGGATCGAGTGGTTCACCGCGAAAAATTCAAGATCAAAGGGCCCGAACGGCAGCCGGGAGCCGGTGTCGACCTCGCGCAGCTCAGGCTTGATGCGGTGCTCGGTGAGCTTGCTCGCGACCAGGGCCAGGGTCAGCTTCGAGCCGACCAGGGGGATGTCGCGGCGCTGCCGCAGCAGGTACGGCACGGCGCCGATGTGATCCTCGTGCCCGTGGGTCAGGACCAGCGCATCGACCTGATCCAGCCGGCCCGCGAGCGCGGAGAAGTCCGGCAGGATCAGGTCGATGCCCGGCTGGTTGTCCTCCGGGAACAGCACGCCGCAGTCGACGATGAGCAGACGGCCGGCGTGCTCGAAGACCGTCATGTTACGGCCGACCTCGCCGAGGCCGCCGAGCGCGATGATGCGCAGGCCGTCGGCGGGCAGCGGCGGAGGGGGTCCCAGCTCGGGATGCGGGTGACTCACCGGAGTTTCACACCGCCAGCCACCAGGTCGGTCCGCAACTGCTCGACCTGCGCAGCTGTGGCGTTGACCAGCGGCAGCCGCACCGGGCCGCCGGGCAGCCCCAGCATTGCCAGCGCCGCCTTCGTCGTGATCACGCCCTGGGTCCGGGTCATGCCGGTGAACACCGGCTGCAGCTCGCGGTGGATGGCCAGCGCCCCGGCCACGTCCCCGGCCCGGTAGCAGTCGATCATCTCGTGCAGCCGGTCGCCCACGATGTGGCCGTGCACGCTGACGAACCCGGCCGCGCCGATAGACAGGAACGGCAGGTTCAGCGGGTCGTCGCCGCAGTAGTAGACCAGCTGGGTGGAAGCCATCACCACCGAGCTGGCGCCCAGGTCGCCCTTGGCGTCCTTCACCGCGACGATTCGCGGGTGGGCCGACAGCTGGATCAGCGTGCTCGTGGCGATCGGCGTCGCCGTGCGGCCGGGGATGTCGTAGAGCATGACCGGCAGACCGGTCGCGTCGGCTATCGCGGTGAAGTGGGCGACCAGTCCCTCCTGCGGAGGCTTGCTGTAGTACGGCGTGACCGCGAGCAGGGCATCAGCGCCAGCCTGCTCCGCCGCCCGGGCCAGCTCGCAGCTGTGCGCGGTATCGTTGGTGCCGATGCCCGCCACCACGGCGGCGCGACCGCCGACCGCCTCGATCACGGCGCGCAGCAGCCGGTCCTTCTCTTCGTCGGTGGTGGTCGGCGACTCGCCGGTGGTTCCGCTGATCACCAGGCCGTCGTTGCGCATGTCGGTGGCCAGGTACTCGGCCAGCCGCCCCGCCCCGTCGTAATCCACCGCGCCGTCGCCGGTCATCGGCGTGATCATCGCAGTCAGCATGCGGCCGAACGGCGCATCCGGCCCTCGGGCGGCCGCCCCGGCCGCTGTCGCCTCGGTCTGTGTCATGTACCGAACGCTACCGGGCAACAGGGCGGCCCGTCACCGCAGCCGCGCGGGGAGGCATCTGGAGATGGACATGACGCGGCGACGTGAGCTCGGGGGTACCCACGTCGCCGGCGCCTTTCTCATTATCGCCCGCCATTGCACGCGGCGTTACCCGTTGGGAGCAAATCGCTTCGACAGCCGATCCCGGCCGCCGTTCGCCCCCGGCACCCTGCGGGAATTCGCCCGGTCCCGGGCTGGGCGGCGCGAGGATCCGCCACCCAGCCGCCCAGGTTTCCGGGCGTTACCGCGGCAGGCTGGCAAAAGCCGCGGAGTCGGCAGGACCGGAGGAAGCCGGCCGGACGCGGCACGGCGTGTCGCTCCCGGGCGGCTCCCCGCCACGGGATCACAATGTGTCAGGCCCCTCCAGGTATGAGATGGAGGGGCCCGAATTTTTTCCGGGCCGGTGGTGCCGGCCGGCGGTCCGGCCGGCGGTCCGGGCCGGGGAGTGACCATCACGTCCTCGCTCGCCGCGCAGAACTGGTCGCTGGCGGGAATCGTGGTCGCGGGACTGCTCCTGAAACAGCTCGAGGGTCCTCCAGGTATGAGATGGAGGACCCTCGGCCCGGCCACGCGACCATGACCGCCGATCGCTCGGCAGCCATGCCACCCGGCCGGCTCGCCCGGGAGCCGGACGCTTGCCCCGGGCGGGGGTATCCCCGTGCCCGCTGCGCTCCGAGGACTGGCCCCGGACTGCCGTCCGTCCCGGCGGTGACAGTATTTCTACTCCCGGGCGCACCCACGCACAATCCCTTTGACCTGCCCTTTTAAAGAATCTCACCGGTCCACAGCCGGGCCGGTGTTATCCCCCGCCGCGGCCATTTTTCCACCCGGTTATCCACCATTGCGTCCACAGCCGGGCTGGCGCCCGTGGCTGCGCCGGGCCCGTGGCGCAGCCGTGCCGGGCCGGGGCCCAACCCGGTGAACGGCCCATCCAGCGGCCTGGGTGCCGCCGAGCGGTCCGCTCACCGCGTTGCTGCGCGACCGCGGCGGGCCTGGCGGACTGCGGTACAGTACGGCTGTCCTGGTGTAACCGGGACGACGCAGTGCCCAGCGAAGCCGGTGAGAACCCGGCGCTGTCCCGCAACGGTGATGCCCCTTCCTCGGGGACAAGCCCGGACGCCTGGCCTTGCGTCAGGCGACCTGTCCTCGGAGGAAGGGCGGATCGCTTCGATGCCTCTCGCCGGTATCGCAGCGGGCGCGCTTCGTCCTCCACGAACCGACGGAGGATGATCATGCGGTTTCTTCACCGCCGGCTGCCAGCCCTGGCAGCTGCAGCGGCCCTGGCCGTCGCGTGCACGGCATGCGGCAGCTCATCCAGTTCCACTTCTGCCAGCCAGGCCGGCCCCGGCAGCGCCGGCTCGGGCAGCGCCGGCTCGGGCAGCTTCCCGGTCACCGTCACCGCGGCCGGCGGCCCGGTGCACATCAAGTCCCGGCCCGGGTCGATCATCTCGCTGTCGCCGACCGCCACCGAGATGCTGTACGCGATCGGGGCCGGCCGCCAGGTCAAGGCGGTCGACGACGACTCGGACTACCCGCCGCAGGCACCGCGGACCAAGCTGTCCGGGTATACCCCCAACGTCGAGGCCATCGTCGCCTACAAGCCCGACCTGGTGGTCATCTCCGACAACGTGGACGGCCTGGCGAAGCGGCTGGCGGCGTTCTCGATCCCCGTGCTCCAGCTGCCGGCCCCGGCCGGCCTGGCCGGCGTCTACACCGAGTTCAGCGAACTCGGCCGGGCTACCGGGCACGCGGCCCAGGCGCAGCGGGAGGAGGCCAGCATGCAGAAGCAGATCCAGAAGATCGTGGTCTCGGTGCCGCACCGGGCCCATCTGCTGACCTACTACTACGAGCTGGACCAGACGTACTACTCGCTGACATCCGCCACCTTCATCGGAAAGCTGCTCGGGCTGCTCGGCCTCAAGAGCATCGCCGACTCGGCCAAGGGCGCCACCGACGGGTACCCGCAGCTGTCGGCCGAGTACATCCTGCACGCCCAGCCCGATTACCTCATCCTGGCCGACACGCTCTGCTGTCAGCAGAGCCCGGCGACCGTCGCGCGCAGGCCCGGCTGGTCCGCGCTGACCGCGGTGAAGAAGGGGCACATCATCGCGCTCAACGACGACATCGCCTCCCGGTGGGGGCCGCGGATCGTGGACCTGCTGCGGGATGTGGCAAACGGGCTGGACAAGGGCAGCACCCGGTGAAATCGGCGGCGCGGCGGTCGTCGGCCGACCCGCCGGAAGACCAGGCGGCTGGTCCCGGCGGCCGTCCCGCGGACGCGGCCCGGCCGGCCGTCGACACGCGTTCCGCGGCCGATCCGCAGGCTGCCGGAGACGACCGCACGGCCGGTGACCGTCGTCTCGCTGGCGGCCAGCCTGCCGGGGAGCCGGCCGAGCGGCCGGGCCGGATCCGGCCCGGCCGGGCCATCGCGGCCGCGACCGCGGCGCTGATCGCCGCGATGATCGTCGGCGTAGCCGTCGGCCCGGCGGGCCTGAGCCCCGGCACGGTGCTGGACGCACTGGCCAGCCGGCTGCCGTGGCATCCCGCCATGTCGGTACCCGCCATCGACACCGCGATCGTCTGGCAGCTGCGGCTGCCCCGGGTGGTGCTCGGCGCCCTGGTCGGCTCGATGCTGGCCGGCGGCGGCGCCGCCTACCAGGGCGTGTTCCGCAACCCGCTGGCCGACCCGTACCTGCTCGGCGTCGCTGCCGGGGCCGGTCTCGGGGCCACGATCGTGATCGTCACCGGCGGCAGCCCGGACCTGCTGCCGCCGGCCGCCTTCGCCGGGGCCGCATCCGCGGTGGCGATGACGTACCTGCTCGGCGCCGGGGCCGGGGCCGGCGGCGAGATGCCCGGGCTGCGCGGCAGCACCGGGTCGATCCTGCTGGCCGGGATCGCGATCGCGGCCCTGCTGACCGCGGTGCAGACCTACCTGCAGCAGCAGCACTCCCAGACCCTGCAGAACGTCTACTCGTGGATACTCGGCGGTCTGTCCCTGGCCTCCTGGTCGGATGTGGCCCTGATCCTGCCCTACGTCGCGGTGTCGGCCGTCGCGCTGCTGGCCCACCGGCGGCTGCTCGACGTGCTGCGAGTCGGCGAAACCGAGGCCAGCAGCCTGGGCGTCAACGTGGCCCGGCTGCGGCTGACCGTGGTGATTGCCGCGACCCTCGGCTGCGCCGCTGCGGTGGCGGTCAGCGGGCTCATCGGGTTCGTGGGGATCATCGTCCCGCACATGGTCCGGCTGACCGCCGGGGCGAGCTACCGGGTCGTGCTGCCGGTGTCCATGATCGGCGGGGCCGCGTTCCTGGTCCTGGCTGATGTAGCGGCCCGGACCGTGCAGTCCCCGGCAGAGGTGCCGATCGGAGTGATCACCGCGATCGCAGGCGCGCCGTTCTTCCTGCTCGTGCTGCGCTCCCGGCGAGCCCGCCAGGACCTGGCATGATCACGATGACGGACCTGCAGGTCCGGTACGGCCCGGCCACCGCGCTGGCCGGGATCACCGCGAGCGCGGACCGCGGCGAGTGGCTGGCCCTGATCGGGCCGAACGGCGCGGGCAAGACCACGCTGCTGCGCGCCGCCGCGCGGCTGGTCCGCTTCGACGGCCAGATCGCGGTGGACGGCGCGGCACTGCGCGGGATGAGCCGCCGGCAGCTGGCCCGGCTGGTGGCCTACGTGCCGCAGCAGCCGGTGTTCCCGCCGGAGATGACTGTCCGCGACTACGTGCTGCTCGGCCGCACCTGCCACATCGGCTACCTGCGGATGGAGACCGCCGCGGACCGGCGGGTCTGCGCCGGGCTGCTAGGCCGGCTGGCGCTGGACGCGATGGCCGGGCGGCCCCTGGGCACGCTGTCGGGCGGCGAGCTGCAGCGCGCGGTTCTGGCCCGCGCGCTCGCCCAGGAGGCCCCGGTGCTGCTGCTGGACGAGCCGACCAGCGCGCTGGACCTCGGCCGCCGGGTCGACGCGCTGGAGCTAGTCGATGAGCTGCGCCGGGAGCGGTCCCTGACCGTGCTGTCGGCGGTGCATGACCTGACCCTGGCCGGCCAGTTCGCCGACCGGCTGCTGCTGCTGGCGGCCGGCCAGGTTGCCGCCGATGGCGCGCCGGAGGCTATCCTCCGCGCCGACGTCCTG
>JBKQSL010000026.1:0-20432 GCA_052143655.1 Streptosporangiaceae bacterium | reverse complement strand
CGACGCGCTGGAAGAGGCGTGCCGGCGGCTGATCGCGGCCGGCGGGCTGCCCGGCCGGGCCGGCCAGCCCACCCAGATCCTGCTGCACCTGACCCTCGACGACCTGCTGAACCAGCACGGGGCCGCGGGTAGCACCCCGGGCAGCGGCCCGGACGGCAGCGGCCCGGACGGGACAGGCCCGGGCAGCGCCCTCAGCCCGGGTCCCGCCCGGCCGCAGGACAGCGGGACAGACGCGGGCAGAGCGGCCTGGCGGTCGTGGTGGCCGGGCAGCGCCCCGGCCGGGCCGGGCGCGGACTGCGACGCCACGATCATGCCCATCGTCACCGGCCGCGTCGACACCCAGTCCCTCGACCGGCTCGCCGCCCAGCTCCTGCGCCGCGATCCAGGCACCAGGAACAGCGCCGCCGGCCGGCCGCACCCCAGCCAGCCCGGCCGGGACCAGCCAGGACAGGACCGGGACGCGGCGGGCCGGGACCGGCCGGAGCGGGACCGGGACGAACGCGCCCGGCGAGCCGCCCGGGACCTGGCCGTCAGCCGGGCCGTCGCGCTGCTGTCCGGGCCCGGCGGGCTCGCCGCGTTCCTGCGCACCGGGCACCCGAGTGACCTGATCTCCCCGCCATCCCTGCCGCTGGACGTCGGCACGCCGACGCCGGTCATCCCGCCGCACCTGCGCCGCGCCGTCACCGCCCGCGACCGGCACTGCCGGTTCCCCGGCTGCGACCAGCCCCCCGCCGCCTGCCAGCCCCACCACCTCATCCCCAGAGCCGACGGCGGCACCACCAGCCTCGGCAACCTCCTGCTCCTGTGCTCCTTCCACCACCTGATCGCCATCCACCGGTGGAGCTGGGCCATCACCCTGCACTCCGACGGGAACGTCACCGCCACCAGCCCCGACCGCACCCGCACCCTGCGCAGCCACGACCCGCCCACCAGCACCGCCGCCTGACGACGGTGTTGCGATCCGGAGTTCAGCGGCGTAGCGCGTTCAGGGCGTCGCGGATGAGCTCGTGATAGCTGGCCCACGATTGCCAGACAGCGTCAGCCCATTCGCGTCCGCGTCTGTCGTAATCGGCCAGGTCACTGGCGCCGACCAGGTGCAGGACAGTGACTGTCCCTGGACCCTCTGCTCGCTCCAGGGGCGGAAAGTCGCGACGGCTGATGACCGCCCGCTGGAGCAGTTGCGGCGCGCGCTCGGGTGCCATCCCGCCTTCGAGCACCGCGGCCAGGCTGACCAGATGGACGAACACCGACTGCCGCTGACGGCGGTCCGTCCCAGGGCCTGGATGCTGGGCCATGTACGCGTCGACCCGCAGCTGGCGGGCCGGCACGTAACCGAACCGGACCGCCTCGTCGGCACCAAGCTGAGTGAACGTCAGCCAGCATCCCGGCGAGCCCGGCACGTACGCGTGCACCGGCCCGGCGACGTCGGCGAGCAGCGCGCCGCACTCGGGGCAGGGCTTCAGGGTCATATCCGGCCTTGGGGAACATCGGTACAGGGTTATCGGTGAGAACGATCATGGTTCGTGGGTGGAGGTCTCCGCGTTCGGGTGGGGCTGGGTCTGAAGTCGTTGGCGGAGGTCTGCTTCTTCGGCCGTGAGCGGGTCGTCCGGGCGGCGGATGCGGACTCGGCGGGGGCGCGGGATGTCGTCCGCGTCCCGGAGGTCGGCGAAGTCGGCATGCGCCTGGGCGACGGCCTCGGGGTACGCCTCCTTCTTCTCGTGCTCGGCGAGCGCGCGGTAGATGCTCGCGACGCTGGGGGCCTGGCCCTTGCGTTTGCCGGCGGGGATGATCAGGTCGGGCTGGATCTGCCCGGCCGGCTCGCCGTTCGCACGGCGCCGCAGCACGGTGTGCAGCATGTCCTCGGTGATGACGGGCGGGCGGCCGCCGTGCTTGCCCTTGCGGGCCGCCGCGTCGAGCCCTTCGAGGGTCGACTCCCGGATGTTCTCCCGCTCGGTCTCCGCCATCGCGGCGAAGAACGCGAACAGCAGACGGCCCGGCCCGCTCGGGTCGTACATCCCGGGCAGGGGCCCGGCGAGCATTTCCAGGACCAGGCCGTGGGCGGTGAGGTGGTCGGCGAGCGCGGTGAGTTCGGCGGCGTCGCGGCCGAGGCGCTTCATCTCGTACACGGTGAAGATGACCCGGCAGTGCGGGGCGTGGGCCTTGATCTGGCGGGCGAGTGTGAGCGCGGCCTCGAACTGCGGGCGGACGCGTACGCGGGTGCTGACCTTCTCGGAGAATACCTTGTCACGCGGGATGCCGTGCTTGGCCAGGGCGTCAAGCTGCGACTGGAGTTCCTGGGTCAGCGTCGAGCAGCGTGCGTACCCGATGCGGATGTCGGCGGTCGGGGTGTCCGGCGCGAGGGCGAGCGGGACCGGGGTGCCGGGGCGCCACGGCTGGCCGGGCCCGCGGTCGGCGGGGGTCGGCACGCGCAGGAGCTTGGCGAGCCGGGGCACCTTGGTGAAGCGGCCGGTGTGGTAGGTGCCGGCGACCGCGCCGGAACGCGAGCGGCACGGCGAGCCCGGGTCGGCCTTGCAGCGGGGGCAGGGGTGCCGCTCGACGTCGCCGGCGTCGCCCGGGGACGCCTCTGGGGGGACCGTCATACCCCCGGATGCTGTCACAAACGATTCTCAGAAGTACCCCGAACCCACCTTTAGGTGAGAACGAGTTCTGCGAACCGAACCGGCGCTTCGCGGCCCCGCGCCCTCCTTCTTGATCTTGCTCGGGCAAAGGATCGTTTATGAGAGCCGGCACGCGGCCTCGAACCGCAGCGCGGTGTCAGCGGGCGGGTCTACCGCGGGAGCCGGCTGCCACACGTCGGCCCGACTCCGAGCTGTCTCTTCGCCCACGCCGAAGAGCGGCGACCGAGGACAAGGGGCTTACGCCTCACGTGCCCGCATCAGCCTGTCCATCGGTCACGCACCCTGGGCGGGGCACGCGCGGGGAGTCCCTGCCGCACTGGGAGACGGCCATGACCGCCGACAAGCGCACCAAGCACGCCGCCCGCGACACCGCCGCCCGTGAGGGCATCTCCTACACCGCCGCCCGCCGGCGTCTGGAGGAGCAGAACCAGAGCCCGGCCGTCGAGCAGCTGAGCGAAGAACCGCCCCGCCTGTACCCGATCGTGATGACGCCGTGCACGCACGGCTGCGTTGGCACCCCGCATCCCGGGTGCGTGTGCGAGACCTGGCACCCCTTCAGCCGGATCACCGGACGGCCCTGCACCAGCTGGGCCACCTGCCAGGCCGCGAACCTTCCCCGCGGTCGCGCCGAGAGTCTCACCGACCGCTTCCGGGAAAAGCCCCTCCGGTTGGTACCGCCCGGACGACACCTGGGTGCTGGCGCTGGTGTACGCGATGCTTCTGGGCCCTCCACTCGGGAAGCTGCGATGAGACCCAAGTAGCCCTGCGTAGTAATCACTACGGCCTGTGACCAGCGTTCGGTGTGGATTTTGGCGTGGTGGGATCCCTCAACGGAACACCGGCCGACGGGAACGGAGCCCCAGGTCAGGGTCTTCCGTATAGGTGTTCCGCGAACCGTCCCGGTGAAGGGGGGCTATACGGACCAACCCCGGCCCGGGCCCGGGCGCTGGTGGTCGAGTCGGCCGCCTGCCCGGCGATCCGCAAGGTACGGGCCGAGTGCCTCACGGCGTGGGCCCAGCTGATGGAGGCGCTGGTGGCCGAGCGCATATGCTGGCCACCGTCATTGAGGAGGGCCAGGACCTGTCCTCGATGAGCGGCATCCTGGCCGGCACCGGCTGCCGTCTGCTGCTGGCCTGACGGCCCGGCCTTACTTCAGGTGCCGGGCGAAGAACCGGGCCGCGGCGTCCACCTCGAACCACGGGACGCCGGCGTGCCCGCCCAGATTGGCGTGCAGCGTCTTCTCCCTGGTGCCGAAGGCGTCGAACAGGTCCAGGGCCGACTGCCGTTCCATCCCTTCGTCGTCCCACTGCAGCAGGAACTGCAGCGGAATGGTGACCTGCCGGGCCTCCTCGCGCAGGGTGCCGGGCACGAAACCCCCGGCGAAGAAAACGGCGGCCGAGATGCGCGGCTCGACCAGCGCCAGCCGGATGCCGATGGCGGTCATCCCCTCGTACCCGGCCGGGCCGCCGATCCCGGGCAGCGAAAGGAGGGCGTCCAGGGTGGTCCGCCATTCCGGGACCGCCCTTTCGACCAGCGGGACGATGAAGGCGTCGACGATCTCGCCGACCGGCTCGCCGGCCTCCATCGCCCGGCGGAGGTCGGCGCGGGCCTGCTCATCGACGGCGGAACGGGGCCGGTCACCGTGCCCGGGGGCGTCGATGGCGGCCACCGCGAAGCCGTACTCCGCCGCGTAGTGCCGGGCCCGGGCCACCAGCCGGGGGTGCCGCTTGTGCAAGCCGCCGTTGTGGCCGCTCAGGATCAGCGGGGCCGGTGCGGATCCAGGCGTCCACAGGATGCCGGGGATCTCGCCGAGGGTGAATTCGCGTTCGAGGACGCCGTCGCCGGGGCGCTGTTCAGAAGTGAATCGCATGGTCGTGCCTTTCGGGAGTGCTCTGAACGGCGCTCCCGGACGACCTATCGTCCGACCGTGACCCCGGAGGGGAGCACCCATGTCGATACGTTCACGGGTACCACCTCCTCGTTCTCTGGCACGGCCTCCAGAAAACTAGCAGTGGTCGCCGTGGTCCGCCAACAGGTTTTTGCGGAGGCTCCGTGGCCGGATGCCACGGAGCCACTCGCCTAAAGGCCAAGGCCGTGTAGTTAAGGGCTTCGGGCCTGTGTGGTCACAGTGTGGTGCAGGCCGGGACGTAGGAAGCGGAGCCCTGTTAGGGACGGTTTGGCCCGGGCCTGGTACAGCTGCGACGATGCCGCCGCCATGAGCCTCCCTGGTGGGCCGGGCGCGCCCCTGGCTCCCGTTTACCACGGACCTCCGCCACCATGATCCAGGAAACCTGCGAATGTCGGCCAGTCCTGCTCGAGCTGTGCTCCCGCGGCGGCGGCCACCTCATCCGCCGCACCACCCGCACACCCGGCACCCGGTTCCGCGTCGAAGAGACCTCCATCATGCGCGCCGCCCGCCGCGCGCAGCCGGTCCCGTGATTGGCTCGCGCCGAGGAGTGCCTGGCCACGGCCGAGGCGCAGGCGGAGGCCAGGAATCCTGACCGGCCGGACCTGCGGGACGCCTTCGTGCTCGGCGTGTTCCGGCAGGAGATCCGGAACCTCATCGTCGACGTCAAGCCGTTCGGCGCCGACGCGGCGGAAATCGCCGCCTTTCCCGGCACGGTCCCCGGTCAGGCGGGCGAGCGGGACGCGACGCAGCCGCGGCTGCCGTGTTCACTCCTCCGTGCCGTCGTCGTCTTCGTCCAGGTCGGGTGCGTCTGGGTCGCGCAGGGGCCGGAGCCCGTTGCGCGGGACGGACGCGGCGAAGCTGTAGCGGCCGAGCACGTTGAGGTTGCGGTGCTTGAGCGGGGAGAGGCGCGCGATGTCCTCGTCGCGGATCTCGTGGCCCTCTGCGCGGAGTTGGGCGACGGCGGCGTCGATGTAGCGGGTCGTCCAGAGCACGACGGCGTTGAGGACCAAGCCGAGCGCGCCGAGCTGGTCCTCCATCCCGTCGCGGTACGCCCGGTGGATGGTGCCGCGCTTGCCGTGGCACACGTCCCGGGCGAGCTTGTGCCTCGATTCCTGCACGGTGAGCTGCCGGTTCATCTGCCTGCGGTAGGTGTCGTCCACTGGGTCGACCACGCGGAGCAGGTGCTCGGTCTTGGCGATGCGCCCGTACTCGGCGAACGCCTGCCCGAGAGGGGTGGGGTGTCCTTCGCGGCCGAACATCCGCAGCAGGTCGTACGTGCCCGTCTGGACGCCGGGCATCGTTGCGCGCCAGAACCGCTGGTCGTCCAGGTCGCGAAAGCGCGGGCAGGTGCTCCTCGACGGGCATGTCCCGGCTCAGCCCGGCCAGCACGTCTTCCTGGACGGCCTCCCACTCCGTACCGTCCAACAGCCTCGCGTGCGGGTCGGACCAGCGGTGCGAGGGGGAGGCGAACACGTCGCGGTTGTTCAGGGCCCGGTGCAGCTGCTCCAGCACGCACACCACGTACGCGTCCCTATCCACCGCGCCCTGCGGCAGCTCGGGGTTGGCGTACACCGCCTTGCGCCAAGCCGGCGGCACCATCCTGTCGTCGATCTCGCGCGGCAGCAGCGGCTTCACGCTCACCTTCCGCCGGGCCAGCGCCGGGAGCCCCCGGACTCCGGCGAGAATCCGCTTGCCGCCCGTCGCCGCGCTCAGCGCCTTCGACTCACCCAGCAGCGACAGGAACGGCTTCACCGTGTTGTACCGGGTCGCGAGCGCACTGCGCATCGCGGTCCCGGCCGAGTCCTCGTCCTCGGGCACCAGGGACACGACCGTGGCGGCCGCGGTCATCACGGCGGCCCGCGGGGCGACTTCCTCCACCGCCGCCCACAACGCGGCCACGTCCACGTCCGCGTGATGCTCCTCGATGAGCTCCAACCCCTCGAACAGCACCTCCGCCGTCCGCGCGAGGGTGCGCGACGCCTTCTCCAGCTGCAGCAGCGTCGACAGCCGTTCCTTCTCGGTCTTCCGCTTCGCCGTACTGATCAGCCGGGTGGCCATGAGCACCTGGAACAGGTCCAGGGCCTCGTCGATCGCCTTCGCCTCCAGGTGCCGCATCACCGCGGTGAGCATCGCCGTACGCTTCGGCTCCGCCGCCCGCTCCAACAGCGGCGCCTTCGACCCCAGCGCGTACCTCGCCAGCGCCGCCAGCCGGTTCGGCGGGATCTGCGACAGCTTCAGCCCGCCCGAGCTGGAACGCGGAGATCTCGTCCACCCGCTCCAGGGCACGGGCGAACGCAGTCCCCGTCGTCCGCGTCGGCGGCCGGCGCAGCCGCTCCAGCTCCGAAAACCGTCTGCCCTCCGGCGTCTTCAGCGTCGCCACCCAACGGCCTGGTTGAACAGCGCCACCGGCCCCTCGGCGTGCGTCCACGCCCGGCCGTGCAGGAACGTACGGAACCGCCGCGCCCACTCGGCGTCTTCGTACGGGTGGTAGCCGTAGGCGTCCCGGACCTCCCACGCGTGGTCGCACAGGGTCTGCCGCCGCTCGGTGTACCGCTTCACCACCGACGCGTCCTCGATGCCGAGCTGCGCGGCCAGGTGCTCGATGACCGGCCACGGCACGTCGAGCGGGTCCTCCAGGAACAGGCCCACGTACCGCACCGTGCACATCTGGAGGGCAAAGCCGAGTTGGTGGTGCGTCGTACCGCAGCGCGATCAGATCGCGGTCGGCGTCGTCCAGGAAGAAGAACCGCTCCAACTCGGGGCGGGTCGGCTCGTCGGCGAACTTGCCGTACGCCTCGGCCTGCTCATCAGTCAGAAACTCCACCGGCACGGCCGGAACGTAGCCACCGGCCGCTGCCGTCCGATGGCCTTTCGGCGAACCTCGGCGACGCCGCCGGGCGGTGTGCTAGCCAACCATGATCGTTCTCACCGATAACCGCTGTACCGATGTTCCCCAAGGCCGATATCGCCGTGATCAGCTCCGGACGGCCGGGCTGGTGTCAGCGGCCTTTTCGGTTTCCCGCCGGGCGGCTGGCAGGCGGCGGCTGACCACCAGCACAAGCAGCCCCGAGGCGGCCGCGAGCGCGAACGCGGTCAGGATCCCGGTCTGCAGCGCGCGGCCGGTGCTTTCGACCGCCGCGATCGCGGCGCCGCCGACGCCGATGCCCAGCGCGGTGCCCAGCACGTCGCAGAGATTCAGCGAGGCTGACGCCCAGCCCTCGCGGCCGGCCGGGGCCTGGCTGAGCATCATCAGCGTCGTCGGCGCGTACGCCAGCCCCATGCCCAGTCCCGCGACCGTCCAGGCCGCTATTCCCTCGGCCACCGGGACTCCGGGTGCCAGCATCAGCGCCATCCCGGCAATCCCGGCGAGGATCACCGCCATGCCGACCCGCACCAGCCGGCGGCCCGGCCAGCGGCCGCTCAGCCGCGCCTGCGTCCACGCGCCGACGGTCCAGGCCAGCGTGGCACCGGTCACCGCGATGCTCGCGGTCGTCGGGGACTGGTGCCGCGCTGTCGTGATCGCCAGCGTCACGAACGCGTCGGCGCCGAAGAACGCGAACGTCAGCAGCCCGCGGGTGGCGACCGTGGCAGGCAGCCCCGGCCGGACGGTGAAGGCCCCGGCCGGCAGCAGCCGGCGCAGCACGATCACGCCCAGGGCGCCGCCGACGACGATCAGCGCGACCCCGGCGGGGGCATGGCTGACTACGAGCGTGAGCCCGGCCAGGAACATGGCGGCGCCCGCGGCCACCGCGATGCCGTCAGACAGCCGGTGCCCCTCCTGCGGGCCGCCCTCCCGGCGGCCCAGCCGCCGCAGCGCGGGCACCGCGAAGGACCCCGTCACCGCGACGATGGGCAGCAGGCCGAGGAACACCCACCGCCAGCCGAACAGCCTGGCCACCTCGGCCGCCAGCGCCGGGCCGGCCAGGCCGGGCACCACCCACGCAGTGGACAGGATCGCCATCATCTTGGCCCGCAGTTCCTCGGGCAGGCTGCGGCCGATCGCAACGTAGGCGACCGCGGGGATCGCTCCCCCGCCGATGCCCTGCAGCGTCCGGCCCAGCACCAGCACGGCCATCGACGGCGCCAGGCCAGCGATCGCCAGGCCGACGCCGAACAGGGCCAGCCCGGCCACGTAGGGCACGGCAGGCCCGCGGCGGTCAGCCGCCCGCCCGGCAGCGACGATGCCGATCACCGTGCCCAGCTGAAACGCGCTGAAGGCCCATCCGTACAGGCTCAGGCCGCCCAGCTCGCGGGCTACCACCGGCATGACCGTGACCACGGCCAGCGCCTCGGCGGCGACGAACGTGATCGTCAGCACCAGTCCGGTCGTCAGTGCCCGCCGCTGCGCCGCCCACAGCCCGCCTGCCATCGCCCTCCTACGCCTGTCCTGCGAGCCTAGGACCTCAAGCCCAGTTCAGGTCAAAGCGGTTTGCGCCGCGGCGGGGGCCGGGGTGAGCGCGGCCCCGGGCACCGAGGCGGCGGGCAAGCTGTGCCTGCTCGCCGTCCTCGGCACCGAGGTCATGTCGTTACGCCTCGTCCGGGACCGAGCAGACCGCGCCGCGGTCGGCGCCCGACACCAGGGCCGCGTACTTGGCCAGGGCGCCGGTGCGGTAGTTCGGCGCGGGCCGGGTCCAGCCCGTCCGCCGCCGGGCCAGCTCCGCGTCGTCGACGCCGAGTTCCAGCCGCCGCTGCGGGATGTCCAGCACGATCGCGTCACCGTCGGCGACCAGCGCGATCGGGCCGCCGTCAAACGCCTCAGGCGCCACGTGCGCCACGCACGCGCCGAACGTCGCCCCGGAGAACCGGCCGTCCGTCACCAGGGCCACGTCCTGGCCGAGGCCCGCGCCCTTGATCGCCGCGGTCACAGCCAGCATCTCGCGCATGCCAGGGCCGCCTTTGGGACCCTCGTTGCGGATCACCACCACGTCGCCCTTGGCGATGCGCCGGGCGGTCACCGCGGCCATGCAGTCCTCTTCCCGCTCGAACACCCGCGCCCGGCCCTCGAAGCGCAGGTTCTCGATGCCCGGCGTCTTGACCACGGCGCCGTTCGGGGCGAGGTTGCCGCGCAGCACCGCCAGGCCGCCGTCGGGCTTGAACGGGTTCTTCACCGCCCGCACCACGTCGCCGTCCGGCTCGAACGCGTCGGCGACGTTCTCCGCCAGCGTCTTGCCGTTGACCGACAGCGCGTCGCCGTCGACTAGGCCGGCCGACAGCAGCTCGCGCAGCACCACCGGCAGGCCGCCCGCCTGGTCCAGCTCGCTCATGACGAACCGGCCAGCCGGGCGCATCGACACGATGTGCGGGGTACGCCGGGACACCACGTCGAAGTCATCGATCGTCAGCTCGACCTGCGCCTCGCTGGCGATGGCCAGCAGGTGCAGGACCGCGTTGGTCGAGCCGGCCGTCGCCATCACCACGGCGGCGGCGTTCAGGAACGCGGCCCGGGTCATGATCTGCCGCGGCGTCCGCCCGGCCGCCAGGGCCGCGACCACGGCCTCGCCAGTGCGCCGGGCCAGGTCGGTGCGCTCGGCCGACACCGCGGGCGCGGTGGCCGAGCCGGGCAGCGCCATGCCGAGCGCCTCGGCGCAGGCCGACATCGTGTTGGCGGTGTACATGCCCGCGCACGAGCCGGCGCCCGGGCAGGCGGCCCGCTCGACCGCGAGCAGCTCGCCGTCGGACATCTTCCCCGCGGCGTGGCTGCCGACCGCCTCGAACACGTCCTGCACCGTCACCGACTGGCCATGCACGTGACCGGGCAGGATCGTGCCGCCGTACAGGAACGCGGCGGGCACGTCCAGCCGGGCGCAGGCCATCAGCATGCCGGGCAGCGACTTGTCGCAGCCGGCGATGGCCACCAGCGCGTCGAACCGCTCGGCGACCATCATCAGCTCCACCGAGTCAGCGATGATCTCCCGGCTGACCAGCGAGGCCTTCATGCCCTCGGTGCCCATCGAGATGCCGTCCGACACCGCGATCGTGCCGAACTCGAACGGCACCGCGCCCGCCTGCCGCACGCCCTCCTTGGCGGCCCCGGCGAGGCCGTTCAGGTGCAGGTTGCACGGGGTGACCTCGTTCCAGGACGAGGCCACGCCGACCTGGGCGCGCTGCAGGTCATCCTCGCTCAGGCCCACCGCGCGCAGCATCGCGCGGGCCGCGGCCCGTTCCGGGCCGGTGGTGAGCGGGCCGGAACGCGGCCGCGGCAACGAGGAATTCATCAGACCTCCGAGAACTTCGGCTCGGCGCCGGCGCCGAGCGCAACAGGAGTACGGCCGTCACCGGCCTGATCAGGATCGGCGCCCACGGAATCGGCTGCCTGCGACCCCGTGCTGAGAGGCCCCGTGCTGCGAGGCCCCGTAGCGAGCGGTTCCGCCCCGGCGCGCAGCAGGCCATAGCTGACGCCCTCGGCCAGAGCCTCCCACGACGCGGTCACCACGTCGTCGGATACGCCCACAGTCGTCCACTCGCCGTCAGCGTCGGCCGAGGTGAGCATGACCCGGGTGACGGCGCTGGTCGCAGCCCGGCCGTCGAGGATGCGCACCTTGTAGTCGACCAGCCGGATCTTCTCCAGGGCCGGGTACCGGCCGGTCAGCGCCCGGCGCAGAGCCTGGTCCAGCGCATGCACCGGGCCGACGCCCTCGCCGGCCTCGACCACCCGGTCGGCGCCGAGCAGCAGCCGCACGATCGCCTCGCTGCGGTCGGCTCCGGCCCCGTGGCGGTCGGCACTGTCCTTCTCGATCACCACCCGGTAGCCCTCCAGGCCGAACCAGGACGGCAGCGCCCCAGCGATCTTGCGCACCAGCAGCTCGAACGACGCGTCCGCCGCCTCGTAGGCGTACCCCCGGTGCTCGGCCTCCTTGACCTGGTCGAGCACGGTGCCAGCCAGGTCGCCGGACAGGTCCAGGCCGAGCTCGGCCGCCTTGGCCAGCACGTTGCTGCGCCCGGCGAGCTCACTGACCAGCACCTGCGACCGGTTGCCGACTACGGCCGGGTCGACATGCGAGTAGGCGTCCGGGCGCCGGGCGATTGCCGACGCGTGCAGGCCCGCCTTGGTCGCGAACGCGGACGACCCCACATAGGGCTGCCGGGACTCGAACGGCAGGTTGGCGACCTCGGCGATGTTCCGCGCGGTCGCCGCGAGGGCGCCGAGGCGCCCGGCCGGGAGCAGTTCGTGGCCGCGCTTGAGCTCCAGGCTGGCGATGACCGAGAACAGGTCGGCGTTGCCGCACCGCTCGCCATAGCCGTTCGCGGCGCCCTGCACGTGCAGGCTGCCCGCGCCGACCGCGACCACCGAGTTCGCCACCGCGCAGGCCGCGTCGTTGTGGAAGTGCACTCCGATCCGGGCCGGCGCGGTCGCGCTGATCTCGGCGACGATGCGGGTGACGTCGTCGGGCAGCGTCCCGCCGTTGGTGTCGCACAGCACGAGCGTGTCCGCGCCCGCGTCGGCGGCCGCGGCCAGCACCTCCAGCGCGTAGCCGCGGTCGGCGGCGTAACCGTCGAAGAAGTGCTCGGCGTCGAAGACCACCCGGCGCCCGGCCACGGCCATGAACGCGACCGACTCGGCCACCATCGCCAGGTTCTCCTCCCGGCTGGTGCGCAGTGCCTCATCAACGTGCAGCGTCCACGCCTTGCCGACCAGGGTGACGATCGGCGTCTCCGCCTCCAGCAGCGCGGCAAGGTTCACGTCGTCGTCGGCCCGCCGCCGCGGCGGCCGGGTCGCCCCGAACGCGGCCAGCGTCGCGTGCCGCCAGTTCATCTCCTTGGCGCGGGCGAAGAACTCGGCGTCCTTCGGGTTGGACCCGGGCCAGCCGCCCTCGATCACGTCCACGCCGAGCCCGTCCAGCGCCACGGCCACCGCCAGCTTGTCGGCCACCGTCAGGTCGAGCCCGACCTGCTGGGAGCCATCGCGCAGGGTGGTGTCGTAGATCTCGACCCGGGCCGGCGCCTGTCCGCCCGGGTGTTCAGCCCGCCCGCCAGTGTTTTCAGCTTGTCCGCCAGCGCTGTCCGCGCTCATGCCGGCACCTCCGCCAGGTGCGCGAGCAGCGCGTCTTCCCACTGCGCGGTGGTGGCCGGCGCCCCGGCCGCGAGCACCGCCGACACGGCCGCGTCCAGGTCCGCCCCGGCCGCCTCCTCGCCGAGGTGGTCGAGCATCAGCCCGGCCGACAGCACCGCGCCCGCCGGGCTGGCCAGCCCCTTGCCGGCGATGTCCGGCGCCGAGCCGTGCACCGGCTCGAAGACCGACGGGCCGGTGCGGTCGGGGTTCAGGTTGCCGCTGGGCGCCAGGCCCAGGCCGCCGGTCAGGGCCGCGCCGAGATCGCTGAGAATATCGCCGAAAAGGTTGTCGGTGACGATCACGTCGAACCTGGCCGGGTCATCGACCAGGTACAGGCAGGCGGCGTCCACGTGCGCGTAGTCCAGCGAGACGCCGGTTTCGGCCGCGATCTGCTGCGCGGTGCGCAGCCACAGGTCGCCGGCGTGGGTCAGCACGTTGGTCTTGTGCACCAGCGTCAGCCGGCCGCTGCGCCGGCCGGCCAGCGCCGCGGCGTACCGGACGCAGCGGGCGACCCCGGCCCGGGTGTTCAGCGACTCCTCGGTCGCGGTCTCGAATTCGCTGCCCTGGTGCACGGTGCCGCCGGCCCCGGCGTACAGGCCCTCGGTGTTCTCCCGCACGATGACCAGGTCCAGGTCGGACAGCTGGTGCCTGGTGACGGCGCCGCCGACCCCGGCCCGCAGCTTGGACGGCCGCAGATTCACGTACAGGTCGAGCTCTGCCCGCAGCCGCAGCAGCAGGCCGCGCTCCAGCACGCCCGGCTTGACCTTCGGGCTGCCGACGGCGCCGAGCAGTACCGCGTCGGTCTTGCGCAGCTCGTCGAGGATCGCGTCGGGCAGCACTTCCCCGGTCGCCAGGTAATGCTCGGCGCCGAGAGTGTAGGGCCGCCATTCGACGCTGAACCCGCGCCGGGCGGCGACGGCGTCCACGCAGCCCCGGGCCACCGCGGTGACCTCGGGGCCGACGCCGTCACCGGGCAGGTGCGCGACGACGTAGCCGCGCTCGGATACGTAGCCGCGCTCGGATACTCGGTCAGTCATCTCACTCCGCCTCGTCTACCGGCGCGTTAAGCCAGCTCATCATGGCGCGCAGCGGCTTGCCGGTCTTCTCGACCAGGCTGTCGGCCGCCTCGGCGCGCAGCCGCTCGAAGTTCGGCCGGCCAGCGTCGTCCTCGGCCACCCACTCGCGGGCGAACTCGCCGGACTGGATGTCGGCGAGCAGCTTGGCCATAGCCTGCCGGGTCGGCTCGCCAATCACCCGCGGGCCGCGGGTCAGGTCGCCGTACTCGGCGGTGTCGCTGACCGAGTAGCGCATGCCCTTCATCCCGCCCTCGTACATGAGGTCGACGATGAGCTTGAGCTCGTGCAGGCACTCGAAGTAGGCCACCTCCGGCTGGTAGCCGGCCCCGACCAGGGTCTCGAAGCCCGCGTTGACCAGGGCGGTGACGCCGCCGCACAGCACGGCCTGCTCGCCGAACAGGTCACTCTCGGTCTCCTCGGTGAACGTGGTGACCAGCGCGCCGGCCTTGGTGCCGCCGATCGCGCAGGCGTAGGACTTCACCAGGTCCCAGGCCTTGCCGGTGGCGTCCTGCTCGACGGCTACCAGCACCGGGGTACCCTGGCCCGCCTCGAACTGGCGGCGCACCAGGTGACCGGGCGCCTTGGGCGCGACCATGGCGACGTCCACGTCGGCGGGCGGGGTGATGTAGCCGTAGCGGATGTTGAATCCGTGGGCGAAGAACAGCGCGTCGCCGGCCTTGAGGTTCGGCGCGATGGCCTCGGCGTACAGCCCGCGCTGGGCGGTGTCCGGGGTCAGCACCATGATCACGTCGGCCCAGGCGCAGGCCTCCGCCGGGGTCTGCACCGGCAAGCCGGCCGCCTCCGCGCGGGCCCGGGAGCGGGAGCCCCCGGGCAGGCCGACGCGGACCTCGCAGCCGGAGTCGCGCAGGCTGAGCGCGTGCGCGTGGCCCTGCGAGCCGTAGCCGAGAACCGCGATCTTGCGTCCCTGGATGAAGCTGAGATCGGCGTCAGAGTCGTAATAGACGGTAGCCATGTCGAGTCCTTTCGTGTTCAGGTCAGTGAGCGTTCAGGCGCCGGGTATCCGGGCGGTCAGGCGCCGACGGCGGCCAGCCCCGGCTGGGCGGGCCGCTCGCCGTCGGTGATGGTCTCGCTGCCCCGGCCCAGCGCGACCCGCCCGGTGCGGACCAGCTCGCAGGGGCCGTAGGTCTCCAGCATGGCGAGCAGGGCCTCCAGCTTGCCGGGGCCGCTCACCGACTCCAGGATCAGCGCGTCCGGGGTCATGTCGACGACGGTGGTGCCGAATACCGCCGCGACCTCCAGCAGCTGGCTGCGGACGTCCGGGCCGGCCGGCACCTTGACCAGCGCAAGCTCGCGCTCGACCGCGCCGCCCTCCGCCAGCTCGACGACCTTGAGCACCCGGATCAGCTTCTCCAGCTGGCGGATGACCTGCTCGACCGGCGTGGACGCGCCGTCGACGACGATGGTCATCCGGCTGACCCGCTCGTCCTGGGTCGGGCCCACCGCGAGCGAGCTGATGTTGAACGCGCGTCGCGAGAACAGCCCGGCCACGTGCGCGAGCACGCCGGGCTTGTTCTCGACCAGGACCGACAGGGTGTGCGTGCTCATCGGGCCGCCTCCTGCGTCATCTCACGCCGGCTGGCAGCGCGCTGCTCGGCCTCGGTGAACTCGGGCCCGAGCACGATCTCGTCGTTCGGGCGCCCGGCTGGCACCATCGGGAACACTCCTTCTCTGTCATGAACCCGGAAGTCGACGACCACCGGGGTGTCGGTCACCGCCAGCGCCTTGTCCAGCGTCGCGTCGACGTCCTCGGAGCGCTCGCAGCGCAGCCCGACGCAGCCGTAGGCCTCGGCCAGCTTGACGTAGTCGGGGATCGCGGTGCCCAGCTCGACCTCGGAGTACCGCTCGTCGTAGAACAGCTCCTGCCACTGCCGGACCATGCCGAGGAAGCCGTTGTTGAACAGCATGACCTTGATCGGCAGCTTCTCGATCGCGCAGGTCGCGAGCTCCTGGGCGGTCATCTGGAAGCAGCCGTCGCCGTCGATGGCCACGACTGTCTCCCCCGGCCTGCCGACCTGGGCGCCCATCGCGGCCGGGACGGCGAAGCCCATCGTGCCGAGGCCGCCGGAGTTGATCCAGCTGCGCGGCTTGGTGAAGGAGTAGTGCTGGGCAGCGTGCATCTGGTGCTGGCCGACCCCGGCCACCACGACCGCGTTGCCGCCGGTCAGCGCGGACAGCCGCTCGGTCACGTACTGCGGCTTGAGCGGGCCGTCGGCCTCCTGGGTGTAGCGCAGCGGGAACTGGCGCTTCCACTGCTGCGTCGTCGCGATCCAGTCCCGGGTATGCGGCGGGCCGTCGGCGGTGACCAGCTGCGCCAGCGCCTCGCCGAGCCCGGCGATCACCGGCTTGAGGTCGCCGACGATGGCCACGTCCGGGATGCGGTTCTTGCCGATCTCGGCCGGGTCGATGTCGGCGTGCACCACCGCGGCGCGCGGCGCGAAGTCCGCGAGCCGGCCGGTGACCCGGTCGTCGAACCGGGCGCCGAGCGCCACCAGCAGGTCAGCTTCCTGCAGCGCGGCCACCGCGGTGTAGCAGCCGTGCATGCCCGGCATGCCGAGCGCCAGCGGGTGGGTGTCGGGAAACGCGCCGCGGGCCATCAGCGTGGTGGTGACCGGTGCCTGGGCCAGCTCGGCCAGGTGCAGCAGCTCCGCGTGCGAGCCGGACTTGATCACGCCGCCGCCGACGTACAGCACCGGCCGCCGGGCGGCGTGCAGCAGCCGGGCGGCCGCAGCGATCGCCTGCGCGTCCGGCGGTCCGGGCACCTTGTACCCGGGCAGGTTCAGCGCCGGCGGCCAGTCCCAGGGGGCCTCGGCCTGCAGGATGTCCTTCGGCAGGTCGACCAGCACCGGGCCGGGCCGGCCGCTGGCGGCGATGTGGAACGCCTCGGCGATCGCCGCCGGGATCCGCTGCACGCTCGTCACCAGCTCGTTGTGCTTGGTGATCGGCAGCGTGATGCCGGTGATGTCGGCTTCCTGGAACGCGTCGGTGCCGATCATCGGGGTACTGACCTGGCCGGTGATCGCGACCATCGGCACCGAGTCCATGTAGGCGTCGGCCAGGGCGGTGACCAGGTTGGTAGCGCCCGGCCCGCTGGTGGCCATGCACACTCCGGTCCGCCCGGTGGCCCAGGCATAGCCCTCGGCCGCGTGCCCGGCGCCCTGCTCATGCCGTACGAGCACGTGCCGGAGCGAGGAGGACCTAAGCGGGTCGTAGGCGGGCAGGATCGCGCCGCCGGGCACGCCGAATATGACGTCGACGCCCTGCTGCTCCAGGCTGCGGACGAGCGCCTGGGCTCCGGTGAGCTGCACGGGATGCTCCCTTTCTCGGGGTACTGCTCCAACAAAAAACCTCCCTGCCGTCTCGGCAAAGAGGTGGTAGCGCGAACTGCGGGAGCGGTTCGCGCTACGTGATGAGAATTACGAGGAACTGGTCGGGCCGGGTCACGAGGATCTCCCCCTGGTTGAACGAGTCTGCTGCCAGGCGCCCGACTGGCGGGCGGCAGCTGACGCTTACCATACCGCACGATCACTGCGGACCGGCCGGGAACACCAGGCATTCACTGTGCTTTCGCAAATCTTTCACCGGCGGCTCCGTCTTCCTGGCGGCACCGCCCTCCTGACGGCGCGCTTTCCCGGCGATGGCAGTACCAGGCGCCAGGAAAGCGGGCCGCGTTAGCGGGGCGCCGCGTTAACGAGCACTGGCGGCCAGCGATGGCAGCCAGCCGGGCCGTACGGCTTCGTGCGCGGTGATGGCCGCCTCGTGCCGCAGCGTCACGCCGATGTCGTCCAGGCCTTCCATCAGCCGCCACCGGTCGTAATCGGGCAGCGTGAACGGCGCGCGCAGGCCCGCGCCGGGCATCGCGACGGTGCGCTCGGCCAGGTCCACCACGACTTCCGCGGCCGGGTCAGCGGCCAAGGCCGCGAAGATCTCGCTGACCGCCGCCTCATCCGCCTGGACCGGAACCAGTCCGGAACTGACCGCGTTACCGCGGAAGATGTCGGCGAAGCTGGGCGCGACGACGGCCCGGAAGCCGAAGTCCTGCAGCGCCCAGACCGCGTGCTCGCGGGACGACCCGCAGCCGAAGTTTGCCCCGGCCACCAGGATCTGCGCCCCATCGGCGCCGGGCTGGTTCAGCGCGAAGCCCGGGTCCTGGCGCCAGGCGCCGAACAGGCCGGGGGCGAAGCCGGTGCGGCTGACCCTCTTGAGCCACGAGGCGGGAATGATCTGGTCGGTGTCGATGTCGCGGCGCTGCACGGCCACGGCCCGGCCCGCGATCTGCGTTACTCCTGGCATCACCGGTCTCCTGTCGTACACCGTGTTGTCGCACACCGTGCGGTCTTCGTGGTTGCGGTCTTGGTCATCACAGGTCCGCGGGGGCGGCGAAGTGGCCGGCGACCGCGGTTGCCGCCGCCACGGCGGGCGAGACGAGGTGCGTCCGGCCGCCGGGGCCCTGACGGCCCTCGAAGTTGCGGTTGCTGGTGGACGCCGAGCGCTCGCCGGGGGCCAGGATGTCGCCGTTCATGCCCAGGCACATCGAGCAGCCGGCCGACCGCCACTCGAATCCGGCGTCGGTGAACGCCTTGTCCAGGCCCTGCGCCTCGGCCTCGGCCTTGACCCGGGCCGAGCCGGGAACCACCAGCGCGCGGATGCCGGGCGCTATCTTCCGGCCGCGGATCACCTGCGCCGCTTCCGCCAGGTCCGCCAGCCGTCCGTTGGTGCACGAGCCGATGAACACGGTGTCGACGCTGATATCGCGGATCGCGGTGCCGGGCTCCAGGGCCATGTAGGCCAGCGCGCGCTCGGCGGACTGCTGCTGCGCCGGGCTGGCGAACGAGCCGGGGCCGGGCACCTTGTCGTCGATGGACACCGACTGGGCCGGGTTGGTGCCCCAGGTCACGGCGGGGCGCAGCGCCGTGGCGTCAATGGTGATCTCGTGGTCGAACGGCGCGCCCTCATCGGTGACCAGGCTGCGCCAGTCATCCAGCGCCCGCTCCCAGTCAGCGCCCTTCGGGCTGTGCGGCCGGCCCGCCAGGAACGCGAACGTGGTGTCGTCCGGGGCGATCATCCCGGCCCGGGCGCCGCCCTCGATCGACATGTTGCACACGGTCATCCGGCCGGACATCGGCAGCGCGCGGATGGCCGCGCCGCGGTACTCGATCACCGACCCGACGCCGCCGCCGGTGCCGAGCACCCGGATGATGCCGAGCACCAGGTCCTTGGCCGTGCAGCCGGCCGGCAGGTCGCCGTCCACGGTGACCGCCATCGCCGACGGCTTGACCTGCCGCAGCGTCTGGGTGGCCAGCACGTGCTCGACCTGGGTAGTGCCGATGCCGAACGCCAGCGCGCCGAACGCGCCGTGCGTGGAGGTGTGGCTGTCACCGCAGACGATCGTCATGCCCGGCTGGGTTACCCCGAGCTGCGGGCCGATGACGTGGACGATGCCCTGATCGGGGCTGCCGAGCGCGTGCAGGGTGATGCCATGCCGGGCGCAGTTCTCCCGCAGCCGGGCGATCTGCTCAGCGGCAAGCTTGTCGGCGATCGGCTTGTCGAGGTCGCGGGTCGGCACGTCGTGGTCCATGGTGGCCAGGGTCAGGTCCGGCCGCCGGACCCGGCGCCCGGCCAGTTCCAGGCCCTCGAACGCCTGCGGCGAGGTCACCTCGTGCACCAGGTGCAGGTCGATATAGAGCAGCGGTGGCTCGCCCTCGGGGCTGGCCACGAGGTGACGGTCCCAGACCTTGTCGAACAGTCGTCCGGTCACAGTTGTCCCGCCTCCGAGTTGCCGTGCGAGCGTGCGCTGCACGCGCGCCATTGGACTGCAGGCTCCCCGAGGACCCCGCCGCCGGTTGCGGCAGAGCTTCCCCGATCTCAGCCGTGCCGTGACAGCCGCGTCGATTCCCGCTAGCTGATCAGCTTGGCTGATCTCACATAATGAGATAACCTGTTCAGGATATGAGCACTCTACGGGACCCCGGGCCGGACGGCAACCCGAACCGCGCAGAAGCCGGGCGGGTCAGCGCCGTCGGCGTGCTGGACCGCGCGGTAAGCCTGCTGGAGCTGCTCGGCGACGGACCGGCGCCGCTGCGGGCGCTGGCCGAGCGCAGCGGCCTGCCCCGGCCGACCGCGCACCGGCTGCTGGTCGCGCTGGAGGCGCACGGCCTGGTGGCGCGGGCCGCGGACGGAGCGTTCCGGCTCGGACCGCGGCTGACCGAACTGGCCGTGCGCGCCGACCCGGCGATCGAGCTGGCCGCCGTGGCCGCGCCGGTGCTGGCCCGGCTGCACGCCGAGACGGGCGAGAGCGTGCAGCTGTACGTGCGGTCGGCGGACCGGCGGCTGTGCATCGCCGCCCGGGACGCGGGCACCGGCCTGCGCGACAGCGTGCCGGTCGGCGCCCTGCTGCCACTGGAGGCCGGGTCGGGCGGCAAGGTCCTGCTGGCCTGGTCGGCCGACGCCGCCCGGTTCGGCGTGCCGGCGGCCGAGCTGGCGACCGTCCGCCGCCGCGGCTGGGCCGACAGCGTCGCCGAGCGCGAGGCGGGCGTGGCCAGCGTCAGCGCCCCGGTCCTGCGCGCCCCGGCCGGGCCGGGCAGCCCGCCCGGCGCGGCCGGGCTGATCGGCGCGCTGTGCGTGTCCGGCCCGGTCAGCCGCCTCGGGCAGTCCCCCGGCCGGGCCCTTGCCCCGCTAGTACAGGAATCGGCCGCCCAGCTAGCCGCCCTGGCCGCCGCGCGCCCTTCATGATCCCGGCA
>JBKQSL010000025.1:0-2967 GCA_052143655.1 Streptosporangiaceae bacterium | reverse complement strand
TGGCAGCTGGGCGAGCAGGCCGGGCATGCCACGCCGCGGCGGATGCAGGCGCTGCTGGCCGAGTACGCCTGGGACTGGCATGCGGCGCTGGAGGGGCTGCAGCGGTTCGTCCTCGCGCACCTGGCTGACCCGGACGCGATCCTGGTGCTGGATGAGACCGCGGAGCTGAAGAAGGGCACGATGACCGTCGGCGTCGGCCGCCAGCACGCCGGGATCACCGGCCAGATCGAGAACTGCCAGACCGTGGTGTTCCTGGCGTATGTGACCGCCCGCGCGCACACGCTGTTCAGCTTCCGCCTCTGCCTGCCGAAACAGTGGTGCGCTGATCGCCGGCGGCGCGAGCGGGCGCAGGTCCCTGAGGGCACGGTGTTCGCCACCAAGACCGTGCAGGGCACCGAGATGCCCGCCGGTGAACCGGCTGGTCCGCTTGGGCGGGCGGTAGCCCTCGGCGTTGAGGACGCCGGCGATCTGCTGGTTATTGCGGCCCGCGGCGGCGAGCTCGGTGACGCGGGCGAGGAGGGCGAGGTAGTAGGACAGCTGGCCCAGGCGGGCGACGGGCCGGACGGCCTGCCCGGTGGTCTGGTGCCCGCCGGCCCAGGTGATGGTGACGTCGACCAGCTCGCTGTCCCCGGCGACGCTGACGGTGATGTCCTCGATCAGGATGCGCAGCAGCTCCTTGCGGTCGGCCTGCGTCGTCGACGGAGCGTGCCAGACCCGGGGCAGGTCACTGGCCAGGGCCTGGATGGCGGCACGCTCGGCCGGGGTGAGGGTGGCCGGCTGCTGTTCGGTGAACCGCTGGTAATCCGCCTCCAGCCGCCCGGCCTCGGCGAGGGCGGCTTCCCAGTCCGCCTCCAGCTGCCGGGTCACCAGGCGGTTCTCCGGCTCGGCGAGCTGGTACTGGCGGCGGGCCCGGCCGGCGGCGTAGCGGGCGCGCTCGATCCGCTGGCGCCACAGCTTGTCCAGCATGGCCCGCTCGGCCTCGGCCTGGGCGGCGGCGGCCATGGAGACCTCCAGCGCGGCCGGCGCCACCGCCGCCAGGACCTGGCGGGTGACGTAGTCGTCGAGGGCAGGGCCGGCGATGTGCTGGCAGCTCCCGCCGGTCCCGTAGTTGACCTGGAAGAACGCGCACGTGTAGCCGTGCGCGGACCCCGCGGCTCCTGACCGGTCGTGGTAGCGGACCGTCATGCGGTGGCCGCCGCAGCGGCCGCAGCGCAGCAGCCCGGACAGCAGCGCCGAGCCGTCCCGCGGCGCGCCCGGCACCGCCGCGGTCTGCCGGTTGGCCGCCATCCGGGCGGCGTTCGCCTCATACTCCTCAGGCGTGATGTAGGCCGGCATCCGGCCCGGCAGCAGCACCAGCCACTCGCCTGCCTCTTTCACCACCCGCCCGGTGCCGGGCCGGCCCGGCACCTTGCGGCGCGGCTCGACCTGCCGGCGGCCGTAGGCGTAATACCCGGCGTAGACCGGGTTGTGCAGCATGATCTGCAATGTCTCCCGGGCCGGCCGCCGCCACTCGATCTCCCCCTTCGACGGCCCGGAACGAACCCGGACCGGCAGCTGGACCTGCTGCCCGGCCAGATAGCGGAGCACGCCGTTGAGGGTGAGGAGATGCCCGAGGCGCAGGCACTGCTGAGCGTGTGCGTGGCGATCATCCAGCGGGCTTACGCACTGTACCGCTCCGAAGATGAGGACGATCCGGTCCTGCGCAGCGATGATCCCGTGCTTACCGCCGCGGCGGGCGAGGATGCCCGCCTTCTGGTGTGCGCTCGCGAGGTCCTCGGGCAGCATCCGCCTTCACCGCTGGGTGGGGGTACGTCTGGCACGGATTCAACCGACTGGACGAGATCGCTCAACGAGGCAGTCATCGCCGATTTCAAGGATATTGCCTCAATCGGCGGCTATCTCGCTGCTCAGGAGCGCATCATCAGCCACGATCCCTACCGTCGCGCCGGGTGGCGGCCCGCGCTCCCGGCGAATCCTTTTGCTGGCTCGGCTGCGCCCGCGGTGCCGCCTGCGGACATCGTGGCAGTGCCTGACGAGATCGAGCTGTTCGTGATCATGCCATTCAGTGAAACCTGGTCAGCGGGAACGTACGCATTCATCCGCCGCGCCGTAGAGCGGCTTGACACACCTGCCGGAACTTTTCGTGTCTACCGCGCCGACGAGATAGCCGAGCCGGGGCAGATTACTCAGCAGATCAAAGACTCAATCGCCACTGCGCACGTCACGATCGCGGACATCACCGACGTCAACCCTAACGTCATGTGGGAACTCGGGTATGCCGATGGCCTGGGCAAGACCATCGTGATCTTGAACCAGAACCCCGGCTCATCACCATTCGACATGGTCGACCGCCGCCAGGTCACCTATCACGCGTCACCGACAGACGACGATGAAGATAACCTGCTCCGCCACCTCATCGAGGCGCTACGGACTGGGCCCCGGCTATCGTTCACAGCCCGCGCCACCAGGATGCCGGAGTCATGACGGCTTGCAAGAATCGATGGAAATGTTACGTTCCGTCACAAGACATAGGAATGCTCACCACGCCGGATCCGCCGATCTGTCCGACGTCGCTGCCCGCCGATACGGCCGCGCGTCGAGCGCAGTCCCGGGTTATCTGCGCGCCGCCGCGAAGATCCGTCCTGGCCGCGGCCAGTACTGCTCGCCGTGGCCCTCGATCAGGTCGACCCGGATCGACAGCCAGGTCCGCGCCACTGCACACCTCCGGTGCGGTCAAACCCTGCCAGGCTGCCTGGCCGGGTAGCCGGCTGGCCTCATGCGAGCCCGGTCATCAGGGTGCATCAGCGAAGGCTCATCCGGGCCCGCGGGCGGTCGCGGCGGGCCAGTTCCTGGCATACCCGGCGCGCCGGCACGCCGGCCCGGCTGGCGGCGGCGCGGATATAAGCGACCGCCGCGTACAGGGCGTACTGCCAGAAGTCATCGGTCTGCCACCAGGCGACCTCGTCC
>JBKQSL010000024.1:0-44541 GCA_052143655.1 Streptosporangiaceae bacterium | reverse complement strand
CCTTCTGGCCGTCGGCATCGGTCCCGGCGGTCACCAGCCCGTCCCGCTCCAGGCGTCCCAGGGTGGTGTACACCTGCCCCACGGTGAGCGGCCAGATATCCCCGGTCGCGGCCTCGAACTCGGTCTTCAGCCCGTAGCCGTGCATCGGCCCAGCGGACAGCAGCGCCAGAAGGCTGTGACGAACCGACATCAGCACTCCCATACCACGTATGCATACCGAGTATGCCATCATGGCGCGTCCCGGTCAACGGCCCCAAGACCAGGGGATGCGTGACCGTCGGCGCGCAGGTAGGCCGACTATGAGGTCATCGCGGCGACACCGCTACGCTCCACTCGGCCGCCCATAGCAGCGGGTCGGCGCTCCCCGGTGCGAAGTCCCGCCGCCAGGATCAGGACTAGGGGTCTCCCCGGAAGCGGCGGCGGCGGATCACAACTTATGGTCGCCGGACAGCACCTCCGGTCCTGAGGAGCAGACCATGGTCGCAACGGAGCAGTCAGCCGCGACGCCGGCAAGCTGTGGGACTTGCCTTCGGGGCTGCCGGTGAGGTCGGCGCCTTTTCTCAGCACGGCGCTGGTCGTCACGGCGCTGGTCGTCACGGGTGACCGAGCTTGGCCAGTACCCGGGTTGCGAGACCCTCGCCACGGTGTCCTACCCGGCAGACCGCGCGGCGGGCACCTTGATCGCCGCGTCGGCGGCCGCTGGCCTGTGCAATCGGGCTGCAACCGCGGCCGGTCATGCTCAGCCGCAAGACAGGTGTCGCTGCGGCCGGAAGGAGTATTCAGATGGCTGGACTGATGTTCGCAGGAACCGGTGGGGGCAATCGCCAGACTGTGGCCCGGTTGGTGGCCCGTCACGTCTGCGGGGCGGTGACCCGCAGACTGCGCCTGCTGGCCGTCTGCACCGTGAGCGTGGTAGCGGTCGCACTGCCCGTGGGGCTCCCCAGTACCGCCACGGCGCAGGCAGCCACGTCTGCCCCGTACGCACTGGCCAGCGGCTGGACCCCGCTGACGCTGCAGAACGGCTGGACCAACTCGCCGTTCGGCACCTCGGCCGCGGCGGTGCGCACGATCTCGGGGATCATCCACCTCAAGGGCGCGATCGCCACGACCGGCACCAACCCGGTCCCGTTCACCCTGCCCGCCGCGTTCCGCCCAGCCGCCGCGGTGTTCGTCCCGGTTGACTTGTGCAACGCCGCCAACGGGCGGCTGCAGATCGAGACGTCCGGGGTGGTAACCGTCCAGGCCGAGGGCGGGACGTTCAGCAACGCCGCGTGCTTCACCTCACTCGACGGCGTCTCGTTCGCGCCCTGACACCACCTTGGGCGAAGGCGGCAACGCGGACATCCGGCCCGCCCCACCTGCCGACACGCGGACCTCACGCCCGTGGAACGCACCCAGACCACTCGTTCGCGCGCGGCACGGACTGCCTCGCCTGGCGCGAAGGTCGGAGTGCATATCGGCGGGTAGGTACCGTCCCGGTCCGCTCAGCAGCAGTCGACGTCAGCTGGTACGTGGTGGCGGTGCTTATGGCTCGGTTATGGCGAGGAGTGCCGAAGGCAGCGGGCATCGCGCGCCGGGTTCGCGCGGGCGGTGAGACTGAACGGCACTCGTTGCTGATCCACAGCAGTCCGGCCAGGCCCTGTGGCCACTCCCACGGCGGCACGGGCGTACAGCTCACAGTCTGGGTGCCGACGTAGGAGTCACCGGCGTCGAACTGGAACTTGATCTTCGGCGCGGCCAGGCCGCGCAGGATGTCATCGACGTCTGCGAGCGTAACGCCCATGAAGCGGTGCGCGCCGACGGCGACTATGAGCGGCACGCCGTGAGTCTCGGCGAGGCGGCGGTAGGCGCGGGTCTTTGCCTCGACCTTGTCCATCATGGTCTGAGCGCTGATGGCTCCCGCCCGTGAGCTCGGCGGGACAAAGCAGGCGCGCATGCCCAGCGGGGAGATCATCTGCTGGCCGCCCCGTCGGGGCTCGTGATCGTGGACCGGTGGGCAGTTTCCGCAGGTAGATGGCATGTGGTGGGGTTTGGTGTCAGCACGGACCCAGCACGGTTCGTCCCGTACGCAGCATCCGTAGGGGAGGGGAACCGCAGACGGCCTTCGGACCGGCCAGTCGAGGGGCGGCGGGTGGCTATGCTTCCCTGCGGGGCCCGGCGGGATCCAAGCATTTCGGGATGGGGAAGCGGACGCCGATGCCTGCTGCATCACCGTTGTCCACCGGCGGCGCGGGGACTATTTACGAGTACCGCGTAGCCGCAATCGTGCTGGCCGCGCTGCTGCGCGGCGACCGGGTCATTGGCCTGGAGGTCCCGGTGACCGAGGTGCGGCCCACGACCTCGCCCGCCATCGCCGCCACCTCAGCCAGGTCCCCGCCGGCGGACCCGGGCCGTGGCTGTTCCCGGGCCTGCATCCCGGACAGCCCGTCCTGCCCGCCACCATCAGCCACCGGCTGGCCCGCATCGGCATCGACACCGTCACCGGCCGCGCCAGCGCGCTCCTGCAACTCGCCGGCGAGCTCCCGCCCACCGTCGTCGCCGACCTGCTCGGCCTCCGCACCAAGACCGCCATCGCCTGGGGCCAGCTAGCCGGCCGCCCCCGGGCCGCCTACCCCGCCCTGCTCGATCGGCACCGGCCGTAACAGGATCAGTCGATGCCGAGCATCAGAAGTGGATCTTCGGGGTGGTACGAGTCAGGGGCCGGGGTTGCGGATCAGTGCCCGGTGGTGGGGAGCTTGCCCTTGGCTCCGAGCTTGTAGGCGATGATCAGTGCCTGGCCCGATAGCGGCACGGCTGCTCCGGTGATGACGTAGTCACCGTCGATGGCGACGGGGGCGTTGGAGCCGGCGGACAGCTTTGTGTTCAGCAGGACCGTGCCGGTGGTGGCGTTGAAGGCGTACAGGTGGCCGCTGTAGGTGGTGGTGAAGACGACGTTGTTAGTAACCGCCGCGGCGCCGTAGGGCGAGGAGGGGAGCTTGTCGTCCCATGCGATTTTTCCGGTGTCCTGGTTGACGGCGATCATCTCGCCCGTTGCTTTGGGGATAGAGGCTTCGAATGCCTTGGAGCTCTCCGTCACGCCCTTAACGGACATCGGCACGGCGAGGTTGTTGACGGCGGCGAAGGTTGTCGACCCGTTGGTGGCCAGCTGGGACTCGACGCCGCCGAACACGCCGGGCTCGAGGTCGAACCTGGCCGGCAGCGGGACGGGCGAGGCCGGGGTGGCGTTTTCGGTGATTAGCCCGGCGTCGCCGGGTCCGCGGTGCACGCCGACCGGGAGTTTCCACAGCAGCTTGCCGGTTTGCGCGTTCAGTTCGATCAGGATGCCGGCTTTGCCGCCGTCGATCACCACCGGCTGCCCGTGCGCGGTGGTGAGCACCGGTGAGTTCTGCAGGTCCAGTCGAACAGGTCGTGCGGGGTGAGCTGGTAGTACCACAGCAGCTTGCCGGCCGGGCTGAGCTTGACGACCGAGTCGGTGTACAGGTTCGGGCCGGGCCGGCTGGTTCCCCATCGATAGCCGCGGGGCCATCCGCTCTGGCCGATCGGGCCGGGGTTGGCGATGCCGATGTAGATGTTGCCCTGGGCATCGAACGACGGCGGATCCCACAGGCCGCCGCCGGAGTTGATGCCCGGATTCCCCCACAGGTTCTGCACCTGGTCCCACGACCATTCCGGCGCGCCGGTGGCCGCGTTCAGCGCCCACAGCATCCCCTTGGCGCCGCCGAGATACTGACCCTTGTTCGGGTTGACCGGGACGGTCGAGACGTACACGGTGCCGTGGTTGTAGCCGGGGGCCATGTCGATGCCCTCGTGGTCGTTGCCGGTCAGCATCCGGCTCCACAGTTGCTTGCCGGTGGCCGCCGACAGGGCGACCGCGGCGCTGTCCGTCGCCGCGTACACCACCCCGTTGACCACGTTGACGCCGTCCGGGCCGCCGTTCAGCGAGTTGTAGTTGTGCGTCCACAAGACCTTGCCGGTGGCGAGCCTGATCGCCATCACGTTCGACTCTAGATCCTGGGTGTACACCACGCCATTGGCCACGACCGGCGTCGTCGCGTAACCATCCGCCAGGCCAGCGGCCCGGGTTACGCCCGTCGACTCGACCGGCACGCACCACGCCACGCCCAGCGTCGACACATTGGAACTGGTAATCGGGCTGGCGACATCCCGGGTGTTCGCCAGGTTGCCGCCCGGCAACGTCCAGCCTGCCGCCACCGCCGGATTGGGCGAGCCTACCGGCGTGCTTGCCGTGCCCGCAGCCGCGGATTTAGCGAAGCAGCTCGCCGCACTCGGCTTGGCGCTGCTTGCACAGCCACCGGCGGCCATGCCAGCGGCGACCAGCAGGATAATGCTGGCAGCTCTGGGCCGCTTGACAGAACACCCCATCTGACTCGCCTCCTACGGCGCAGAAAGTCTCCATCGGTCGGTTCGCCGGCTGGCCTGTTGTTCAGATCCGTTTGGTTCGGGTCAGACGGTAACGCGGCGCATGGTCGCGTAGCCGCCGACCCGCAACGGCTGACAGCCCCTCGTCAAGGGGCTGTCAGGAGAAGACCGGGGCCAACCGGGCCATTTACAGGCCGCCAAGCAGGTCGCGCAGCGCCCGGGTGTAGGTGCGGAGTGCCGCGCGGCCGTGGCCGGTGAGAGCGACCGTGGTGATGGACACGGTCCCGTTCCTGGCCTTCTCGCTGCTGATGTAGTCGGCTTCTTCGAGCTTGCGCAGGTGGATGATCAGGTTGCCGGGAGTGAGCCCGATCATGTCCTGCAGGCGGGTGAAGGACACTGTGTCGCCATCGGGCAGCGCGGCCAGCGTCGCGACGATCTTCAGCCGGGTCGGGACGTGGATCAGCGGGTCGAGTTCGTCGGTGGTCATGACCGCACCACGCTGCGGCGCTGCCGCCAGGCAATGGCGGCAGCGGTGCCGAGGAGCACGGCGAAAAGGCCCACGCCGGCGACCGCCCACGCCCCGGCTGGCCCGGCGAACGTGCCCACGGCGCCGACGGCGGCGACCGCGAGCCCGGCGCCGGACCAGCGCCAGTTTGCCCGTGCCGCCATGATGCCCGCCCAGGCCAGCCCGCCGGCCATCAGCGGCGCAGTCGCCGGGTAGATCCCGTAGACGATCGCGTGGCTTACTCCCGCGCCAGCCAGCGCCCCCAGGGCTACGAACACGCCGAGCCAAACCACCGCCATGGCGGCGATTTCGGCCGGGCGCACCCGGAATCTCCCGCGCACGCCAGCGGCGGCGCGCTTGGCAACCGTGACCGTCGCGACCAGGTTGACGGCCACAAGCACAACCAGAACGGGGATAACCGCGGCAGTCGGGTGATTGTAGGGATGCTGTCCGCGCACCGAGAGCCAGACCGCGCCGTAAATGACCAGGGCTATGAACGCCCTGATCGTCAGGAGCCACGGCGGGGAGGGTTCAAGCTGGCGGCGTGCCTGCTGAGTGGTCTGGTCCAGCAGGGTGGCGGCCTGCCGGGGGTCGAAGTTGCCGCCGTTGCCGGCGGTGGTGGTGTCGGGTGTGGGGTTCATGGTGTCTCTCCTTCAATAGACTCTATGCCATAAAGCAGACTCTGCTTTATGGCGTAAAGTCAAGGGCTGGAGCCAAGAACTTTATGACGTAAAGCCAAGCGGCGAACCGGCGACTGGGCAGAGCCAGGAGACCAGGCCCGACGGGGAGTTCCAGCGCGACGGCGGCGGCCGGCAGCGGCTGGCTGGCGCGGGCCGGGCACGTGCCGCTGGGCTACTACGGAGACGCCGAGGCGACGGTGGCGACGTTCCCGGTGATCGACGGAGTGCGGTGGGCGGTGCGCGGCGACCTGGCCGAAGTTTGGGACGGTGGCTCGATCGTCGTGCTCGGGCGGACAAGGTGCCTGCCCGGGTGGAGTTCGTGCCCGAGGTGGTGCGCGCGCCCACCCGCAAGGCGGGTTACCGGTGGGCGCGCGCTGTACTCCAGGCCGCTCCCGCGTGAGCCGGGCGTCGCGACCGTTTTCACGGGGCTATTCCCACCTGAAGAAGCGCTTCGGGAATCCGAACGCTAGCGCGTATCCGGCGAGGACCAGCAGTGGCTGCGCGGGCGGGAACTGGGCCACCCACGAGTCGCCGATCGCGGGCACGGCCGCGCCGAGCGGGGTGTAGTAGCTGATGTCCCGGATGACGGCCGGCATCAGCTGGACCGGGTAGTACAGCCCCGAGAAGAACATCATCGGGTAAAGCGCCGCCGCCATGAGGCCGCGGGCGGCACCTGCGGTCCGGGCCAGGGCCGCGATCGCCAGCCCGATCGCGAACAGCGCGGCCATGGTGAGCGCGATCGCCAGCACCATCGCGGCTTGGTTCTTCGGGGCGCTGATCCCGAAGAACACGATGCTCACAGTGACCAGCAGTGCCAGCGTGACCACCATCAGGCAGGCCTGGACGACAATCTGCGCGGCCAGCACCCAGTACGCGGGCACCGGCGTCGTCGACAGGCGGCGCAGGATGCCAAGCTCACGGTAGGAAACCAGCGGCCCGGGAAGATAGGTGAAGGCGATCATCGCGATCGAGAAGGCCATGAGGATCGGGATGTAGATGTCGAACGCCGAATAGCCGCCCAGATTGGCCGAGGGCTGCCTGAACACTGGGATCTCGCCGAAGATGACCAGGAGCAGCAAGGCGACCCCAGTGCCGGCGATCATCCCGGCCGGCTGCCGCCAGGCTAGCCTGGCCTCGTTGGACACCAACGGGAAGTAGCCGGAATCAATCGGTCATTCGGAACACGAGAACGGGCCGCCCGACTCGGCGTCGGACGACCCGTTCCGCGGCATCGCAGGCCGGAGAAATCCCAGGTCAGCGCGCCTAAGTCAGCCCTTAAGGAGCTGCCGTGCCATCACCACGCGCTGGATCTGGTTGGTGCCCTCGTAGATCTGGGTGATCTTGGCGTCCCGCATCATCCGCTCGACCGGGTAGTCGCTGACGTAGCCGTAACCGCCGAGAAGCTGGACCGCGTCGGTGGTGACGTCCATCGCCACGTCGGAGGCGAAGCACTTGCACGCCGAGGACATGAACGTCAGGTCCGCGGCCCGGCCTCCGGCCATCACCAGGTCCGACCGCGCCGCCGCGGCGTAGCTGAGCTGGCGGGCCGCCTCGACCTTCATGGCCATGTCGGCGACCATGAACTGGACGCCCTGGAACTCCGCCACCGCCCTGCCGAACTGCCGCCGCTCCCGCACGTAGCCGGCCGCGTAATCGAGCGCGCCCTGGGCGATGCCGAGCGCCTGCGCGGCGATCGTGATCCTGGCGTGGTCCAGGGTGGCCAGCGCGGTGCGGAACCCGGTCCCCTCGGGGCCGATCATCCGGTCCGCCGGGATCACGCAGTTGTCGAAATAAAGCTCGCGCGTCGGTGCGCCCTTGATGCCGAGCTTGTGCTCGGGCGCGCCGAACGACAGTCCCTCGTCGGTGTCCGCCACCACGAACGCGGAGATCCCGCCGGCCCCGGCGTCCGGGTTCGTGACGGCCATGACCGTGTAGAACTTGGAGATCCCGGCGTTGGTGATCCACCGCTTGACCCCGTTCAGCACGTAGCTGTCGCCGTCGCGGACCGCCCGGGTGCGCATCGCGGCCGCGTCCGAGCCGGCCTCCGGCTCGGACAGGGCGTAGGAGAACATCGCCTCGCCGCGCGCGACCGGCGGCAGGTAACGCTGCTTCAGCTCCTCGCTGGCCGACAGCAGCAGCGGCACCGTGCCCAGCTTGTTCACCGCGGGGATCAGCGAGCTGGACGCGCAGGCCCGGGCCACCTCCTCGATCACGATGCAGGTGGCGATCGCGTCCGCCCCGGATCCGCCGTAGGCCTCGGGGATGTGCACCGCATGCAGGTCAGCCTTGACTAGCGCGTCGTGCGCCTCCTGCGGGAACTGCGCCGACTGGTCGACCTTGGCCGCGTGCGGGGCGATCTTGTCGTCGGCAAGCTCGCGCACGGCCTCGCGCAGGGCCTGGTGCTCGGGGGACAGGACGAAGGGTGAGTGTTCCGGGCTCATGATGTTGATGGTAAGCCGCGCCGCCGGGCCGCTCCCGGAAGCCGGCCCCGCAAGCAGGAAGGGAGGCGGCGTGCCAGACCAGCCGGGGCTGCTGTCCGCGCCGGGCCGGGAGCTGCTGAGCCGGCTCGCCGGCGAGCCCGCGGACCCGCAGCGCGCGCTGGTCCTCGCGCAGGCGCTGCGGCCCGCCTACCCGCCGGACCTGATCGCCGCGGCGCTGACCCAGCAGGCGCTGCGGGCCGCAGCGGCGGCGAAGTTCAGCCGGGCCGGCGAGATGCTGTTCACCCGGGACGGGCTGGAGCAGGCCTCCGCTGAGCTGGCCGCGCGGCACAGCGCGGCCCGGTACGCCGGGATGACGCTGGTCGCCGACCTGTGCTGCGGGATCGGCGGCAGCCTCACCGCGCTGACCGCCGCGGCCGGGGCCGTGCTCGCGGCGGACCAGGACCTGACCAGCCTGCGCTACGCCCGGCACAACGCGACCGTATACGGGACCGGCGAGCGGGTCCGCGCGGTCTGCGCCGATGTCCGGGACCTGCGGCTGCACGGGCTCGGCGGGGTGTTCATCGACCCGGCCCGGCGGGCCGGCGGCCGGCGGCTGGTCGCCGGGCGGACCGAGCCGCCGCTGGACTGGTGCCTGCGGCTGGCCGGCCAGGTGCCCGCGGTGGGCATCAAGGCCGCGCCCGGCCTGGACCGCGGGCAGGTGCCCGCGGGCTGGGAAACCGAGTTCCTGGCCGTCGGCCGCGAGCTGAAGGAAGCGCTGATCTGGTCGCCCGCGCTGGCAACGGCCGCCCGCCGGGCCACCGTGCTGGCACCGCCCCGGCTGCGGGCCGGCGGCACGCCGGACTGGGCGGCGCTGGCGGGCGGGATGCCCGTCGCGCACGCGCTGACCGGCGGCGCCGGCTCCCCCGGCCCGGTCAGGCCCGGCGAGGCCGGCGAGCCGGTGCCGGTAGCGCCGCCCGGCGGGTACCTGCTCGACCCGAACCCGGCCGTGACCAGGGCCGGGCTGGTGGAGGAACTGGCCAGGCAGCTCGGCGCGTGGAAGATCGACCCGATGATCGCGTTCCTGTCGGCGGACAGCCCGCTGCGGACGCCGTTCGGCCGGGGACTGCGGGTGCTGGAGTCGGCGCCCTGGCAGGAGAAGGCTTTCGCCCGGCGGCTCCGCGAGCTCGACATCGGGTCCGCCGACATCCGCCGCCGCGGCCTGGCCGGGGACGTCGAGCTGATCCGCCGCCGGCTCGGGCTGCGCGGCAGCCGGGCCGCGACGATCGTGCTCACCCGGGTCCGTGCCCGGCCATGGGGCCTGATCTGCGCCGACGACGCCGCGGACCCGGCCGGGGCCGGGCCGGGGCCAGGCCGGACGTGCCCGGCCGAGCGGCCTGACTAGCGGTCGCTAAATTTTCTGCCTGGTCTGTTTCCTGCCGGATCGTGATTTACCGCCGGGCGGCACCCGGCTCCTGGCGGTCGCGCAGCCGGGCCTGCAGCGCGGCGCCCTTGGCCTGCGCGCCCGCGCGCAGGTCCTGCTGGAAGCGGGTCATCTGGGCGCGCAGCCCGTCGTCGGCGACAGCCAGGATGCGCACCGCCAGCAGCCCCGCGTTGCGGGCCCCGCCGACGGCCACGGTGGCGACCGGGACGCCGGCCGGCATCTGCGCGATCGACAGCAGCGAGTCCACCCCGCCGAGATTCGCCAGCGGCACCGGCACGCCGATCACCGGCAGCGGGGTCATCGCGGCCAGCATGCCGGGCAGGTGCGCGGCCCCGCCAGCCCCGGCGATGATCACCCGCAGGCCGCGGCCTTCCGCGGCGGCGCCGTACTCGATCATGTCCCGGGGCATCCGGTGCGCCGAGACCACCGCCGCCTCGCACGCCACCCCGAACTCCGCCAGCGCGGTGACCGCCGCCTCCATCACCGGCCAGTCCGAGTCGCTGCCCATCACCACGCCGACCAGCGGCTGCTGCGCCGTCACGGCCTCCCCTCGCGGGCCTGCGCCCACCCGCCTGCCGGTCCGGGCGCGGCCGCCGCCACGGGCACCGGCGGCGGTTCCAGCGCTGCGGCGGGCTGCTCGGTGCCCAGGCTCAGGAAGCTCGCCGCCCGGGCCGCCCGGTCCCGCAGCGCCGGCAGGTCGCGGCCGGTCACCGTCACGTGACCGATCTTGCGGCCCGGCCGGACCTCCTTGCCGTACAGGTGCACCTTCACGCCCGGATCGGCGGCCATCACGTGCAGCAGCCGGTCGTGCAGGTGCGGGTCGGCGCCGCCGAGCATGTTGACCATCACCGCGTGCGGCACGGCGAGCGCGGGCGAGCCCAGCGGCAGGTTCAGCACCGCGCGCAGGTGCTGCTCGAACTGCGAGGTCACCGCGCCCTCAATGGTCCAGTGCGCGCTGTTGTGCGGGCGCATCGCCAGCTCGTTGACCAGCAGCCCGTCCCCGGTCAGGAACAGCTCGACCGCGAGGATCCCCACCACGCCCAGCGCCGCGGCGATCTCCAGGCCGAGCCGCTGCGCCTCGGCCACGGTATCGGCGTCCAGGCCCGGCGCGGGCGCGATCACCTCCCGGCAGATGCCGTCCGCCTGGACCGTGCGCACCACCGGGTACGCGGCGCCCTGGCCGCTCGGCGACCGGGCGACGACGCTGGCCAGCTCGGCGACGATCGGCACGTGCTGCTCGACGATCAGCTCGATGCCGCGGCCCGCCGGGCCGTCACCGGAAGCCGCACCGGCCGCCCCGGCCGCGCGGGCGAGCACCTGCGCCGCCTCCTGCGGCCCCGCGCACACCCACACGCCCTTGCCGTCGTACCCGCTGGTGACCGCCTTGAGCACCACCGGCCAGCCGTGATCCGCGGCGAACGCGGTGACCTCCGCCAGGCCCGGCGCGGGGGCGTACGGCGGGCACGGCATGCCCAGCGCGGTCAGCCGCTCGCGCATGAACCGCTTGTCCTGGGCGTGCCGCAGCGGCACCGAGGCCGGCGCGATCCGCACCCCGGCGCGCTCCATGGCGCGCAGCGCGCCCGGCGGCACATGCTCGTGGTCGAACGTCACCACGTCACACCCGGCGGCGAAATCGAGCAGGTCACCCGGGCTGGTGTAATCGCCGATGACAGTGCCAGCGGATACCTGCGCGGCGCTCTCGCCCGGTGCCCCGGCCAGCACCCGGAAGCCGATGCCCAGGCTGATCGCGGCCTGGGCGGTCATCCGCGCGAGCTGGCCGGCCCCGACCATGCCGACGACCGGGACACCGGCCGGCCTGCCGTCGTGAGGTGGAGTCACGCGCCGTAGCCTACGAGACCCGCCGGTCAGGCCGGGCCGCTGACCGCCCGCTCCGCCGCGGTGTCGGGCGCGGCGCGCGGCAAGAACACCGCGAACGCGGCGGGCCTGGGCCGCACCAGCACCACCTGGCCGCCGCTCGCCGCAGCCAGCGAGCGGGCCAGGCTGAGGCCGAGGCCCGTGCCGCCCGCCTTCCCGCTGACGCTGCGCTCGAAAATCCGCGGCACCAGCTCCGGCGGCACGCCCTTGCCCTCGTCGCGCACCTCGATCACCACCGACCGCAGAGTCTGCGAGGTGCGGATCGTCACCGTCCCGGCGCCGTGGGTCAGCGCGTTGTCCAGCAGGGTGGCAATCACCTGGGCGGCCCCGCCCGGGTTCACGTAGGCGCGCAGTCCCTTCTCCCCGGTGACCTCCAGCTTGCGGCCCGCCCGGCGGAACGCCGGATCCCACTCGACCACCTGCTGGCCGATCATGTCATCGACCGGCGTCAGCTCTGGCTGGCCGGGCACCGACCGGCGGGCCCGGCCGAGCAGCTCGCTGACCACCTCGGCGAGCCGCTCGGTCTGGGCCAGCGCGGCCGCGCCCTCCTCGCGCACCACGTCCGGGTAGTCGGCGGCGCCGACCATCTCCTCCAGCCGCATCGACAGCGCGGTCAGCGGGGTGCGCAGCTGATGCGAGGCGTCCACGGCGAAATCCCGCTCGGCCGCCAGCAGGTCGGTGATGCGCTGCGCCGAGCCGTCCAGTCCCTCGGCTACCCGGTCCAGCTCCGGCACCCCGTAACGGCGGCCCAGCGGGCTGGCGTCCCCCGAGCCGAGCCGGTCCGCGGCCCGGGCCAGTTCCTGCAGCGGCCGGGACAGCCGCCGGGCCTGGAGCAGCGCCAGGACCACCGCGACCGCGATGGCCAGCCCCGCCAGCGAGCCGATGAGCAGCAGGTCGCCCCGGATCCGCTGGCTGACCAGCGAGCCGTTCGCCTTGATCGTGACCGTGAAGTCGGAGGTGGCCGCCTCGCCGCTGACGGTGTCGTGCAGCGGCGGCTCGGTGCCGACCGTGATCGGCCTGGCGCCGTGCTGCTGGATGATCACGTATCGGTCCGGCAGTGACCGGGCCACCTGGTCCGCGTCGGCCGGCAGGCCGGAATCCGCGCGCACCTGCAGGTCCTGGGCCAGGGTCGCCGCGTCGTGCTTGAGCTGCTGGCTGGCCTCGTCGGACTGGAGCCGGATACTGCCGGCCGCCAGCGGCACGCCGAGCAGCAGCACCGCCGTCACCGCGACGGCGACAGTCGAGATCAGCAGCCGCCGGTGCACCGGGCTGCTCCTGCCGGGGCCGTCACCGGGATGCTCATCGCACCGGATCGCTCATCTGGCCGACCCGCCGACCGCCGGCGCAGTCAGTCCCCGCGCTCGAACCGGAAGCCGACCCCGCGCACCGTGGTGATGAACCGCGGGTTGTGCGCGTCGTCGCCGAGCTTGCGGCGCAGCCAGGACACGTGCATGTCGAGCGTCTTGGTCGAACCCCACCACTTGGAGTCCCACACTTGCCGCATGATCTGCTCGCGGGTGACCACCTTGCCGGCCTCGGCCACCAGCAGCGCCAGCAGGTCGAACTCCTTGGACGTGAGCTCGATCTCGGTGTCGCCCAGCCAGGCCCGCCGCGCGTCGGTGTCGATCCGGACGCCCTGCACGACCTGGTTCTCGGTCGCGCCGCGGCGCAGCAGCGCGCGCACCCGGGCCAGCAGCTCGGCGAGCCGGAACGGCTTGGTGACGTAGTCGTCGGCGCCGGCGTCCAGGCCGATGACCGTGTCCACCTCGTCGGCGCGCGCGGTCAGGATCAGCACCGGCACGGACTGGCCGGACGACCGGATGCGGCGGCAGACTTCCAGGCCGTCCATCTTCGGCAGCCCGATGTCGAGCACGATCAGGTCGATGCCGCCGCCCCGGGCGGCCTCCAGAGTGCCGGGGCCGTCGGCGGACACCCCCACGTCGTAGCCCTCGCGTCGCAGCGCCCGGGCCAGCGGCTCGGAAATGGCCGGGTCATCCTCGGCAAGCAGAACGCAGGTCATGCACAGATGGTAGGCCGCTCCGCGAGTGCAGCCCGCACGCTACGCGTGCCGGTAGCCGATATCACCCTGCAGGGTGGCCGCGCAGCCGGTCATGCCGCGCCCGCTGGCCCGGAATTGCCGCAGCTCAGGGCAGATCGGACAGCCGGCGACCCGGCCTGGACCCAACGGCACCTGGCCTGCCCTGGCTCAGACCGGCGTGATGCCGTGCCGGCGGCGGGAGAACGAGCGGTCCTTGCCGCGCGCCGCCGCGAACCGGAAGATCAGCTCGGTGCGCAGGTCCTCGGGTTCCACCACATCGTCGACGACCAGCTCGCCGGCCAGCCGCAGCACGTCGATGTCCTGGTCGTACTCGGCGCGCAGCCGCTCCACCTCGGCCTGGCGGGCCGCCGGGTCAGCGATCCGGTTGAGCTTGTTGTAGTAGACCGCGTTCACGGCCGCCTCCGCGCCCATCACCGCGATCTTGGCGGTCGGCAGCGCGATCGTCGCGTCCGGGTCGAATCCCGGGCCGGCCATCGCGTACAGGCCCGCGCCGTAGGCCTTGCGGACGATGACGCAGATCTTCGGCACAGTCGCCTCCGACACCGCGGAGATCATCTTGGCGCCGTGCCGGATGATGCCCTGCCGCTCGACCGCGGTGCCCACCATGAAGCCGGGCACGTCGGCGAGGAACAGCAGCGGCACGCTGAACGCGTCGCACATCTGAATGAACCGGGCGGCCTTGTCAGCGGAGTCGGTGAACAGCACCCCGCCCTTGATCATCGGGTTGCTCGCCACCACCCCGACGGCCTCCCCGTGCAGCCGGGCGAAGCCGACGATCAGCTCCGGTGCCCACAGCGCGTGGATCTCCAGCAGCGAGCCCGCGTCGACCAGGCCGCGCAGGTAGCGGCGCATGTCGTAGGCCTGCCGTTCGCTGGCGGGAACCAGCTTGCGCAGGTTGATCGGCTCGGGCTCGCACGGCTCCGCGGGCGGCGGCGGCTGCTGCCAGCTGCCGGGCAGGTAGGACAGGTACGCCCGGACCGACTCGATCGCGTTTTCCTCGCTGGCCGCCAGCTCGTGCCCGCATCCGGACACGGTGCAGTGCATCCGGGCGCCGCCCATCTCCTCAAGCGTGGTGTGCTCGGCGACCACCATCTCGACCATCCGCGGGCTGCCCAGGTACATCGAGGCGTTGCCGTCCACCATCACCACGTAGTCGCAGAACGCGGGGATGTAGGCGCCGCCGGCCGCGGACGGCCCGAACAGGGCGCACACCTGCGGGACCGAGCCGGAGGCGCGGACCTGGGTGTGGAAGATCTTGCCGGCGCCGCGGCGGCCGGGGAACATCTCCACCTGGTCGGTGATCCGGGCCCCGGCCGAGTCGACCAGGTAGACCATGGGGATCTGGGCCCGGTAGGCCTTCTCGATGATCCGGATGATCTTCTCGACGGTGCGGGAGCCCCACGACCCGGCCTTGACCGTGGAGTCGTTGGCCATCAGCGCCACCGGGCGGCCGTCGATCGTCGCGGTGCCGGTGATCACGCCGTCCGCGGGCAGCCCGTCGGCCAGCACGTTGGCATACGCCCCGTCCTCGGTGAAGCTGCCCTCGTCGGTCAGCAGCGCGATCCGGTCCCGGGCGAACAGCTTGCCGGCCGCGGCCGCCGCCTCGTGATACCGCGGCGCGCCGCCCCGCTCGATCCGGGCCCGGACGCTGGCCAGGTCCGGGTGCCCCGGCGCGGCGTTCCGCGCGGCACTGCCCGGCCCGGCCGCGGCCTGCCCGGGGTCTCGCCCCGGCCCGGGCGGCTGCGCCCTGGAGTGCTCGCTCACGGAGTGCTCGGTCACGGTCGCGAGCGTACCCCGCGCTCCGGCGGCCCAGTCGCCGCCGGCCCGGCCGGCCCGGCTTTAGTGATCTCGGAGACTTTTCAGCACATAGACCTGAGAAGTCTCCGAGATCACCAGCCAGGGGTGCGGGGGGGCGGGGAGCGGGGGGGAAGGCGGGGAGGGGTGTCCGGGGGCTAGGCGGGGATCGTGCGGGTGCGGGGGCCGGCCCGCAGCACCTGAGACGGGAGCCGGCGGCCGATGATGCGCTCGGCGTCGGCTGCGGCCTCGATCATCTGCTCCAGGTCGATGCCGGTGTCGATGCCCATGTCCTCGACCATGTGCACGAGTTCCTCGGTCGCGATGTTGCCGGTCGCGCCGGGCGCGTATGGACAGCCACCGAGGCCGCCGACCGACGCGTCGAAGTCCGTCACTCCCATGTCCAGGGCGGTAAGCACGTTGGCCAGGCCGGTGCCGCGGGTGTTGTGGAAATGCAGGTTCAGCCCGACGTCGGGATGCGCGGAGCGGAACCCGCCGACCAGGGCGCGCACCCGGCAGGGCGTGGCCATGCCGGTGGTGTCGCCAAACGAGATGCCGTCGGCGCCGTCGGCGACCGCGCGGCCGGCCACGGCCAGCACCCGCTCGACCGGGACGTCGCCCTCGTACGGGCAGCCCCAGGCGGTGGAGATGATCACCTGGCAGGTGGCGCCGCGATCGTGCGCCTCGGCGAGCAGCGCCGCGATGTCATCCAGCGACTGCGCGGTGGGCCGGCCGACGTTCTTGCGGTTGTGCGTGTCGGAGGCGGACACGACCGCCTCGATCTCGGTCAGGCCGGCGTCCAGGGCCCGGCGGGCGCCGCGCAGGTTGGGCACCAGTGCCGAGTACCGCACCGACGGCACCCGGCTGATCCCGTGCCACACCTCGTCGGCGTCGGCCATCTGCGGGATCGCGCCGGGCCGGACGAAGGACACGGCCTCGATCCGCTGCACCCCGGTGGCCGACAGCCGGTTGATCAGCTCGATCTTGGCGGCGGCCGGGACCGGCTCCTCGTTCTGCAGCCCGTCCCGTGGCCCTACCTCGCGCACCGAGATCCGGCTCGGAAGATCACTCATGTGGACGCCCCGTCGTGCCCGCTGGTGTTCCCTCTTTCATACCGCCCCGGCGCCGCGCTCACGCCGCCGGGCGGCCCGGGCCTCCCGGCGGCGGCACAGTCCGGGCGGCGGCATCGTCCGGGCGGCGCGATCGACCTGGCGGCATCAGCGCAGGTGCACGACGTCGCCGGCGCTGACCGCGGCGGGGCCCGCCGTGGTGTCGACCACCAGGCGGCCGTCGGCGTCCACGTCGGCGGCCCGGCCGGCCAGCACCCGGCCGCCGGGCATCTCGACCCGGACGTCGCGGCCGATGGTCAGGCAGTACCGCAGGTACTCCGCCCGCAAGCCGCTGGCCTGCGGGTCGCCCGGCGGGACGGCGTCGCGCCAGCGCAGGTAGCGCCGTCCCAGCTGATCCAGCACGGCCGCCAGCACCTCGTCCCGGCCGACGCGGGACGCGCCCTGGGCCGCCAGCGACGTGGGCGCCAGCGCACCCGGACCGCAGGCCGGCGAACCAGGGGCGACCGGCCCCGGTGTCCCGGCCGGGCTGGCCGCGGGGACGGCCGTGAGGTTCAGGCCGATGCCGATCACCACGGCGTCCTGGTACTGCTCGGCCAGGATGCCGGCCAGCTTGCCGCCGCCGGCCAGCACGTCGTTGGGCCATTTCAGGCCGGCCTCCACCCCGGCGGCCGCGCGCACCGCGGCGGCCACCGCGACACCGGCCAGCAGCGGCAGCCAGCCCCGGCGGGCAACCGGAACGCCGGCTGGCCGCAGCAGCACCGAGCACGCCAGCGCCGCCCCCGGGACCGTGACCCAGTTGCGGGCCAGCCTGCCCCGGCCGGCCGTCTGCACGTCCGCCACCAGCACCGAGCCATCAGGGGCGCCGCCGCGCGCGGCGGCGAGCAGGTCCGTGTTGGTGGAGCCAGTCTCGGGCAGCACGACGGGCGGCTGCCAGAATCCGGCCGCCGGCGATGATGCCGTTCCGTTTGTCCGCACGCCGTCATTGTCGTGCACCAGGGTAACCTGGGCCCCGCCGGGTGCCCGCGGCCACGGCTGGCCAGCGGCGACAGGGCCGGCCCGCAGCCCGGGGGGCGGCTGCCGTGGCGGAATTCCCGGCAGTGCCGACGACGAGGAAACCAGTGGCTGATCTCAGGCTCAGCGGGTCGCGCGACGGCGACCAGGAGGCGGCGGACGCCCCGGCGCCGGATGCCAGCGCACCCGGCGGCGCCACCCAGGATGCCGCAGGCCCCGGCCCCGCAGGACCGGCCGCGCCCGCATCCGGCACCGGCCCGGTCGCGCGGGTCGCCCGGCGGGCGGCTGCCGAGGTCACCCCGTCGGCCCTGTGGCACCGGCACCGGCTGTTCACGATCGCGGTGCTGATCGGCCTGGTGCCGCGGGTGCTGGCGGTGCTCGCGTTCCGCCCCGCGCTGCTGACCGCCGACTCGTTCCTGTACATGCAGGAGGCGGTGAGCCACAGCCTCGGCACGATCCGGCCGTCCGGCTACTCGGGGTTCCTGGCCCTGATGCAGTTCCTGCCGCATCCGCTGCTGTTCGTGACCATCGCGCAGCACCTGATGGGCATCGCCGTGGCGGTGATCGTCTACGCGCTGCTGCGCTACTGGGGACTGCCCGGCTGGGGCGCGACGCTGGCCGCGCTGCCGGTGCTGGCCGACACCCGGCAGGTGGCGCTGGAGTCCTACATCCTGCCGGACACGCTGTTCTGCCTGGTGCTGATGGTCGTCGTGGCGCTGCTGCTGACCCGGGCGACGCCGCGCCGGTGGCAGTGCGTGACCGCCGGCCTGCTGATGGCCTACGTGACCGTGCTGCGCGGCAACGGGCTGCCGCTGGCGGTGATCGTCGCGGTGTTCCTGCTGATCCGCCGGGTGGGCTGGCGGTCGCTGGCCGCCGCCGCGGCCGCGTTCGCGATCCCGGTGCTCGGCTACGTGCTGGTGTTCCACTCCGAGCACGGGCAGTTCAACCTGACCGACAGCGACGGCATGTTCCTGTGGTCGCGCACGACCAGCTTCGCCAACTGCGCGGTGATCAAGCCGCCGCCCAGCCTGGCGCCGCTGTGCCCGGACCGGCAGCCGGCCTTCCGCGCCGCCGCCCCCCCGGCGTGGTCGGTCTCCGCGCTGCTGACCGAGCCGACGCCCGCCGACTACCTGTGGAGCCCGGGAGCGTGGTGGCGGCACGACGCGCACCCCGGGGTCGATGCCGACAACAACTCGCTGGGCATGCGGTTCGCGCTGCGCGCGATCGAGGCCCAGCCGCTGGACTACCTGAAGGTCAGCGCCCGGGACGTGCTGCTGACGTTCCTGGCCACTGACAGGCCGCAGTCGCACGTGACGATGACGTTCACGGTCGCGCCGCACATCGCCCGGCTGCCGTCGTACTACGCCCGGGACATCCAGCAGTACGCCGGCACGACCGAGAACACCCACCCGGTCTACCCGTACGCGTACTTCCTGTTCCTCTGGCAGCAGCCGGTGTACTTCCCCGGCGTGCTGTTCCTGGCCGTCCTGCTGGCGGCCACTGGCGGAGTGCTGTGGCGCTGGCGCAGGCAGGGCCGCCTGGCGGCGCTGCCGTGGGCGCTGGCCGTGGTCAGCGTGCTGTCCCCGGCATTGCTGACGCAGTCGCTGTACCGGTACGCGATGGTGGCGGTGCCGCTGTCCTGCCTGTCCGTCGGCCTGCTGTTCAGCCGTCCGCGCGCGGCGGCCGCGGTCGCCGCGGCCACCGGCGGCCAGGACAGCGCAGGCCAGGACAGCGCAGGCCAGGACAGCGCGGCTGAGCCCGCTACACCGGACGGCTGACCTCGGCCAGCAGTTCGGGCATCCGGCCAAAGCCGATCGCCGCGGCGGCCAGCCGCCCGGCCCAGGCCAGCGCTGCGCCGTAGGCCGGCCCGACGGCCAGCAGCCAGGGACCGGGGTGCAGGCCGATCGTCAGGACCAGCAGCGGCGCCATGGCCACCAGGGTCAGCACCAGGATGGCCACGCTGCTCAGCAGGCCCAGGCAACCCCGGCCGGTGCCGCCCCCGCCGAAGGCGCTGGTGCGGCGCTCGGGCAGCGCGTAGGGCAGCAGAACGCTGGCCAGGCTGGCAAGGCCCAGCGTCACCCCGAGCGCGCAGCAGGCCAGCCCGAACGCGGCGGCTGCCGGGCCGCCCTCGCCGCTGGCCAGGCCGAGCAGCAGGTACAGCAGCGCGAACACCGGTACCGCGATGACGGCGCTGGCCAGGTTCTTCCCGGCGAGGTCGGCGCGCAGGTCGCGCGGGCGGACGGTGGCGGCGAGGTTCAGCCAGAGGGCACCGCCGTCCAGGCCGAACTGGTTGGCCGACTGGATCCCGGCGATCGTGCCGCCGTACACGCCCGCCGCGGCCAGCAGCAGCGGGCCGCTGCCCGGCGGGCCGCCCACCGGGCCGAACCGGGATACCGACAGCGTCACGATGACGGCCATGGCCAGCACGAGCAGGCTGGCCTTGCGCCGCGGGTCGCGCCAGGCGTAGCGCAGTTCCTTGGCCGCCACGGTCAGCGTCCGGCTGGCGGGCCCGGGCCGCAGCCGGGCCAGCCCGGCCACGCCCCCCGCCGACGCCGCGACCTGGCCGTGTCCGGCCGCCCGGACGCGGCCGGACAGCGCCCGGCGGGCCGGCTGAGTGGACGAGTCGGGGCTGACCAGGGCCTGGCGCAGCGCCGCCATCCAGGCCACCAGCAGCAAGCCGGCCACCGCGGCCGCGACGGCCAGCTCGGCCAGGGCCGCCGGGTAGTCGCCCCGGGCGGCGTCGCTGATCGCGTGCGCGGCCAGGCCCGGCGGGGACCAGCGGGCGGCCGCGGCCACCGACCGGGTCGCGCGGCCGAGGCCGCCGCGCAGCAGCGCGTTCTGGAACACGATGTTCGCGATGATCACGCCGAGCGACAGCAGCCCGCCGGCCAGCACCCCCAGGTCGCGGCCCCGGCGCGAGCGCAGCAGCCCGGAGAAGGCGGTCGCCAGCGCCCGCGAGCCGGTCACGCACAGCGCCAGGTCCACCACCACCGCCGCCAGCCCGATCAGCGCCGCGCCCGGCCCGCGGGCCACGGCGGCGACCACCCCCAGCAGCACGAAGAACGTGACGACCGGGCCGATCCCGGTCAGCGCCGCCGCCAGCAGGCCGCGGGCCAGCACCGCCGGGCGCAGCGGCAGCAGCGCGAGCCGGGCCGGGTCGAGCGTCTCGTCGGTGCCGAACATCAGCAGCGGCAGCACCAGCCAGCCCGCGCACGCGGCGGTGAACACCACCACGCCCAGCGCCCCGGCCAGCGGGCGGCCGTGCTGGGCGGCGAGGGCGCTGAAGGCCAGCGGGATCACCCACAGCGCGGCCAGCACGGCGAGGGCAAGGCCGGCCATCCGCCAGCCGCTGTCCGCCCCGCGCAGCGCGCCGGCCATCAGCCGGAGCTTCAGCCCGGCGAAGATCCGAGCCATGACAGTTTCCCGCGCTGCGCGCCCGGCCGCGCGCCGACGATGGCCAGGAACGCCTCCTGCAGCGACCGGCCGCCGCGGACCTGCTCCAGCGGGCCGACGGCCATGATCTGGCCGCCGCTCATCACCGCGACCCAGTCACACAGGCTCTCCACCAGTTCCAGCACGTGGCTGGAGAAGATCACCGTCGAGCCGGAGGAGGTGTAGGCGTCCAGCACGCCGCGGATCGTCTGCGCGGCCACCGGGTCCACGCCCTCGAACGGCTCGTCCAGGAAAAGCACCCGCGGGTTGTGCAGCAGGGCCGCGGCCAGCGCGATCTTCTTGCGCATGCCGGTGGAGTAGTCGACGACCAGCGACTTGCCCGCGCTGGCCAGGTCCAGTACCGCCAGCAGCTCATCGGCCCGCTCGGCCACCTCGCCGCGGGGCAGCCCGCGCAGCCGGCCGAGATAGCTGAGCAGCTCGCGGCCCGACAGCCGCTCGAACAGGCGCAGTCCCTCGGGCAGCACGCCGATCACCGACTTGACCGCGACCGGGTTGCGCCACACGTCGGCCCCGGTGATGTGCACGGTGCCCGCGTCCGGGCGCAGCAACCCGGTCATCATCGACAGCGTGGTGGTCTTGCCCGCCCCGTTCGGGCCGACCAGGCCGAAGAAACTGCCGGCCGGCACGTCCAGGTTCACCCCGGCCACGGCGATGTTGCCGCCGAACCTCTTCCACAGCCCGCGGGCGCTCACGGCGGCGGGGGCGGCGGCGGGCTGGCCAGCGACGCCAGGGTGGCCCGCAGCCCCCGGCTGGCCGGCAGCCCCCGGCTGGCCGACGAATCCGGGCTGGCCCCCTGGCGGCTGCGCGCCTGCGGGCCCGGGCGGCGGCGCGGGCTGCGGTGCGGCCCTGGGCCGTCGGGCGGGCATTGCCATGTGCCCAGTGTGTCAGCCTCCCGACAGCAGATGCCGTTAGCCTCTAGGGATCGTGGCAGGCCCTGGCCTACCCTTTCCCGCATGACCACCGAAGTCCGCCCGCCGCAGGACGACACCGACACCCGGCCGGATCCGCACACGACCGCGGGCAAGATCGCTGACCTTAACAAGCGCCGCTACGAGGCGGTCCACGCAGGCCCGCAACGCGCCGTGGAGCGCCAGCACGCCAAGGGCAAGATGACGGCGCGCGAGCGCATCGACGAACTGCTCGACCCGGGCTCGTTCACCGAGTTCGATGAGCTGGCCCGGCACCGGGCCACCGACTTCGGGGTCGAGGAGAACCGGCCCTACGGGGACGGCGTGGTGACCGGCTACGGCCTGGTCCACGGCCGGCCGGTGTGCGTGTTCAGCCAGGATTTCACCGTGTTCGGCGGCTCGCTCGGCGAGGTCTACGGCGAGAAGATCATCAAGGTGATGGATCACGCGCTGAAGACCGGCTGCCCGATGATCGGGATCAACGACGGCGGCGGCGCGCGGATCCAGGAGGGCGTGGTCGCGCTCGGCCTGTTCGGCGAGATCTTCTACCGCAACGTGATCGCCTCGGGCGTGATCCCGCAGATATCGCTGATCATGGGGCCGTGTGCTGGCGGCGCCGTGTACTCGCCGGCGATCACCGACTTCACCCTGATGGTCGAGCACACCTCGCACATGTTCATCACCGGCCCGGACGTGATCAAGACGGTGACCGGCGAGGAAGTCAGCTTCGAGGAGCTTGGCGGCGCGCACGCGCACAACACCAAGTCCGGCGTCGCCCACTTCCAGGCCCACGACGAGAAGGACTGCCTGGCTTTCGCCCGGGACCTGCTGTCCTACCTGCCGTCGAACAACCTGGAGGAGCCGCCGCACGCGGTCGACCCGGACATCGACCCGCAGTCGCTGCTGGAGATCAACGCGGCCGACGCCCTGCTGGACAAGGTCATCCCGGACTCGCCGAACCAGCCCTACGACATGCACTCGGTGATCCAGTCGGTACTGGACTCGGGCGAGTTCCTGGAGATCCAGGCATTGTTCGCGCAGAACATCATCGTCGGCTTCGGCCGGGTGGACGGCTGGTCGGTCGGCGTGGTGGCCAACCAGCCGATGCACTTCGCCGGGGTGCTGGACATCGACGCGGCGGAGAAGGCGGCGCGGTTCGTGCGCACCTGCGACGCGTTCGGCATCCCGGTGATCACGTTCATGGACGTGCCCGGCTTCCTGCCGGGAACGGGCCAGGAGTGGGGCGGGATCATCCGCCGCGGCGCCAAGCTGCTCTACGCCTACGCCGAGGCCACCGTGCCGAAGATCACCGTCATCACCCGCAAGGCCTACGGCGGCGCCTACGTGGTCATGGGCTCCAAGCACCTGGGCGGCGACGTGACGCTGGCCTGGCCCACGGCGACGGTGGCCGTGATGGGCGCGCAGGGCGCGGTGAACATCCTGTACCGGCGCGAGCTGGCCGCCGTGGAGGATCCCGCGGAGCAGGCCCGGCTGCGCGACGAGAAGGTCACCGAGTACGAGGACACCCTGGCCAATCCCTACGTCGCGGCCGAACGCGGCTATATCGACGCGGTCATCGCTCCGGCCGAGACCCGGCCCGGGGTGATCCGCGCGCTGCGCGCGCTGCGGACCAAGCGCCAGACCCTGCCCCCGAAGAAGCACGGGAACATTCCCCTGTGAGCGACGCACGCGCAGCGGGCGGAGAAGCGAGCCAGGCAAGCACCGCGAGCGACGCACGCGCAGCGGGCGGAGAAGCGAGCCAGGCAGGCACCGTGAGTGAGGCAAGCGAAGCAGGCGGAGATGCGAGCCGGGGCCGACAGCGCGGCTGATGCGCGCCCGGCGGGACCGCTCGCCGGGCTGCTGGTCGCCGACTTCTCCCGGGTGCTGGCCGGGCCGTACGCCACCATGCTGCTGGCCGATCTCGGCGCCGACGTCATCAAGGTGGAGAGCCCGGCCGGCGACGACACCCGCGGCTGGGTACCGCCCGTCCGCGACGGCGTCGCCACCTACTACCTGGCCATCAACCGGAACAAGCGGTCGGTGGTACTGGACCTGGCCGGCCCGGCGGACCGGGCGGCCGCAGCCGAGCTGGCGAGCCGCGCCGACGTGCTGGTGGAGAACTTCAAGCCAGGCGGCCTGGCCCGGTTCGGGCTGGACTACGACAGCGTCCGCGCGGCCAATCCGCGGATCATCTACGCCTCGATCACTGGCTTCGGCGAGCAGGGCGGCGCCGAGCTGCCCGGCTACGACATCCTCCTGCAGGCCACCTCGGGCCTGATGAGCATGACCGGCGAGCCGGACGGCCCGCCGCTGCGCTCGGGGATCTCGCTGGTCGACGTGTTCTGCGGGCTGCACACCGCCGTCGGCATCCTGTCGGCGCTGCACGACCGCGACCGCACCGGAGCGGGCCAGCGCGTCCAGGCCAGCCTGCTGACGTCGGCGCTGTCGGCCATGGCGAACCAGGCCAGCGCCTTCGTGGCGGGCGGGGTGGTGCCGAAGCGGCTGGGCAACAACCATCCCAGCCTGTTTCCCTACAACCCGCTGCCGACGGCGGACGGCGAGATGATCATCGCGGTCGGCAACGACCGGCAGTTCGCGGCGCTGTGCCGGGTCATCGGCGCGCCAGAGCTGGCCGCCGACCCGCGCTTCGCGGCGAACGCGGGCCGCACGGCGCGCCGGGAGGAACTGCGCGCGCTGCTGACGCAGCGGCTGGCAGCCCGGCCGTCGGCGGAGTGGTCGGCGGAGCTGACCGCCGCCGGGGTGCCGTGCGGGCCGATCAACACGGTCGAGGGCGGCGTGCGGCTGGCGGCGGAACTCGGCCTGGAGCCGGTGATCACGGCCGGCCCGCCCGGCTCGGGGGTGCCGATGATCCGCAATCCGGTGACGTTCTCCCGGACCCCGCCGCGCTACGACCTGGCCCCGCCCCGGCTGGGCGAGCACAGCGAGCAGGTTCGGGCCTGGCTGGCGGGACCGCCGGGCGCGCCGGCACCGGCCTGTTCGGCAGAGCCGGGTTATACCCGGACAACCTCGGACAGCTCGTCATATGACTCGGAGTAATGTCTCGATTACTACAAGGTAGGGCCTTCCGCGAGCTGAGCCCCGCGGGTACCACTAGAGTCGGTACTGTCATGACCGAACCCGGCTCGCCGCTCCCCCTGCTCGCCCGCTACGCCATCATGGTCGACGTCGGGTATATCTACGCTGCCGCCGGCGAGCTTCTGTTCTCGGCCGCCTCGCGGCGCGAGTACCGGGTCGATGCCGACAAGCTCATCCCGGCGCTCACCGAGCACGGCGGGGACCGGGTGCGCGGCGAGCTGCTGCGGATTTACTGGTACGACGCGGCCCGGGACCGGGTGCCCACGTTCGACCAGCGGGTGATCGCCCAGATGCCGTGGGTCAAGCTGCGGCTCGGCAACCTGAACGCGCGCGGCCAGCAGAAGGGCGTCGACGCCCAGATCCGCGCCGACATGGAGGCCCTGGCCCGGCACCGGGCGATCACCGACGCGATCCTGGTAGCCGGCGACGAGGACATGGTGCCGGCGATCGAGGCCGCGCAGGCCTTCGGGGTGCGCGTGCACCTGTGGGGCGTCGAGCCGCCGTACGGCGCCAACCAGGCCGAGCGGCTGGTCTGGGAGTCCGACACCGTCGAGGTGCTGGAGCGGTCATTCCTCGAGCCGTACTTCACCCGCAACCTCGGCCCGGACGGTGCCGCGGCCGAGGCCGCGGCACCCCCCGTCCCCGCCAGGCAGGTCCCGGCGCCCTCGCCCGCGCAGGTGTTCCGCGACCGGCTGAGCCCGCGGCTGGCAGCCCGGTCGGCGGTAACGCACTCGCCCGGACGGCTCGGGCCCGACCGGGAACGGGTCGAGGAGGCCGGCGAGCACGTCGCGCAGCGGTGGATCCTCACCCGCGGCGAGGACAACATCCGCGACCTGCTGCCCGGCCCCATCCTGCCGCCGGTCATCGACAAGGAACTGCTGGTCGAGGCGGAAAAGGAACTCGGTCAGTCGCTGCGTTCCTACCAGGAAGCGAGAGAATGGCTGCGAGACGCGTTCTGGGCCCGGGTGCACCGGCAGTTCGGGATCGGCGTCGGCAGATCGAGGAGCTGATCACTATCTCCGCCAGCGTCAGCACACCAGCGCATAACGGGCACGCCCCGCCGCATCAGCTCGCCCCGCACGGGCACGGCTACGCGCCGGACATCAGCGTCGCCCGGGGGCAGCTGTCGACCGTCGAGCTGGCCGCCCTGGTGACCGTGCTCGCCGCCCGGCACCGGCTGGCCCAGGCGGCGGGAGTGCGCCCGGAGGCCCGTTCTGAATGGTCGGCGAGAAGCCGGCTGGTGCGCTCGCCGGTCACCGCGGGCGCGAGCGCCTGGCGCGCCAGCGCGCTGCCCCGCTAGGCCCGGCCCAGGCGGTCTTCGGCGCTCCGCGGCTGAGGTTAGCCGTGATCCCCTCTGCCTCCAGCCGGTCCCGGCTCACTAGACTCCGTGACAGCGGAAGGAGTCGGTCTCGTGCGCAAGGTGCTGATTGCCAACCGGGGCGAGATCGCCGTCCGGATCGTGCGGGCATGCCGGGATGCGGGTCTTGCCAGCGTCGCGGTCTACAGCGAACCGGACCTGGACGCGCTGCACGCGGCGATGGCCGATGAGGCCTTCGCGCTCGGCGGCTCGTCGGCGACGGAGAGTTACCTCGACATCACCAAGATCCTCAAGGCGGCGGCCGACTCGGGGGCCGATGCCATTCACCCGGGCTACGGTTTCCTGGCGGAGAACGCCCATTTCGCCCGGGAAGTCATCGCCGCCGGGCTGACCTGGATCGGGCCTCCGCCCGATGCCATCGACGCGCTCGGCGACAAGGTCTCGGCCCGGCACATCGCCAAGTCCGTCGGCGCGCCGCTGGCCCCGGGCAGTGACGGGCCGCTCTCGGACGCGGCGGAGGCGGCGCAGTTCGCGGCCGAGCACGGGCTGCCCATCGCAATCAAGGCCGCCTACGGCGGCGGCGGCCGCGGGCTGAAGGTGGCCCGCGCCACCGAGGAGATCACCAGCCAGTTCGAGTCCGCGGTCCGCGAGGCGGTGGCCGCGTTCGGCCGGGGCGAGTGCTTCGTCGAGCGGTACCTGGACCGGCCGCGGCACGTCGAGACCCAGTGCCTCGCCGACGCCTTCGGCAACGTGGTGGTGGTTTCCACCCGGGACTGCTCGCTGCAGCGCCGGCACCAGAAGCTGGTCGAGGAGGCGCCCGCGCCGTTCCTGTCCGCGGAGCAGGAGCAGCAGCTGCGCGCCTCCTCCAAGGCCATCCTGCGCGAGGCCCGCTACGTCGGGGCCGGCACCTGCGAGTTCCTGGTCGGCCAGGACGGCACGATCTCGTTCCTGGAGGTCAACACCCGGCTGCAGGTCGAGCATCCGGTATCCGAGGAGGTCAGCGGCATCGACCTGGTGCGGGAGATGTTCCGGATCGCCGGCGGCGAGCGGCTGGGCTACGACGACCCGCCGCTGCACGGGCACTCGATCGAGTTCCGGATCAACGCCGAGGACCCCGGGCGGAGCTTCCTGCCCGCGCCGGGCACCATCACCACCTGGCGGCCGGCATCCGGCCCCGGGATCCGGCTGGACACTGGCTACGCCGCCGGCATGACCGTGCCGCAGGCCTACGACTCGCTGCTGGCCAAGCTGATCGTGACCGGGGCCACCCGGGAGCAGGCGCTGGAACGGGCCCGCCGGGCGCTGGCCGAGTTCGAGGTCGGCGGGATGCCCACGGCGCTGACGTTCCACCGCCGGGTGGTGGACGACCCGGCCTTCACCGCCACGCCGTTCACCGTGCACACCCGGTGGATCGAGACCGAGTTCGCCGGCGACATCGAGCCCTACCCCGAGCTGCCGGCCGCCGCGGAGGCGGCCGCGCGGGAGAAGATCACCGTCGAGGTCGGCGGCCGGCGGCTGGAAGTGGTCGTGCCGGCCACGCTGTCCATGGCCGCGACGGCCCAGGCTCCGGCCGGCGTCCGCACGTCCCGGGCCGGCCGCGGCGGGGCGCAGTCGGCGAGCCGCCGGGCGCCGGGCGCCGCCAGCGACGAGCTGGTCAGCCCGATGCAGGGCACGATCATCAAGATCGTCGCGGAGGAGGGCCAGGAGGTCTCCGCGGGCGACACGATCGTGGTGCTCGAGGCGATGAAGATGGAGCAGCCGCTGACTGCCCATAAGGACGGGACCGTGACTGACCTGGCCGTCGAGGTAGGCCAGACTGTCTCGGCCGGCGCGGTGATCTGCTCGCTGCAGGACTGAGCTGCGTGGCGCGGATTCCCGGTGACCCAGGGGTATTCCGGTGGCTGCGCTTCGCGATCGGGTTCCGGCTGCCCGCCGAGAACGTGGACTGGGTCCGGCACGAGCTGACCGACGTCGGCTGGCGGGCCCGGACGGTCCGCCGGCACCTGGCGGTGATCCTCCCGGTGTGCGTGGCGGTGGCGGTGGCGCTGCTGATGCTGCTGCCCGCCTCGGTCTGGCTGGCGATCATGATGGTGTCGCTGATCCTGGCGGGCAGCATCTTCACGGTCACGGTCTACGCCGACGACATCCGCGCCTCCCGGCTGCGCCAGCACGGGCTCGACGTCCCCGACGACCCCGATCTGGGCCATCCCGCACACTGACCCGCGGCGGGCCGGGGCGCGGCGGCCGGACGGGCTGCCAGCCTGGCAGCAGCGCCGTCAGTGCAGGGGAGCCGGTCAGTGCAGGGGAGCCGGTCAGTGCAGGTGCAGCAGCACCAGGTCCTTCAGCGCGACCATCAGCAGCCCGAGCACCGCCGTGATCGCGGTGATCAGCAGCTGCTGCTTGCCGCGCAGCCGGGCCGCCCGCCCGGCCATCCAGCCGTAGATCATCAGCAGCACCACGGCCGCGACCAGCGCGGCGTTCGCCGCGGCCAGCTGGGACGCGCCGAACGCCCGGGTGGTCATGAGCACCACCAGCGGGATGAACGAGGCGGTGACCATCGGCCAGGACGCGACCAGCGCCGACTTGATGTCGTGCCATCGCGGCAGCCGTCCAGCGCCCAGCTGCTCGCCGAGCAGGTCGGCGTACTGTTCTGCCACCCAGTACACCAGCAGCGTGACGATGATCGACACGGCCAGCAGCAGGGTGCCCCGGCCGGGTCCGGCCGAGGCGAGGATGGCTGCGGTGATGATCGTCCCGTAGATCCCGGCCGAATGCCGCCGCCCGGCAACGAGCTGGGCCGTGGCCTTGGCAGGCGGTACCGGTGCCGGACTGGCCGGCGCGGCCAGACTGGCCGACGCGGCCCCGGCGCCGTCAGCCGCGCTCGCGGCACCGGCCGACGGCGCTGCCTGCGCCGTTCCCGCGGCCTCGGCCGGATCGGCTGGTCCCGGCTGCGCTCCCCCGGCCGCGTTCGCCGCCATCCTCAATCCTCCCCGCAATGCGATTGAGCTGCCTGCCCATCATGACGCATCCGAGCTGCAGGAGCCTGCCGCCGGGACGCCGCCCGCGCCGGTCGCGGCATCGCCCCGGGCGGGCTAGCCGGGACGGCCGGGCTGCCGCCGGGACGGCCGGGCTGCCGCCGGCTCAGCCCAGGCTGTCGGCGGGCTGCATGAGCTTGCGGGCCGCCTCGGTCAGGCTGCCCGACAGTGACGGGTAGACGGCGAACGTGTGCGCCACCTGGTCCACGGTCAGCAACTGCTCGACTGCCAGGGATACCGCCAGGATGAGCTCGCTGGCCCGGGGTGCCACCACCACGCCGCCGAGCACGATGCCGCTGCCGCGGCGGGCGAACAGCTTGATGAAGCCGTCCCGGAATCCCTGCATCTTGGCTCGTGCGTTCGTGGCCAGGGGCAGCTTCACTACCCGGGCGTCGACCTCGCCGCTCTCGACGGCCTGCGCGGTGACGCCGACGGTGGCGATCTCCGGCTCGGTGAAGATCGTCGCGGCGACGTGGCTGAGCCGCAGCGGCGCAACCGCCTCGCCGAGCGCGTGCCACATCGCGATCCGTCCCTGCATCGCGGCGACTGAAGCGAGCATCATCACGCCGGTGCAGTCCCCGGCCGCGTAGACACCGGGCACCGAGGTCCGCGACACCCGGTCGACCGGCACGAATCCCCGGTCGTCGACGGTGACCCCGGCCTCTGCCAGGCCGATTCCGCTGGTCCCCGGCACCATGCCGACGGTCAGCAGGCAGTGCGAGCCGCGCACCGCGCGGCCGTCAGCGAGCGTCACCGTTACGCCGTCGCCGGTACGTTCCGCACCGGCCGCGCGGGACCGGCCGAGCACGGTCATCCCCCGGCGGCGGAAGACCTCTTCCACCACCACTGCCGCGTCGGCGTCCTCGTGCGGCAGCACGTGCTCGCGCGAGGACACCAGCGTCACCTGTGATCCCAGGGCCTGGTAGGCGCTGGCGAACTCGGCGCCGGTCACCCCCGAGCCGACGACGATCAGCTCGGGCGGCAGCTCAGCCAGGTCGTAGAGCTGGCGGCAGGTCAGCAGCCGCTCCCCGTCCGGCATGGCGCCGGGCAGGACCCGCGGCTGCGCCCCGGTGGCGATCAAGACCGTCTCGGCGGTCAGTTCCTCGCTGCCTACCCGGACGGTCCGCGGCCCGGTCAGCCGGGCGGTGCCGGAGATCACCTTGACGCCTTCGGCAGCAAGCCGGGCGGCCACGTCCGCTGACTGCGCCGCAGCGAGGGCCCGGACCCGCGCATAGAGCCGGGGCGCGTCGACGCTGGCGTGCTTGCTGCTCGGCGGCCGCAGGGTGCGCCCCGCGTCGAACCGGATGCCGAGCCCCGCCGCCCGGTCCAGGGAGGCCATCATCCCGGAGGTGGCGATCAGCGTCTTGGACGGCACGCAGTCCCACAGCACGCAGCCGCCGCCCAGGCCGTCCCGGTCCACCACCGTGACCTCGGCCCCCAGCTGGGCGGCCACCAGGGCCGCCTCATAGCCCCCGGGGCCGCCGCCGACAATGACGACTCGCGCCTGCCCTCCGCTCACAGTCCCCCATTGTGTCGCACCGCCCGGGCCGGACCGGCCCCGCGGCTGACCGCAGGCCCCTACGCTAGGCAATCGTGGCACTGTACGCGGCCTACGGCAGCAACATGGACCCGGCGCAGATGGCGCGGCGCTGCCCGCACTCGCCGCGGCGCGGCACCGGCTGGCTGGATGGCTGGCGGCTCACGTTCGGCGGCGACGACATCGGCTGGGAAGGCGCCCTGGCCACCGTGGTCGAGGAGGACGGCGAGCAGGTATTCGTCGCGCTCTACGAGCTGTCGGAGAGCGACGAAGCCGCGCTGGACCAGTGGGACGGCGTGAGCATCGGCTACTACCGGAAGTTCACCGTCCGGGTAGCCACCTTCGACGGCGAGGTGGTCGCCTGGCTGTACGTGCTGAACGGCTACGAGGGCGGACTGCCGTCGGCCCGCTATCTGGGCATCATGGCGGATGCGGCCGAGCGGGCCGGCTCCCCGGACGACTACGTGGCCGCGCTGCGCGCCCGCCCCTGCACCTCCCTGGGCAGCTAGCCACGCCGGTCTGATGACGCGGGTCAGCATGCTGAGCGCCGGGCCGGTTACAGGTCGTCCCCGCCGGGCCGGCCACCGGTCAGCACCACCGCCGGGCCGGCTAGCGGATCAGCGCGCTGAGCGCCAGGCCGGCCACCGGGCGGGTGAGCGGTCGGGCTCGGCAGGGCCGGCTCCAGGTCAGCCCGGCCGGGCCGTTACCGGATCAGCACGGTGAGTGCCAGGCCAGCCACCGGGACGGCGATGACGGCCAGCGACGCCCAGGACCACTGGGCGGTCACGGGCCCTGCCGGGGCGCCGCGCTGCTCTGCCTGCTCCCGCAGCCGCCCGATTTCCCGGGCAATCAGCTCGCCGCTGGTGGTGCGCGCCAGTTCCTCGGCCTGGGCGGGTGCCCGGCCGTAGCCAGTAGCCTGCCCGGCGAAGGAGGAGCGATTACGCCCGGGCCGGGTCTTGGGCATGGCGCGCAATTCCGCCCGGGCGCGGGCCCGGCGCCGCGTGTACAGCGCCCAGCTGTAGACCGTCTTGTCCTTCCGGCCCGGCCGGGCGCAGCCGATCTCGACGGAGTCGCCGAGATAGATGCCGGTCACGGCGCCCCACGGCACCCGGTGGTCGCGGACCGGGTTATGCACGGTCAGCCCGTCATCATCGGCGACCACCTTCGGCCGCAGCGTGCAGGCGTACACGAAGGCAGTGACCGCCGCGATCGCCACGGCCACCTGCAGCGACGCGCGGTCACGCCCCTGTACCGCGAGGTCTCCCAGGCAGAGGACGGCGAACACCACCCACGCCCACCAGACGATCACGGCAGCGGGCATCTGGAACACCGTGCGGCCGTCGGCCCCGACTCGCCACAGCGTCTTCTGCTTGCCGCTGCCCGGCGCGCGACGACTGCCCGCCCCGGCGGCCGGTGCGCCGCTGGCCCCACCTGGCCCGCCGCCGCTGGTGATCTCCGGGCCGCCGCTGGCCCTACCCGGGGCGCCGCCGCTGGCGACCTCCGCGCCGCCGCTGGCCGCTCCCGGCCCTCCGTCGGTCGCCAGGAGGCCACCGGCCCTCTCCGGCCCGCGACCGGACGGCGGGCCGCCTCCGGCCGCCGACTGGGCTGCGGCCGACTGCGCAGCCGACGGCTCTACGACCGGCGACTGCGCAGCGGGCGACTGGACGGCCCGCGACTGCCCAGCCGGCGACTCGGCGGCCGGCGGCTGAGCGGCCCGCGACTGGACGGCCGGCGGCTGAGCCACGGCGGGCCCCTTTGGCTCCGGGCGGTCCTCGCCGGGCCCGACGCGCCCGGAGTCCGGCTGGGCCTGGTGCCCGGTGTTGCCGGCTTGCCGGTCCTGCTGTGCAGACACTGCGGATGCACTCCAGTGGGCTTGATCTCGCGGCCGCACCGTCCGGCGCGGCCGGCCGCTGCATCCGTTTACTGTACGTCCGGCAGACCGGGCATCCGGCCTGCCGCCGCCCGGCTAGCTCCAGCCGGTCAGCCGCCGCAGCCACGCCCGGGCCGGCTCGCCCCGAGCGGCCTGAATCGCCCGCACCGTGGGCAGGCCGGGTGGTGGCGCCAGCAGGGACTGCCGGGTGAAGTAGCCCGCGATCGCCGCCACCAGGGCGGTCAGGTCGTCAGGGCGCACCCCGGCGGCGGCACCAGAATGGGCGAGGATCCATTCCGGGTCCGGGCCGCCCTGGTCCGTCACGCTCGGCGCGAACGCCGCCACGTCGAAGACCGGAGCGCCGGTGCAGGCCGACGCCCAGTCAACGAAGGTCACCTGGCCTGCGCGCAGCAGGATGTTGTCCGCGCGCAGGTCCCCGTGCAGCAGTGTGCCGCCCGTGGCAGCCTGCGGCCAGGCCGCCTCCAGCTCAGCAAGCCGGTCGAGGTGCCGACTGCTCCAGTCGTCCAGCCCGGCGGCCCGCCCGGCGCCGGTTACCGTAGCCAGGCTCCGCCAGCCTGTGAACGAGTCCGCGTGCAGGTCCGCGACCGAGGCAACCTCAGGCAGCGCCGGGGTCAGGGCCGCGTGCAGGCGGCCGATCGCCGCCAGGACGCGGTCAAGCTCGGCCGGCTCCCAGGGCTCGTGCGGCTGCCGACCGCCCGCGTCGGTGTACAGCAGCGCGACCCAGCCGTCCCGGTCGTAGCAGCCGAGCAGCGCCGGCGCCCCGACGCCAGCAGGCAGCCTGGCCGAGATGACGGCCTCGCGCCGATGCATATCCGGGCTGTCGGGGTTGGCCTGGACGCTCACCGCCTTCATGAATGCCCGGCGGCCGTCGGCCAGCCGCAGGCGGCAGGCGGCACCGGGCGAGAATCCACCCGGCTGGCTCACGGCTCCGGTGACCGGGGCGCCCAGCACCTGGCTCGCCCACCGCCGGACCGGCTCTGGCAGTTCCTGCCACGGCACCCGCCCCATGCCAGCCCACCGTACGCACGTCCCGCGGGCCGGGCCACATCATTTCCTGGCGCTGCCGCGGCCAGCCCGCCGCCCCTTCGGCCATGATCGCGAAGCATTCCCGTCGCCGGTGACCGCTTACTCTTCCGGATCATGGTCGGAACACCAGCCGACGTCCGGCTCGCGGGTGAGCGGCGCCGGGTCAGGCGAAAGCAATGCCGAGTCAGGAGAGCGGCGCCGGTCAGGCGAAATTGCGCCAGGTGAGCGGGAGCGGTGCCTGGTCAGCTAGGGCGTGCCGGGTCAGGCCAGCGCGGCGCCGGGCATCGGCTCGTGAGCGGTCGGGCCGCCGCCGTTCATCGCGGTGAGCGCCGTCGCGGCCATCAGCCGGACGCCGAGCCCGATCGCCCGCTCATCCACGTCGAACCGGGCCTGGTGGATGTCGAAGTCATCAGATGAGCCTGGCCTGCGGGTGCCGAGCCGGGCCAGCGAGCCAGGCACCGACTCCAGGTACCAGGCGAAATCCTCGCCGCCCAGGCTCTGCGGCGCCTCGGTCAATGACTGCGGGCCGAGCACCCGGTCGGCAGCGGCTTCCAGCATCGCGGTGGACACGGCGTCGTTGATGGTCGGCGGCACGTTGCGCTGGTAGGTCAGGTGGGCGACCACGCCGTACGCGCTCGCCACCGACTCCAGTAGCGCCTTGAGCAGGTCCGGAGCCTGGTGCCAGGCGTCGTCGTCCAGGCACCGGACGGTACCCTCGACCGTGCCGTCGTCGGGGATGGCGTTCGCCGCGGTGCCGGCGCTGACCTTGCCCCAGACCAGGCTGAGGCTGGAGCGCGGGTCCACCCGGCGGGACAGCGCGGCGGGCAGCTCAGTGATGATCTTGCCCAGTGCGTAGACCAGGTCGGCAGTCAGGTGCGGCCGGGCCGTGTGACCGCCGGGGCCAGTGACCTTGACCAGGATCCTGTCGCAGGCCGCGGTGATCGCCCCGGTCCTGGTGCCGATCTTGCCCAGGTCCAGCCGGGGATCACAGTGCAGCGCGAAAACCCGGTCCACCGACGCGATGCCGCCGGCCGACAGCACGTCGATCGCACCGCCGGGCACCTCCTCGGCGGGCTGGAAGATGAGCCGCACCCGGCCCGGCAGCGCCCCGGCCGCGGCGGCCCGGGCCAGGAACAGCCCGGTGCCGACCAGGATGGCGGTGTGCACGTCGTGCCCGCAGGCGTGGCAGGCGCCGGTGATGGTGGACCGGTAGGGAACGTTCTTCTCGTCGTTGATCGGCAGCGCGTCGATGTCGGCCCGCAGCGCGATCGCCGGCTCACCCGGCTGCCCGGACCCGATATCGACCAGCAGGCCAGTGCCCTTCGGCAGGATCGCGGGCCGGAGCCCGGCCGCTGCGAGCCGCAGGGCCACCCGCCGGGTCGTCCGGTGCTCGTGATAGCCGATCTCCGGGTGCGCGTGCAGGTCCCGGCGGAAGTCGACGAGCTCGGGCTCATGCTCGGCGAGAAACGCGTCGAGCTCGCCCTCCAGGTCATGTTCGGCCATGTGCCAGCTCCCCCGGGGCGGCGAAACGGTCGCCGGAGAACTCGGCGGCAAGTGCGTCAACGACATCGGCGAGGTCGCCGCCTTTCTCTACAACGGCCCGCTGGCGCTCGTACGAGGCACCGCGCTCAAGCACCTCGGACACCACGCTGAGCTCTTCCTCGCAGCCCAGCCGGTCCGCGAACGGCGCCAGCTCGCGGGTGAGCTCGTACAGCTCATCGCGGACAGGAGCGGTCGAGCCGGTGTCGTCGGTGATAATCCTGGCATCCAGGCCGTACCTGGTGGCCCGCCATTTATTGTCACGCACAACCCAGGCGGCCGGGCGCGGAAGCCGATATCCGCGATCAAGCTGGAAGTCGAGCAGCTGGACTAGCGACTGGGTCAGCGCGGCGACCATTCCGACTTCGCGCAGCGTGGGGACACCGTCGAACATGCGGACCTCAAGCGTGCCGAAGTCGGGGTGCGGCCTGACGTCCCACCACACCTCCTTGATGCTCCGGATCGTCCCGGCTCGCAGCAAGGTGTCCATGTACTCCTCGAACTCACTCCAGTCTGCCAGCAGCGGCGGCGGGCCCGACGTCGGCAGCCCGCCGAAGATAATGGCCCGGCTCGAGGCGAGCCCGGTGTCGTGCCCGCCCCAGAACGGGCTGGACGCCGTCAGCGCCAGGAAATGCGGCAGATAGGCAGCGAGCGCGTTGACGATGGGAATCGCCCTGCTCTGGTCCCGGATACCGACGTGAACGTGAACCCCGAACGTCTGGATCCGGCGGGCCAGCCACTGCATCTGCTCGACGAGTTCGGCATAGCGCTGAATAGGTGCCATCTTGGCATCCCGCCAGTCGCTCACGGGATGTGTTCCGGCGCAGGCCAGCATCGTACCTCGGCCCGCCGTAATCCGCTGAAGTTGCGAGATTGTGGCCGCCAGGTCGGCCTTGGCCTCCGAAACGGTGCTGCAGATCCCGGTGACGACCTCGACCGTCGACTGCATCATCTCGAAGCGGATCTTGGGGTGCTCACCCGTCTCGTCCAGTCCGGGCAGCGCGCTCAGTACCTCCCGCGCGTCCTGCCGCAGCAGCCGGGTGGCGCTGTCGATGAGCTGAAGCTCCCACTCGATGCCCAGCGTAGGGCCGGCCGAAGGATTCCACTTGATCGCCACCGCGTGCCTCCTTGACCTCGCGCCACTGCCCGCCAGCACTACGGTTACACCTAGGGGGCACCGTTGCACCAGGGCGGCAGAGTCGTCAGGCGGCAGAGCCGGGCGGCCGGATCCTCAGTACACGTCAGGCGGCCGGTACTGGCCCCAGGTCTCGCGCAGCGCGTCACAGACCTCGCCCACCGTGGCATGGGCCGAGAGCGCCCCCCGGAGCGGATACAGCAGGTTATCCGAGCCCTCGGCAGCGCTCTTGACCTCGTCGAGCCGGTGGCGCACCTGCGCGCCGTCCCGGCTGGCCCGCAATTGCTCCAGCCGGTCCGCCTGGGCCTGCTCGATCGCCGGGTCTACTCGCAGCGGCTCGTAGGGCTCCTCGCCGGAGGTGACGAACTTGTTCACCCCGACCACCACCCGGTCGCCGGAGTCAATCTCGCAGGCCACCCGGTACGCCGACCGCTCGATCTCGGCCTTCTGGAAGCCTCGCTCGATCGCGGCCACCGCGCCGCCGAGATCCTCGACCTTGGCCATCAGCGCGCGGGCCTGCTCCTCGATGTCGCTGGTCATCGACTCGACCGCGTACGACCCGGCGAGCGGGTCGGCCGTCGCGGTCAGGTCGGACTCGAAGGCGATCACCTGCTGGGTGCGCAGCGCCAGCCGGGCCGCCTTCTCCGTCGGCAGCGCGATCGCCTCGTCGTAGGAGTTGGTGTGCAGCGACTGGGTACCGCCGAGCACGGCCGCGAGCGCCTGCACGGTGACCCGCGCCATGTTCACCTCGGGCTGCTGGGCGGTCAGCTGAACCCCGGCGGTCTGGGTGTGGAAGCGGAGCATCTGCGACCGCGGATCGGCGGCGCCGAACTCGTCGCGCATGACCGAGGCCCAGATGCGCCGGGCCGCGCGGAACTTCGCGACCTCCTCCAGCAGCGTGGTCCTGGCCACGAAGAAGAACGACAGCCGCGGCGCGAACTCATCCACCGCAAGGCCCGACGCCAGCGCCGCCCGCACGTATTCCCGGGCGTTGGCCAGCGTGAACGCGATCTCCTGCACCGGCGTCGCGCCGGCCTCGGCCATGTGATAGCCGGAGATCGAGATGGTGTTCCACCGGGGGATCTCCCGGCGGCAATACGCGAAGGTGTCCGCGACCAGGCGCAAGGACGGCTGCGGCGGGTAGATGTAGGTGCCGCGCGCGATGTACTCCTTGAGAATGTCGTTCTGGATGGTGCCGGAGATCTTCGTGGCGCTGGTGCCCTGCTCCTGCGCGACCAGCTGGTAGAGCAGCAGCAGCACGGCGGCCGGCGCATTGATCGTCATCGACGTCGAGACGGTGTCCAGCGGGATCCCGCCCAGCAGCGTCCGCATGTCCTCGATCGAGTCGATGGCCACGCCGACCTTGCCCACCTCCCCGCTGGCCTGCGGGGCATCGGAGTCGTAGCCCATCTGCGTCGGCAGGTCGAACGCCACCGACAGGCCGGTGGTGCCCGCCTCGATCAGCTGGTGGTAGCGGCGGTTGGAGTCGGCTGCGGTGGAGAAGCCGGCGTACTGCCGCATGGTCCACGGCCTGGTGGCGTACATGGTCGGGTACACGCCGCGGGTGAACGGGTACTCGCCGGGCTCGCCGAGCTGGGTGTCCGGGTCGAAATTATCCAGTGCCTTAGGCCCGTAAACAGGATCGATGGGCCGCCCCGACTCCGATATGCGCGTCATGCGCCCCAGACTAAGGGCCGCTCCGCCGGTGTCTAGGGACGAGTGTCACATGGCGCGGGCCGACCGCGGTCACTCGGCGTATGCTGCCGGCCACGGGGGTTACGGTGGGACGGAGCGCGCCGGCTGCATCCGGCGTGGGCAAGGGGCCGTAAAGAATGCACGCTCGGGCCGGCGGACCGCGCGCCATGCAGCATCGCACCAGCCAGTGCCAGGCCAGCCAGTGCCAGGCCGGGCCGGATCGCGGCTGGCGGCCGCGCACGCGCCGCGCCGCGCTGGCAGCGCTGGCGGCCGGGCTGGCGGTCATGGCCGGCCTCGGGCCAGCGGCCGGGGCGGCTGCCGCCGCCGGGACGGTGGGTGCGAGCGGGACCTTGGCCGCGAGCGGGACGACGGCGGGCGGGACGACGGCGGGCGGGACGACGGCTCGCGCCGACGTCGGCGGCGCCCGGCTGGCCAGCCCGGGCGTAGTGGTGAACTACCCGGCGCGCAGTGCCCGCCGGGTGCCCAGGGTCCCGGCCAGGGCCTGGGTGATCGCCGACGCGGGCACCGGCCAGGTGCTGGCCGCCAAGGACGCGCACGGCGAGTTCCCCCCGGCCAGCACGCTGAAGGTGCTTACCGCCATCACGCTGATCCCGCGGCTGAACCCGGGCGCCCTGGTGCGGGCCAGCCGGCAGGCCACGTCCGTGGTGCCCAACGTGGTGGGCCTGATCCGCGGCCGCCAGTACCGGGTGGCGGCCCTGTTCCGCGCACTGCTGATGATCTCCGCCAACGATGCGGCGGTCGCCCTGGCCCAGGCGACCGGGTCCTACAGCCGGGGCATCGGCCTGATGAACGCGGAGGCTCACCGGCTGCAGGCCTACGACGTGCTGGCCAAGGACCCCAACGGCCTGCCCGCAGCGGGCCAGCACGTTTCGGCGTACGACCTGGCGCTGATCGCGCGCCAGGCGCTGCGCAGCCCGGCGTTCATGCGGTATGACTCCACGCTCGTGGCCCGGTTCCTGGTCCGGCCCCGGCACAAGGTCACGCTGGTGAACCAGAACACGCTGCTGACCGATTACCGCGGCGGCATCGGCGGCAAGATCGGCTGGACCGAGGCGGCGCACGCCACCTACATCGGCCTGGCCCGGCGGCACGGCGTGACGCTGATCGTGACGTTGCTGCACTGCACGCCGCTGCAGGAGATCACCTCCGGCGAGCGGCTGCTGAACTGGGGCTTCGCGACGGACGGCAAGGTCGCGCCGGTCGGCACCCTGGTGCCGCCGCGGCCGGCGGCCCGGCCTGCCGCAGCCGGGGCCAGCCCGTCGCCGGCCGCGACAGCGGCCAGGTCCGCCGCGGCCGCGAAGCCGGGACCAGGCCGGGCCGCCCGGGCGGGGGCGGCGGCCGGAACCGCCGGATCGGCATCGCCCGGGCTGCCGGTGGTACCGCTCGCCATCGCCGCAGGCTGCGTCGCCGCGAGCGCCGTGGGCCTGGGCTGGCTGGCCCGGCGCCGGCGCCGGGCCGCAGGCTAGCGACCGGTCGGCCCGCCGTCTGGCTACCCGCCGGGCCGGCCTGAGTTTCATGATCTCGGTAACCCGTCAGGTCTATGTGCGGACGAATCACCGAGATCATGAAAGCGCCAGCACGCCGGCGGCCAGAACCCGGTCAGGTGCCGGGCAGGAAGCCGATCTTGTCGCGTACCGCGGACATGGTGCGGGCGGCGATCTTCGTGGCCCGCGCGGCGCCGGCCGCCAGGATCGCGTCCAGCTCGGCCTCGTCCGCGAGCAGCTTCTCGGTCCGCTCCCGGATCGGCGCGAACGCGCCGACGACTATCTCGGCCAGGTCCTTCTTGAACCCGCCGTAGCCAGAGCCGGCGTACCGCCGCTCCAGGCCGGCCACGCTCTCGCCGGACAGCGCCGAGTAGATCCGCAGCAGATTCGTGATGCCCGGCTTGGCCTCCTCGTCCGCGCGGATCTCGGCGCCGGTGTCGGTAACCGCCCGGGCGATCTTCTTGCGGATCGAGCCGGGGTCCTCCAGCACGTCGACCAGGCCCTGCGGGGACGAGGCCGACTTGCTCATCTTGATCGCCGGGTCCTGCAGGTCGGCGATCCGGGCCACCTCGGGCAGGATGTAGGGCCCGGGCACTACCAGGGTCCGGCCGAACCGGTGGTTGAACCGCTGCGCCAGCGTCCGGGTCAGCTCCAGGTGCTGGCGCTGATCCTCGCCGACCGGCACCTGGTCGGTGTCGTAGAGCAGGATGTCGGCGGCCTGCAGGATCGGGTAGGTGAACAGCCCGACGCTCGCCGGGTCCGCGCCGGACTTCGCCGACTTGTCCTTGAACTGCACCATCCGGGCCGCCTCGCCGAACCCGGTCAGGCAGCCGAGCACCCAGCCGAGCTCCGCATGCTGCGGCACGTGGCTCTGCACGAACACGATGCACCGGTCGGGGTCCAGGCCCGACGCCACCAGCTGGGCCGCCGCGACCCGGGTGCGGCGCCGCAACTCGGCCGCGTCCTTCGGCATCGTCATCGTGATCGCGTGCAGGTCCACGACGCAGTAGACCGCGTCGTGGGTCTCCTGCATCGCGGCCCACTGGCGCACCGCGCCCAGATAGTTGCCGAGGTGGAACGAGTCGGCGGTCGGCTGGATGCCGGAGAACACGCGGGGTCGGGACATGCCGGGAAGCCTAGTTGCGGGCGGCAGCCGGTGCGGGCGCGAGCCGCCCGCCGTCAGCGGCGCGGCGGGGCCGTCAGCGGCGCGCTCGGCGTCACGACTACCTCGACCCGCTGGAATTCCTTCAGGTCCGAGTAGCCGGAGGTGGCCATGGTCCGGCGCAGCGCCCCCATCAGGTTCATCGAGCCGTCTGCGGTCGCCGACGGCCCGTGCAGGATCTGCTCGATCGTGCCGATGGTGCCCACGTGCACCCGGGTGCCGCGCGGCAGCTCGGTGTGGTGCGCCTCGCTGCCCCAGTGGTAGCCGCGGCCGGGCGCCTGGGCGGACCGGGCCAGCGGCGAGCCGACCATCACCGCGTCGGCGCCGAGCGCCAGCGCCTTGGCGATGTCCCCGCTGGTGCGCATGCCGCCGTCGGCGATCACGTGCACGTACCGGCCGCCGGACTCGTCGAGGTAGTCCCGGCGGGCCGCGGCCACGTCGGCGATCGACGTCGCGGTGGGCACGGCGACGCCGAGCACCGCCGCGGTGGTGTGCCCGGCCCCGCCGCCGAACCCGGCCAGCACGCCCGCCGCGCCGGTCCGCATCAGGTGCAGGGCGGCGGTGTAGGTCGCGCAGCCGCCGACGATCACCGGCACGTCCAGCTCGTAGATGAACTGCTTGAGGTTCAGCGGCTCGGCCTTGCCGGACACGTGCTCGGCCGACACCGTGGTGCCGCGGATCACGAACAGGTCCACCCCGGCGTCGATGACCGTCTTGTAGTAGCGGACGGTGCGCTGCGGGGACAGCCGGGCGGCCGTGGTGACCCCGGCGGCCCGGACCTCGCCGATCCGCTGCCCGATCAGGTCGTCGCGGATCGGCCGGGCGTACATCTCCTGCAGCCGCCGGGTGGCCGCCTCGTCGGAGAGCTCGGCCACCTCGGCGAGCAGCGGCTCGGGATCGTCATACCGGGTCCACAGGCCCTCCAGGTCCAGCGGGGCCAGGCCGCCGAGGCGGCCTACCTCGATCGCGGTCTGCGGCGAGACGACGCTGTCCATCGGCGCCACGACCAGCGGCAGCTCGAACCGGTAAGCGTCGATCTGCCACGCGACCGACACCTCCTCCGGGTCGCGGGTCCGGCGCGAGGGCACGATGCCGATCTCGTCCAGCGAGTACGCGCGGCGGCCGCTCTTACCGCGGCCGATCTCCACCTGGGTCATCGGGGCCTCCTCCCGCCCGGCTGGGGCATCCGCGGCATCCGCGCGGCAGTGTGCTGCCGGCGGCGGTGGCCGGCACGGCGATCTTGTTCAGGGATGAAAACAGGGTCCGGCCCGGTGCTGTCCGGCCGGCCGGTCATGTCCGGCGGCCGACGTAGTTCGGCGCCTCGGCGGTCATCTGGATGTCATGCGGATGGCTCTCGGCCAGGCCGGCCGCGGTGATCTGGGTGAACCGGGCCTGCTGCAGGTCGGCGATCGTCGCTGCGCCGCAGTAGCCCATGGCCGCGCGCAGGCCGCCGACCAGCTGCTCGGCCACGGCCGACAGCGGGCCCCGGTAGGGCACCTGGCCCTCGACGCCCTCGGGCACGAGCTTGTCCTCGCGCAGCACGTCGTCCTGGAAGTAGCGGTCCTTGGAGTAGGACCGGCCGCGCTCGGGGTTGCGCATGGCGGCCAGCGAGCCCATCCCCCGGTACAGCTTGAACTGCTTGCCGTGGATGAACACCATCTCGCCGGGGCCTTCTTCGCAGCCTGCCAGCAGGCTGCCGAGCATCACGGTGTCGGCGCCGGCCGCGATGGCCTTGGCGATGTCACCGGAGTACTGCAGGCCGCCATCGCCGATCACCGGCAGGCCGGCCGCCCGGGCCGCCTGCGCGGCCTCGAAGATCGCGGTGACCTGCGGCACGCCCACGCCGGCCACCACCCGGGTGGTGCAGATCGAACCGGGCCCGACGCCCACCTTCACCGCGTCCGCCCCGGCGTCGATCAGCGCCTGCGCGCCTGCCCTGGTGGCGATGTTGCCGCCCACCACCTCGACCTGGCTGTTGGCCTTGATCTTGGCGACCATCTCCAGCACGGCGCGGGAATGGCCGTGTGCGGTGTCCACCACCAGGAAGTCCGCGCCCGCGTCGATCAGCGCCTGGGCCCGGCGCTTGGCGTCCTCGCCGACCCCGACGGCCGCGCCGACGACCAGCCGCCCCCCGGAGTCCTTGGTGGCGCTGGGGAACTTCTCGCTCTTGGCGAAGTCCTTGACGGTGATCAGCCCGCGCAGCCGTCCGGCCTGGTCGACCAGCGGCAGCTTCTCGATCTTGTTCGCGGCCAGCAGCCGGAGTGCCTCGTCGGCCGCTACCCCTTCCGGCGCTGTGACCAGCGGCATCGAGGTCATCACCTCGGCCACGGGCCGACTGTGATCGGCCACGAACCGGATGTCGCGGTTGGTCACGATCCCCACCAGGATCCCGTCCGGGCTGGTGACCGGCACGCCGGAGATGCGGTAACGGGCGCAGAGCTGATCGACGTCGGCGACCGTGGCGGCCGGGCGGCAGGTGACCGGGTTGGTGATCATCCCGGCCTCGGACCGCTTGACCACGTCGGCCTGCTGGGCCTGCTCCGCCACGGACATGTTCCGGTGCAGCACGCCCACGCCGCCCTGGCGGGCCATGGCCACGGCCATCCGGGCCTCGGTGACGGTATCCATGGCCGAGGACACCAGCGGGACCCGCAGGCTGATCCGCCGGGTCAGCCGAGCGGTCGTGTCCGCCTCGCTCGGCATCAGCGCCGAGTACGCGGGCAGCAGCAGCACGTCATCAAAGGTCAGTGCGGGCGGGCTGAACTTGGCATCCTCAGTCATGTCACGTTCCGAAGCGCTCGTGGTGGGATGCGCTCATCTTAGTGACCGCGCGGCAGTCAGGCAGTCAGGCCGCCCGGGCCGGCCCGCGGGTCAGGCGGACCAGGCCATGTGCTCGGCCGTGGCGATGGCCCGCAGCCGCGCCAGCGCCCGGTGCTGGGCGACCCGCACCGCGCCCGCGGACATGCCCAGGACCTGGCCGGTCTCCTCGGCCGTCAGCCCGCTCAGCAGCCGCAGGGCGACCAGCTCGCGCTGCTGCAGCGGCAGCCGGGCCAGCAGCGCCCGGGCCCGTTCCGCCTCGATGCAGGCCACCGCGGTCTCCTCAGGGCCCGGCCGGTCGTCCGGGCCGTCCGGCAGATCCTCGGTCGGAATCGCGAGCCTTGCGGCACTGCGCATGGCGTCGGCCACTTTATGGGCGGCTATGCCGAATACGAACGAAGCGAACGGCCGCCCCATGTCCTGATAGCGCGGAAGCGCGGAAAGAACGGCGATGCAGACTTCCTGTGCCACGTCATCGGCCACGTGATAATGACCGGAAATGCGGCCGAGCCTGGACCGGCAATACCGCACGACCATTGGCCTGATCTGACGGAGCAGCAACTCGATCGCGGCCGGCTCACCCTCGGCCGCGAGCGCGGTCAGTTCGCGCAAGTTGCCCTTCTCACCCCTGTCTGCCTGCAGTTCCACCCGTTCCCCCTTAGCCATTGGCAGCCCTCGGACTGCCTCCGGTTCCCCCGAACCGGCTCCGTCGAACCTCCTCCAGCATTACCGAATCCGCATTACGGCGGGCAACGAAAAGGTCACATTAATGTGTCGCGATGATACGCCGCCCGTTCATTTCACAATGCGTAGTCAGTCGAATACTCTGAGTATTCAAGAATCGGTTACTAATCAAATTAGGCGCCCGGAAATGACGATCCAGAGCAAGCGATTTCCGGGCTAATCCGGCAGCGCCCCTCATTTCCGACTTCGCCGGCCCGTCGGCTGCCGGCCCGCCGCTGGCCTGGGCGGGCAGGCGCCGAACGGCGCGGGCAGGCAGCGGCGGGCACGGCCGGGCTGTGCCGCGAGGGTGCTGTCCGGCGGCCGGCCGATGCTGGCGCGCCCACCCCGTGGGTGCGGCGTTCATGGGCATGCGTGCCCGTGGCTGTGACATTCACGGGGTTCGCGGCAGCGCGGGCCGCGGGCCGGGGGCCCGTAGCGGCCGAGGCAGGCCAGGGCCGGGCCCCAC
>JBKQSL010000023.1:0-23486 GCA_052143655.1 Streptosporangiaceae bacterium | reverse complement strand
GCCCGCGCCCGCGGGCGGCTGAGCTGCGGCAGCGGCCGGCTTGGCCGCCTTGGTCGACGCGGGAGAAGTCACCCGGGAAGTCTAGTGCGCGGCGCCGACACTAGCTGGCTCGCTGACCCAGCGCGGGCCGCCCCGCGGCCGTCGGCGCGCCCCGGCCAGCCGGGCGAAACGGCCGGACCCGGCGACTTCTAGGCTGCTGGGCGAGCACCGCAGCGCGCGGAGCTTGAATTTCACTACGCAGAACAAGGAGGCCCGGGTGACTGCCGAACGGAAACAACTGCTACGGGAGATCTTCAATCGGCCCGATCCCGACTCCCTGGCGTCCCGGATGGGCATCCAGATCCTGGAGGCATCGGCGGAGCGGGTCGTCGGCACGATGCCGGTCAGCGGGAACACCCAGCCATACGGGCTGCTGCACGGCGGCGCGTCATGCGTGCTGGCCGAGACCCTGGGCTCGGTCGGCTCGGCCCTGCATGCCGGGCCGGAGCGGATCACGGTCGGCATCGAGATCAGCGCGACCCACCACCGCGGCGCCAGCTCGGGCCTGGTGACCGGGGTGGCGACCCGGCTGCATGGCGGCGGCACGCTGACCACCTACGAGATCGTGATCACCGACGAGCAGGGCCGCCGGGTGTGCACGTCCCGGCTCAGCTGCCTGCTGCGCGACGCCGTGCCGGGCGACGGCCGCAACCTCAGCCCGCCCGGCCACCCTGACGGCCAGCCGGGCTGACGAGCGCCGGCCGATGACCAGGCAAAACCGGCCAGCCGGGCACCGGCCGAAGGCGGGGCAAAACCGGCCAGCCGGGCGCGGTCAGTGCCGCCTGACAGGCGTTTTCGCCGTCGGCGGCGGACCTTTGCCGCATACCGGCCGCCGAATACGAGTGTGTCTGCGCGGCGCCCGATGGCTCGCTACGGTGGTGCCCAGAGCACGAGAGCAGCCGAGTAGAGAACGTGCCGGCCCGGGGAAGGCCGACATGGCACCAAAGGCGCACCGGGCTCTTGACCGCCGCCGGGTAACACCGGGCGGCGGCCGCAAGCGGGCGGGTGCCGGACCTGCACGGGGGTTGCGGTGTCCGGCCCGTCCGCTTGCGCTTTTGCGCCTCGCGCGCCCTGGCGCGCGCACGAACAATTGCCGGTGCCCGGGTTCCGGTCAGGCGCTGTTCGAGTCCGGAGCCGTGGCCGGCGCCTGGCCCGCCGCCGAGCCGCCGACTGGCCCGCCGCCTGCTGAGCCGCCGCCTGCTGAGCCGCCGTCGGCCTGACTGCCGTCTGCGGGTGCGTCCGGCGGGGCCGCGGCCAGCACCTCCTCGGCGACCGCCCGCATCGTCATCCGCCGGTCCATCGACGACTTCTGGATCCAGCGGAACGCCTCCGCCTCGGTCATCTCCCGCTCGGCCTGCAGCCGGCCCTTGGCCCGGTCCAGCAGCTTGCGCACCTCCAGGCGCTCGCGCAGGCTGCCGACCTCCTGCTCGAGCGCGGAGATCTCCTGGAACCGGCTTACGGCGATCTCGATCGCGGGCACCAGCTCAGCCCGGGTGAACGGCTTGACCAGGAACGCCATCGCGCCAGCGTCGCCGGCCCGCTTGATCAGATCGCGCTGGGAGAATGCGGTGAGGATGACGACCGGGGCGATGTGCTCCCCGGTGATCCGGTCAGCGGCGGAGATCCCGTCCATGACCGGCATCTTGACGTCCAGGATCACCAGGTTCGGGCGGAGTTCCTCGGCCAGGCGGATGGCGGTCTCGCCATCGCCGGCCTCGCCGGCCACGATGTAGCCTTCTTCCTCCAGCATCTCCTTGAGGTCGAGGCGGATCAGGGCCTCGTCCTCGGCGATCACGACGCGCAGCGGTTTCTCGGTCACGGCCTGAGCGTACCGTGCCCGGCTCAACCTGCGGCGAGCGCGATACCCTGAGGAGCCCGACACTGGTCGGGGATGTGGTTATAATGCCTCAGGATAATTGTTGCCCCGGTAGCCCAACTGGCAGAGGCTATGGTCTCAAACACCATGTGGTGTGGGTTCGAATCCCACCCGGGGCACGTTCCGAAACAGCTTCCGGGTCACCATTCCCGCCTCCATCATTTTGTCAGTAGCTGATGTAATAGTGGCCGCGTGGATGAGCCCGGTTCCGCGGCCAGGACTGCTCGCCGAGTGCATGCAGGCCGTGCAGCTCATCCGGCCGGAAACACCGTGCGCGCGTTTCAGCGGACAGGCTGCCACGAGGTTGTGTGCTATTCGAAACACTGGCCATGTCTTTTCCCGCAGCACGGCCCGGGCCGAAAGCACATGCGACGCATCAGGCTACAGCCGTGGCAGCAGCGGATTGTGAACACCTATCCAGGCGATTTCATGCGGGGGCTGATGCACTCTGATGGGTGCCGAATCAGCAACACCGTCCGGCGGCCACTGGCCGACGGCGACCGGTGGTACTCCTATCCGCGCTACCTGTTCGTGAACCGCTCCGATGACATTCTCCGGCTGTGCGGCGAGGCGCTGGACCGGCTGGGCGCGGAGTGGCGGTTCGCCAAGCCGACGACGATCTCGGTGGCGCGGCGGCAGGCCGTGGCCCGGCTGGACCAGTTTGTCGGCCCGAAGTACTGACAGTCGGCCGCAGCGGCCATGCGAGCCGGGGCCGGGACGTCGTCAGCCTGCCTGCCGGGAAGCCTGGCCGCCAGGCCCGGAACCGGGCTTGTGCTCACGAGCGCTCGATCCAGGCCTAGGAGGATCCGGCTCCTGAGCACTGGATCCGGCCCCCGCTGCCCCAGACGCGGTCGTCCCGGTGGCGGCGATCCAGGAGGCGCTTCTACCGGCGGCGGCCGTCTCAGCGCGGAAAGTCCCGGCGGCGGCCGTCCCGGACGCGGCCGTCCCGGACGCACTCGCATCGACAGCGACCGTCTCGGCGGCGGGGGGGCGGCGGGCGGGCGGACGCTCGACGATGTCGGGGCCGCGCCGTTCGCGGGTCATCCGCAGGTACGCCACGGCGGCGGCCAGCACGCCGATCATGATCAGCTGGCTGACTCGCAGGCCGAGCAGGTGCACTGACCGGCCCAGCCGCAGGAAGTCGGTCACCAGGCGGCCAGCGGCGTACAGGGCCGCGTAGCAGGCGAAGAGCCGGTCGCCGGTCAGCGCCAGCCGCCGGGCCGCCTGGATCAGCAGCACGCCCATGACGATCGCCCACAGCGACTCGTAGCCGAAGATCGGCTGGAAGGTCGCGTAGCTCTCGTACCCGCTGAGCCGGTGCACCGGGGAGATCTCGACGGCCCACGGCAGCCCGGACGGGCGCCCGTACAGGTTCTGGCCGAACCAGAATGCCCAGCATCCGATCGCCTGGGCGAACGCCAGCGCGGGCGCGGCGGCCCCGGCGACCGGGGCGATCCGGATCCCGTTCCGGCGGCAGTACAGCCAGGCGGCGAGCCCGCCGCCTGCCACCGCGCCGGGCAGGCCCAGGCTGCCGCCCCAGATGCGCAGCACGCTGGCCCAGTCCCGGCCGTCGCCGAAATACAGCGGCAGGTCGGTCAGCACGCTGTAGGCCCGGGCGGCGACCAGCCCGGCCGGGACGGCAACGGTAGCAATGTCCCAGATCACGCTCGCGCTGCCGCCGAGCGCGCGATAGCGCCGCCCGGTCAGCCACAGGCCGAGAACGACTCCGGCCACCACGCACAGCGCGGCGGCCCGGACCGGGATCGGGCCAAGCTGCCACAGTGACCGGGCCGGGCTCGGCAGGAACGCAACCGGCATGTTCCGTGACGTTACCCGCGACCGGCCGGCGCACGCGCCGGTTTCGGCCCTGCCCGGCCGGCTAGCGCAGCGGCCGGGCGGTCGGCTCGATCGCGGACGGCAGCAGCGTTTCCCCGGCCAGGTAGGCATCGGCAGCCGAGGCGGCCGACCGGCCCTCGGCGATGGCCCAGACGATCAGCGACTGACCGCGGCCCATGTCACCGGCCACGAACACGCCCGGCGCCGAGGTGGCGTAAGCTCCGTCCCGCGCCACGTTGCCGCGAGCGTCCAGCTGCACGCCGAGGCCGTCGAGCAGCGGGCCAGGCTCGGCCCCGGTGAACCCCATGGCCAGCAGCACCAGGTCGCACGGCAGTTCCAGCTCGGTGCCCGGCACCGGTGCGAACCCGGTGGCCGACATCTCCACCTCGACCAGCCGCAGCGCCCGCACCCGGCCGGACTCGTCGCCGACAAACTCGGTGGTGGACACCGCGTAGACCCGCTCGCCGCCCTCCTCGTGCGCGCTGGACACCCGAAAGGTCATCGGGTAGGTCGGCCACGGCTCGGCCTGCGGCCGCTGGTCCGGCGGCCGCGGCAGGATCTCCAGCTGGCTGACCGACGCGGCCTGCTGGCGCAGGGACGTGCCCAGGCAGTCGGCGCCGGTGTCGCCGCCGCCGATGATCACCACGTGCCGGCCGGCCGCGCTGATCGCCGGCGGCTGCGCGGTGATCCCGTCGGCCACGGCCCGGTTGGCCAGCGGCAGGTACTCCATCGCCTGGTGCACGCCGTCCAGGCCGGCGCCGGGTACCGGCAGGCCCCGGGGCACCCGCGCGCCGCAGGCCAGCACGATCGCGTCGTAGCTGTCGCGCAGCTGGCGGGCGGTGATGTCGCTGCCGGCCTGCACCCCGCAGCGGAACGCGGTGCCCTCGGCGAGCATCTGCGCCAGCCGCCGGTCCAGGTGCCGCTTCTCCATCTTGAACTCGGGGATCCCGTACCGCAGCAGGCCGCCGGGGCGATCATCGCGCTCGTACACGGTGACCGCGTGCCCGGCCCGGGTGAGCTGCTGGGCAGCAGCCAGGCCCGCCGGGCCCGAGCCGATCACCGCGATCCGGCGCCCGGCCGCGACCGCCTCCGGCAACGGCGGCCGTGGCGGCACCCAGCCCTCGGCCCAGGCCCGGTTGATGATCTCCACCTCGACCTGCTTGATCGTCACCGGGTCAGCGTTGATGCCGAGCACGCAGGCCGACTCGCACGGTGCCGGGCACAGCCGGCCGGTGAACTCGGGGAAGTTGTTGGTCGCGTGCAGCCGCTCGGCGGCGGCGCGCCAGTCCCGCCGCCAGATCAGGTCATTCCACTCCGGGATGAGGTTGCCGAGCGGGCACCCGTTGTGGCAGAACGGGATCCCGCAGTCCATGCACCGGCTGGCCTGCCGCTCCAGCTCGGGGCCGGGGAACTCGGCGTACACCTCGCGCCAGTCCCGGATGCGGATGTCGACTGGCCGCCGGGCCGGGGTACGGCGCGGCGTGCTCATGAATCCTCGCGGGTCACCCATGCGCTGGTGATCTCCTTTCCGTGTCTTGCCGCGCTAGCCCTGGGCCGCGGCCATGACGGCCTCGTTCACGTCCAGGCCCTCCCGCTCGGCCCGGCTGGCCGCGGCCAGCACCCGCTTGTAGTCACGCGGCATGACCTTGCCGAAGCAGACATGCAAGGCCTCCCAGTCGGCCAGCAGCCGGGCGGCCACCGCCGAGCCGGTGTCGGCGTGGTAGCGCTCCAGCAGCTCGCGGACGAACGCGGCGTCGGCCTCGTCCAGCGGCTCCAGGTCGGCCATCTCGGTGTTGACCCGGCGCGGGTCGGGATGCAGCAGGTACGCGATCCCGCCGGACATCCCGGCCGCGAAGTTGCGGCCCACCGGGCCGAGCACGACGACGCGCCCGCCGGTCATGTACTCGCAGCCGTGGTCGCCAGTGCCCTCGGTGACCGCGGTGGCGCCGGAGTTGCGCACGCAGAACCGCTCCCCCACCACCCCGCGCAGGAAGATCTCCCCGCCGGTGGCGCCGTAGCCGATCACGTTCCCGGCGATGATCTGCTTCTCGGCCGCGAACGGCGACGCCGGGTCGGGAGCGACGACGATCCGGCCGCCGGACAGGCCCTTGCCGAGGTAGTCGTTGGCGTCACCGGTCAGCCGCAGGGTGATCCCGCGGGGCAGGAAGGCGCCGAACGACTGGCCCGCCGAGCCGTGCAGCCGCACGTCGATCGTGCCGGGCGGCAGCCCCTCGCCGCCCCACTGCCGGGTCACCTCGTAGCCGAGCATCGTGCCGACGGTCCGGTTCACGTTCCGGATGGGCAGTTCCAGGGTGACTGGCCGGCCCTCGCCCAGGGCCCCCTCGGCCAGCTGGATGAGCGTGTTGTCCAGCGCCTGGTCCAGCCCGTGGTCCTGGCTGGTGACGCAGCGCAGCGCCGCGCCGGGCGGCAGTTCCGGCTGGTGCAGCACCGGGGCCAGGTCCAGTCCGGCGGCCTTCCAGTGGTCCACCGCGCGGGCGGCGTCCAGCAGGTCCACCCGGCCGATGGCCTCGTCCATGCTCCGGAACCCGAGCGCGGCCAGGTACTCGCGTACCTGCTGCGCCAGGAACTCGAAGTAGGTGACCACGAACTCGGGCTTGCCCGCGAACCGGCGGCGCAGCTCGGGGTTCTGGGTGGCGATGCCCACCGGGCAGGTGTCCAGGTGGCAGACGCGCATCAGCACGCAGCCGGCCACCACCAGCGGGGCCGTGGAGAACCCGTACTCCTCGGCACCGAGCAGCGCCGCGACGATCACGTCCCGTCCGGTCTTCATCTGGCCGTCGACCTGTACCACGATCCGGTCCCGCAGCCCGCCGCGCAGCAGCGTCTGCTGGGTCTCGGCCAGGCCCAGCTCCACGGGGCGCCGGCGTGCTTGATCGAGGTCAGCGGCGAGGCGCCGGTGCCGCCGTCGTGCCCGGAGATCAGCACCACGTCGGCGTGCGCCTTGGACACACCCGCGGCCACCGTGCCCACCCCCACCTCGGCGACCAGCTTGACGTGGATCCGGGCAGCCGGGTTGGCGTTCTTCAGGTCGTGGATCAGCTGGGCCAGGTCCTCGATCGAGTAGATGTCGTGGTGCGGCGGCGGGGAGATCAGCCCCACCCCGGGGGTGGAAAACCGGGTCTTGGCGATCCACGGGTACACCTTGGGCCCGGGCAGCTGGCCGCCCTCCCCCGGCTTGGCGCCCTGGGCCATCTTGATCTGGATGTCGTCGGCGTTGACCAGGTACTCGCTGGTGACGCCGAACCGCCCGCTGGCCACCTGCTTGACCGCCGACCGGCGCAGGTCGCCGTTGGCGTCCGGCGCGAACCGCTCGGGGTCCTCGCCGCCCTCGCCGGTGTTGGACCGGCCGCCGAGCCGGTTCATCGCGATCGCGAGGGTCTCGTGCGCCTCCGCGGAGATCGAACCGTAAGACATCGCGCCGGTGGCGAACCGCGTCACGATGCTGTCGACCGGCTCGACCTCGTCGAGGCTGACCGGCGGCCGGGCGGCCGCGGTGCCCGCATCGACGCCGCGGATCCGCAGCAGGCCGCGCAGCGTCATCAGCCGCGCTGACTGGTCATCGACCAGCCGGGCGTAGTCGGCGAAGATCTCCCGCTGGCGGCTGCGGGTGGCGTGCTGGAGCTTGAACACCGTCTCGGGATTGAACAGGTGCGGCTCGCCCTCGCGCCGCCACTGGTAGTCGCCGCCGGTCTCCAGCCGGCGATGGGCCGGCCGGCCGCCCCGGACCGGGAACGCCCGGTCGTGCCGGCAGGTGATCTCGGCGGCCAGCGCGTCGAACGACACCCCGCCGAGCCGGGAGGTCGTGCCCTCGAAGCACAGGCTGATGACCTCGTCGCCGAGCCCGATCGCCTCGAAGATCTGCGCGCCGGTGTAGGACGCGACGGTCGACACGCCCATCTTCGACATGATCTTCAGCAGGCCCTTGCCGAGGGCCTTGATCAGGTTGGCGGCGGCCTGGTCGGGCGTGACCCCGTCGATCCGGCTGCGGCGCACCAGGTCGCGGACCGACTCGACAGCCAGGTACGGGCAGACGCAGGACGCGCCGTAGCCGATCAGCGTGGCGATGTGGTGGCACTCGCGGGCGTCACCGGTCTCGACGATCAGCCCGGCCCTGGTCCGGGTGCGCTCGCGGATCAGGTGATGGTGCACCGCGCCGGTGAGCAGCAGCGACGGGATCGGGGCGTACCGGCGGCCGGCGGCGTCGCGGGCCGAGCCCGCCGCGTCCCCGGGGCGGGACGGCTGGCCCTCGCGGGCAGCCCCGGCGTCACCGCCGGTCCGCAGCTCGCCGTCGAGCCGGTCGGACAGCACGATGAGCCGGGCGCCATGCTCGATGGCCGCGGAGACTTCCGCGCAGATCTGCGTCAGCCGCTCGCGCAGGGTGGCACCGCCGCCGCTGACCGGGTACCGCCCGTCCACCGTGTAGGCGGCGAACCCGGGCAGGTCGCCGTCCGCGTTGATGCCGATGATCTTGGTCAGGTCGGCGTCGCTGATCACCGGGTAGGGCAGCACGATCTGCCGGCAGGACGCCGGGCCGGGGGCGAACAGGTTCTGCTCCGGGCCCGCGGTGGACTCCAGCGAGGTGACCAGTTCCTCCCGGATCGCGTCCAGCGGCGGGTTGGTGACCTGCGCGAACAGCTGGGTGAAGTAGTCATAGATCAGCCGGGGCCGGTCGGAGAGCACGGCCAGCGGCATGTCGTTGCCCATCGAGCCGATGGGCTCCGCGCCGGTCCGCGCCATCGGGGTGAGCAGGACCCGGAGCTCTTCCTCGGTATAGCCGAACAGCTGCTGCCGGGTGGCCAGGGGCAGCCCGCCGGGCACCTTCCGGCCGCGCTCGGGCAGGGCGTCCAGCCGGATCAGCCCGGCGTGCAGCCACTCGGCGTACGGGTGCTCCGCCGCCAGCGCGGACTTGACCTCCTCGTCCTCGACGATCCGGCCCGCCGCGGTGTCGGCCAGGAAGATCCGGCCGGGCTGCAGCCGGCCCTTGCGGACCACCATGGCCGGGTCGATGTCCAGCACCCCGACCTCGCTGGCCAGCACGACCAGGCCGTCGCTGGTCACCCAGTACCGGCCCGGGCGCAGGCCGTTGCGGTCGAGCACCGCGCCGATCACCGTGCCGTCGGTGAACGCGATCAGCGCGGGTCCGTCCCACGGCTCCATCACCGTCGCGTGAAACTCGTAGAAGGCGCGCAGCGCCGGGTCCATCTCGGCGTGGTTCTCCCACGGCTCGGGGATCATCATCAGCAGCGCGTGCGGCAGTGACCGGCCGCCCAGGTACAGCAGTTCCAGGCAGGAGTCGAAGCTGGCCGAGTCGCTGGCGGTGTCATCCAGGATCGGCAGCATCCGCTCGATCCCGCGGCCGTCGGCATCCGGGCCGATCAGGTCGGTGGCCAGCAGGGCCTCCCGGGCGCACATCCAGTTCCTGTTGCCGCGCACGGTGTTGATCTCGCCGTTGTGCGCGATGTACCGGTACGGGTGCGCCAGCGGCCAGGACGGGAACGTGTTGGTGGAGAACCGGGAGTGCACCAGGGCCAGCGCCGAGGCGTACCGCGGGTCGGACAGGTCGGCGAAGAACGGCTCCAGCTGCGGCGGGGTGAGCATCCCCTTGTAGACGATCGTCGCCGACGACAGGCTCGCGGCGTACATGCCGGTCTCCCGCTCGGCCCGGTTGCGCAGGCAGAACGCCCGGCGGTCGAGGGCCAGGCCGGTGACGGGCGGCTGGTCGGGCCCGGCCGGGACCGGGGCCACGAACAACTGGGCCAGGTACGGCAGCACCGCGCGCGCCCCGGCCCCGCACCAGCTGGGGTCGTGCGGGACGTCCCGCCAGCCCAGCACGGTCAGGTACTCGACCGCGGCGAGCCGCTCGACCGCGGCCATCGCCGCGGCCCGCAGCCCGGGCTCGGGCGGCAGGAACATCAGCCCGGCGGCGTAGCCGCCCGGCTCCGGCAAGGAGAAATCGCACACGGCGCGAAAGAACTCGTGCGGCATCTGGGTGAGGATGCCCGCTCCGTCCCCGGTGTGCGGGTCACTGCCCTTGGCGCCGCGGTGCTCCAGGTTGCGCAGGACGGTCAGCGCCTGGCTGACCGTGGCGTGCCGGGGACGTCCGGACAGGTCCGCGATGAGACCGACGCCACAGGCGTCGTGCTCGAAGCTCGGGTCGTAGAGTCCCTGCGGCCGCAGGCTCAATGCAGAGGCCATCCGCGCTCCCGTCGTCTTCCGCCAGATGCTGTCGCGATAGGTCGGGACTACGTCGGCCCTGGTGCCGTGGCTGCGCGGGCAGCGGTTACCGGCATGGTAAACGCGCTAGACCGCGCCACGACCTGCAGTATATCGAGAAGCCGCAGGCGCGGAAGATCCCCGGCCGCCGGTCAGCCTGCGGATGACGGGCGGCGGCGCACTCCGGCGGCCAGGTCGGCGGCCAGCTCGCGGACCGCGGCCAGGCCGGCGGCGGCATCGGGGGCGGCGAGCAGCCGCTGCACGAACGCCGAGCCGACGATCACGCCGTCAGCGAAGCCGGCCACCTGCGCCGCCTGGTCGCCATCGCGCACCCCGAGGCCCACGGCCACCGGCAGGCTGGTGTGCTGGCGCACCCGGGCGACCAGCCCGGCGGCCTGTCCGCCGACCGCGTCCCTGGCGCCGGTGATGCCCATCAGCGAGGCCGCGTAGACGAAGCCGCGGCACTGCGCAGTAATCAGCTCGATCCGCTGGTCAGCGGAGCTGGGGGCGACCAGGAAGATCGGGTCCAGGTCCCGGGCGGCGGCCGCCTCCAGCCACGGCCCGGCCTCCTCCGGGGTCAGGTCCGGGGTGATCATCCCGCTGCCGCCAGCCGCAGCCAGGTCCCGGGCGAACGCCGCCACCCCGTAGGCCTCGACCGGGTTCCAGTAGGTCATGACCAGCACCGGCACGCCGGCCTGGGCCACCGCCTGGACGGTCGCCAGCACGTCGGCCGTTGTGACCCCGCCGGTCAGGGCCCGGTGCACTGCCTCCTGGATGACCGGGCCGTCCATCAGCGGGTCGGAGTACGGCAGCCCGATCTCGATGACGTCCGCGCCCGCCTGCGCGATCGCCACCGCGGCCGCGACCGCGGTGTCCACCGACGGGAACCCGGCGGGCAGGTAGCCGACCAGCGCGGCCCGGTGCTGCGCCACCGCCTTCTCGAAGGCCACGCTCACCGCGCTCACGGCCGGGCCTCCGCCGGGCCGTGCCCGGTCCCGGTCCCGGCGGCCGCGGCGCCGCCGGGCAGGTAGCCGAACCAGCGGGCGGCGATGTCCACGTCCTTGTCGCCGCGCCCGGACAGGTTCACCAGCAGTACCGCGTCCGGCCCGAGCTGCGGGCCGATCTGCAGCGCGCCGGCGAGCGCGTGCGCGGACTCGATCGCCGGGATGATCCCCTCGGTGCGGCACAGCAGCGAGAACGCCTCCATCGCCTCCGCGTCGGTGATCGCGCGGTAGCTGGCCCGGCCGGTGTCGTGCAGCCAGGCATGCTCGGGCCCGACGCCCGGGTAGTCCAGCCCGGCCGACACCGAGTGGGTGGCCAGCGTCTGCCCCTGGCTGTCTTGCAGCAGGTAGGTGCGCATGCCGTGCAGCACGCCCGGCGAGCCGGCGGTCAGCGTGGCCGCGTGCCGGGCGGTGGCCAGGCCGTCCCCGCCGGCCTCGCAGCCGATCAGCGCGACGCTCTCGTCGCCGATGAACTCGTGGAAGATGCCGATCGCGTTGGAGCCGCCGCCGACGCAGGCGATGACCGCGTCCGGCAGCCGGCCCGCCTTGGCGATGATCTGCTGGCGCGCCTCCACCCCGATGATCCGCTGGAAGTCGCGCACCATCATCGGGAACGGGTGCGGCCCGCCGACCGACCCGATGCAGTAATGCGTACTGGCGACGCTGGCCACCCAGTCTCGGAACGCCTCGTTCATGGCGTCCTTGAGCGTCCTGGTCCCGGTGGTCACCGGGATCACCTCGGCGCCCAGCATCTGCATGCGGGCCACGTTCAGGGCCTGCCTGCGGGTGTCCTCCTCGCCCATGTAGACCACGCACTCCATGCCCAGCAGCGCGCAGGCCGTCGCGGCGGCCACGCCGTGCTGGCCGGCCCCGGTCTCGGCGATCACCCGGGTCTTGCCCATCCGCCGGGTCAGCAGCGCCTGGCCGAGCACATTGTTGATCTTGTGCGAGCCGGTGTGCGCCATGTCCTCGCGCTTGAGGAACACCCGCCCGGCGCCGGCCCGCTGCGCGAACCTGGGCACCTCGGTGAGCAGCGTGGGCCGCCCGGCGTAGTCGCGCAGCAGCGCGGCCAGCTCGGCGCCGAACGCGGGGTCGGCGCGGGCCTCGTTGTAGGCGATGGTCAGCTCGTCAAGTGCTGACATCAGCGCTTCGGGCGCGAGCCGCCCGCCGAACCGGCCGAAGTGACCGGTCGCGTCGGGCATGGCCGCAGCCGGCGCGGTGCTCATGGGTTTCCTCCGCAGTCCTGTTCTTTTCGGCGTGCCTGATCGCCCCGGCGCGCCGGGAGGGCATCAGTCCGGGCCGCGCCTGCCGGCACCGTCGCCCGGCCGCCCGCGCCCTGGCCGCCGCGCCGCCCGGCCCGGCTGGGCGCTGCCCCGGTCGCCGCGCAGCGCCGGATGCGAGCCCGCGGTCACCAGGTCGGCAACCGCGGCCCGCGGGTCCTTGCCGGTGACCAGCGACTCGCCGACCAGTACCGCGTCGGCACCGGCAGCGGCGTAGGCCAGCAGGTCATGCGGTCCGCGCACGCCCGATTCAGCGATCTTGACAATACCCGGCGCAATGCGCGGCGCAAGCCGGGCGAACACGTCCCGGTCGACTTCCAGCGTCGCCAGGTTCCTGGCGTTGATGCCGATCACCTGGGCGCCGGCGTCCAGCGCGCGGTCCACCTCGGCGTCGGTGTGCACCTCGACCAGCGGCACCAGGCCGATCGAGCAGGCCCGCTCCACCAGCGAGACGAGCGCGTTCTGCTCGAGCGCGGCCACGATCAGCAGGGCCAGGTCAGCGCCGTGCGCCCGGGCTTCCCACAGCTGGTAGGAGCAGACCACGAAGTCCTTGCGCAGCAGCGGCACGCGCACGGCCGCGCGGACGGCGGCCAGGTCGGCCAGGCTGCCGCCGAAGCGCCGTCGCTCGGTCAGCACGCTGATGACCCGGGCGCCGCCGGCCGCATAGTCCGCGGCGAGGGCCGCCGGGTCGGCGATCGCGGCCAGCGCGCCCCTGGACGGGCTCTCCCGCTTGACCTCGGCGATGACCGCGACGTCGTCGCACTGCAGGGCGCCCATCGCGTCCAGCGGCGACGGCGCGCGGCTGACCGCCTGCTTGAGCTGCTCCAGCGGGACGCTCTCCTGCCGGACTGCAAGGTCGGCCCGCACGCCCGCGAGGATGTCGTCGAGGACGCTCATCCGGGCATCCTGACCGGCGGCGCCGCGGTGCGTCGCGCTAGGCGTGCTGATTCGCTCGCAAGCTCGCTCACGCGGTTGCCTGCCCCCTCGGGGTGGGTGTTGCCTTGCCGTCCGATGGTAGCGAGCAGGCAACGGCGGCCGCGCGGCCGCCCCCGGGAGGCCCGGGCCGGGGACCTCAGCCCGCCTGCTCGCCGAGCGGCTCGGAGTCGCCGAGGTCGTCATACCGGGCGTCGGCGAACGCCTGCGCCTCCCGGCGGCGCGCCGGAAGCGCGGTGAAGGCCCGGCCCACTGCCGGGTGCATGAGCGCACCGAAGGCGGCGATGCCCAGCAGGGTGCCGCCCAGGTAGCGGTCGAAAACGAACCGGTACAGGCCGATGACGACGAAGAACGCCTCGAATGCCACCGCCGTGACCCAGGCGCCGTGCGTGCCGGAGCGCACCACGAGGGCCAGCAGGAACAGCGAGACCGCCAGCATGAACGTGACCAGCAGCCACGGCATGTTGCGCCGGCTGTAGGCCAGCCCGATCGCGGTGGTCATCCCGGCCTGCGCGACGATCAGCCGGGACGCCAGCGACACGAGCTCGTGCGGGCGGGCAGCAGCGCTGCCGCGCCCGGACCGGGTCAGATGCCGTGCTGACCGCACTGGCTGCCTCCTGCCTCACAGCGCACTCGCCGACTTTCTGGCCAAGCGTATCTCGACATACCCAGCTGGCCGAGATCACCCGTCTTGCGGGCTTCGCCCGGCGGGCCCGGCCGGGCGGCCGACCGCGACCCGGCAGAAGTTAGCTCCGGCGCCGCCGGTGTTATTCCCGGGGTCCCTGCTCAGTCCCGGGGCACCGCGGCCGGCGGCCCGGTCGGGTCCTCGCCGCGGCTGAGCGACTCCCATAGCGATGCCGCATCGGCGTCCGGGAGCTGCGCCCCGCCGACCCGGCCGCGCAGTCGCCGCGGCGGCGCCTGGCCGGTCCTGGCCGCCGCCGGCTCGCGCTCCGGGCCTGCCGGGACAGCCGCCGGGGCGTCGTAGCGGCTGGACATCCCCGGCAGCCGGCCGGCCCGCCATGTGGTCATCACGCCGGCCGCCACGATCAGCAGCGCTCCGGCGATCATGGCCGGGCGCCACGGCAGCGCGGTGAGCGCCGCGTGCGCGTGAAAGCCCGCCACCGGCGCGGCCGGGCCGCCCGGCGAGCTGCCGGTGGTCGTCGACCCCGCGGCCGTGCCGGCCGCCGCGCCCGTGGCGGGCCCGGCGCTGGTGCCCGCCGCGGCGGTCATGTCGGCGGCCGAGATGCTGATGCTGGCCGCGGCCGCGATGACGGAGCCGAAGACCGCCAGCAGGATGCCGGTGATGCACCGAAGCAGGCCCCGGGTGGCCAGCACCGCGGCCAGCCCGGCCAGCGTTGCTACCGCGAGCGGGCTGGCGGCCGGCACCAGGGCCTGGCCGGTCAGCCGGGTGACGCTAGATGGCAGCGGCCGGGGCTCGTCGATCGTCACCCGTCCCCAGCCCTGGCGTGTCGCCAGCAGCACCGCAGCAGCGCCCGCCGCGCCCAGCGCGAGCACGATCAGCAGGTCGCGCCGGCCCGGTGCCCTGATGGCCACGGCAGTCTCCCTTCGCCTCCCCAGCAGGCTAGCCTGCCGCCCTGCGGGCACCGCCGCCGCCGGCGGCCTGCGGGGGGGCGTGGTGTCCTACGATCGGCGGATGACTACTTACGCCCAGGACGAGCGGCAGGCCCTGTGCGCGCTGCTGGATCACCTCGGGCCCGGCGAGCCGACCCTCTGCGAGGGGTGGCGCACCGGGGACCTGGCGGCGCACCTCGTGCTGCGCGACCGGCGGCCGGATGCCGCGCTCGGCATGGCCGGCGGCCCGCTGGCCGGGCGGACTCAGCGGCTGCAGGACCAGCTCAGCCAGCGCACGCCGTTTCCCCGGCTGGTCGAGATGATCAGGACCGGGCCGCCGCGGCTGTCGCTGTCCGGCCTGCCCGGCGTGGACGAGCGGGCCAACGCGGTCGAGTTCTTCGTGCACCACGAGGATGCCCGCCGCGGACAGCCGCAGTGGGAGCCGCGGGACCTGCCCGCTGGCCTGTCCGACCTGCTGTGGGACCGGCTCAGGCTCGCCAGGCAGATGCTGCGCAGGATGCCGGTCGGGGTGGAGCTGGCCCGGGCCGTCGAGCCGGGCGGCGGCCAGCCGGGCTCGCCGAGCCTGCGGCTGACCGTCAGGGCCCGCACTCCGATGGTCACGGTCGCTGGCACCCCCGGCGAGCTGACCCTCTGGGTGTTCGGCCGGACCGGCGCGGCGCAGGTCCGCTTCGATGGCAGCGATGCCGACATCAGCACGCTCGCGGCCGCCCGGAAGTAGCCCCCCCGGGAAGCACGCGCGGCGCTAGCCGGCCCGGGCCGCCTCGGCGGCTGCTGCTCCGGGCGCCCGGTCCAGCGGGAACGGTGGCGTCAGCCGCAGCTCGACGTTGCGGTCGGGCGGCAGGCCGGTGCCGCCGGTGTGGTGGGCGCCGCGCAGCGGGATGTTGGCGGCCAGCTCGCGGTGCAGCGAGGCCAGCCCGGTCACGCTGGACAGCTCGGCGGGCACCGGCGGGCTGTCGTGGTCGACCATCGTGCAGGCGATGGACAGGTAGTCGCCGTGGTCGGCCAGCTCGACCAGCCGGGTCTGGCACGGCCAGTCGATGACCGCGCAGGTGGTGACCTCCCAGAAGCCGCGGCCGGGATGGCCGGGATCGGGCCGCAGCCGGATCGTGTTGGCGTGGGTGTGGCCGTTGAGCCAGAGCACCACGTTGCCGAACCGGTGCAGCAGCGCCAGCAGGTCGGCGGCGGCCAGCAGCGGCTCGCCGTCCGGCCCGGCGTGCCGGGTGCTGGTGAGCGTCTCCAGCCCGTGGTGGGAGAACAAGATCACCAGCCGGTCGTCGGCATCGGTGCGGATCTCAGTGCCGTCCGGGGCCCGGTACCGGGTGTGCACCTCGGCGAGCCGGGCTTCCAGCCAGCGGGCCTGGACGGTGTCCAGGCAGCCGGCCGCGCCGCCGGCCAGGCAGGTGGTGTCCAGCGCGATGAGCCGCACAGCCGGGGTGTCGTAGGCGTAGTAGGCGGTGCCGTCGCGCCGGTTCTGCGCGCTGAACCCGTGCCCGAGCGGCCGGGCCCCGGGCTGGAAATGCGCCTCGACGAACTCCTGCCGGGTGACCGGGCAGCGCGCCGGGTCGGGCCTGACCGGCCGGGACGGCCCGGCCATGAACGCGTCGGGCTGGTCGGTGAACAGCTCCAGCGCCTTGTCGTGGTCGAAGCCCGGCGGCAGCGCGGCTGGCTTGCGCCCGCCGGTCAGGGCCCGCGCCAGGCCGGGCGTGGCCCGTCCGACGCCCTGGTTGAGCGCCTCGTGGTTGCCGAAGCAGGACAGCCACGGCCTGGCCAGGCCGCCGGCGGTGAACGCGCGCATGGCCCGCTCCAGCAGCCCGGGATGGTGCGGGAAGCCGAACTGCTGGCGGAAGTAGTCGTGCCCGTCCCGGCCGGGGCCGTCGGGCTTCCAGAAGATGTCGTCGGGCCAGTCCAGGGACTGCACCCCCTGATAGCCGGGACCGCCGGAGTTCGGATTGACCAGGCCGCCGTCCAGCAGCGCCAGGAAGGCGGCCAGCTCGTTCCACTGCGCGTTGTCGATCGCGTCGCCGGTGGTCACGGCCAGCTGCGGGGCCAGCCCGGTGACCGGCCCGCGCACCGTGTTGAGCGTGCGCACGGTCGCCTCGACCGCGTGCGCGGTCAGCGCCTCCTGCGGCCGCTGCACCGGCACGATCAGCGCGTACCGGGGGTCGGCGAAGTACCGGTTCAGGAACTCGAAGCGGGCCGGTGACTGCACGTCGGCCAGCTGCAGGTCGGTGACGTGGGCCAGGCACAGCAGCGGCCGCCCGGCAGCGGGCGGCCGCTCGCGGCCCGGATCCGGCGGCGGCCCGAGATCGGCCCGGACCAGGTGCGGCTCGCCCTCGATGACCGTGACGGCGTGATAGGCCGCGGCTGCGCCGCGGCGCAGCACCGGGCCGGGGCCGAGACGGCGGTCAGTGGTCAGCGGCGCGTGGTGGCCGCTCAACCCTCGCTCGCAGCCGGGCCATCGGCGGACACCAGCACCGGGTCCGGCCGGATCGACAGGGTGACCTGGCTGCCCGCGGTCAAAGCCGCTGCCTCCGAGGTGGGCAGCTGCGCCATGATTGTGGTGTCGCCCAGGTCCACGGTGACCCGGCTGGTCGCACCGAGGAACGTGGTGGCGATCACGCTGCCGGTCAGCGGCCCGGACTCGGCCCGCTCGCTGCTGGCTAGCGTCACGGCCTCGGGGCGTACCAGCGCGACCACCTGTCCCGGCGGCGTGGTCGTGTCCACCAGCGGCAGGTCGCGGCCGCGGACCGTGACTGCAGTCCCGCTGACCGTGCCGGGCAGCCGGTTGGTCAGCCCGACGAACTCGGCCACGAACGCGGTGGCCGGCCGGGAGTACACCTCAGTCGGCGGGGCCAGCTGCTCCAGCTGCCCCTCCCTCATCACCCCGACCCGGTCGGCGATGGCGAGTGCTTCTTCCTGGTCGTGGGTCACGAACAGGGTGGTGATGCCGACCTCCAGCTGAATCCGCCGGATCTGGTCCCGCAGCTGAGCCCGGACCTTCGCGTCCAGCGCCGACAGCGGCTCGTCCAGCAGCAGCACCTGCGGCTCGATGGCCAGCGCGCGGGCGAGGGCGACGCGCTGCTGCTGGCCGCCCGACAGCTGGTGCGGGTAGCGGCCGGCCTGCCCGGACAGGCCCACCAGGTCCAGCATCTCCAGCGCCCGCTTGTCCCGGGCCGCGGCGGCGACCTTGCGCAGCCGCAGCCCGAACGCCACGTTCTGCTGCACGGTCAGGTGCGGGAACAGCGAGTAGGCCTGGAACACCATGCCCATGTCGCGCTTGCTGGCGCGGACATGAGTCAGGTCCCTGCCCCCCACGGTGATGTGCCCGCCGTCGGCGTCCTCCAGCCCGGCCAGCAGCCGCAGCGTGGTGGTCTTGCCGCAGCCCGACGGGCCGAGCAGCGCAACGAGCTCGCCGGGCCGCATGGTCAGGTCGAGCCCGTCCAGGGCGATCACCGGGCCGTACTCCCGGCGCAGCCCTTCCATCCTGACCTCGACCGCGGTGCGGGACGCGCGGTCGCCGGTGCTGGACACTGGCGTAGTCACGGTCAGTTACCTCATCCCCGGCTACGGCGCCGCCGCCGGCCGACGTAAGACAGGATCAGCAGCAGCACGAACGCGAACAGCAGCGCGGCCAGCGAGGTGGAGAACAGCACCCCGGCGTTGGTCGTGGCCCGGCTGATGTTAAACAGCGCGACCGGCAGCGTGACGTAGTTCAGGATCTCGGCCAGGGTGAACTCGCCGAGCACCAGCGCCGCGCTGAGCAGCGTCGCGTTGAGTATCGCCTGGCTCATGTTCGGCACGATGACCCGCCACATCACCGTGAGCCAGCTTGCCCCCAGACTGCGGGCAGCCTCGGCCAGGGTCGTGACGTCGATCGCGCCGAGCCCGGCGGAAAGGGCCCGGTAGGCGTAGGGCAGCACGAGGATGACGTAGGCCCAGAACAGCATCAGCGCGGAGATGTTGTAGTGCTCGATCCGGTTGTAGATCGGGCCAAGGCCGACCACCATCACGATCGCGGGAATGGTGAGCGGCAGCACGCAGATGAACTCGAGCGTCCGGCTGAAGCGCTGCACCCGCAGCCGGACCCAGATCATCGTCGGCACCAGCAGCACCAGGACGCCCAGGCAGGTCAGAGCGGCCAGTTCCAGCTGGATCTCGATCGCGCTGAGCAGGCCGGGGTAGGAGACGATCTGCTTCCACGGCGCCACCGACCAGGTGCCGAGCTTGCTGCCCTCCAGCGAGTAGCGGGCCGTGGCCAGCAGCGGCAGCAGGAAGAACAGGCCGAAGAGGGTGAAGACCACGTAGCGGAAGGCGTTCAGCCTCCGGCGGCGGCCGGCCTGCATGCCGGGCCGGCCCGGCGCCGGAGCGGCCAGCGGCGCCTCGCCGACCGACGTTACTGCAGCCATCGGGCCGCCCTCCGCTGCAGCAGCGCATATCCCGTCATGACGAGCGCCACCAGGATCACCATCCCGAGGGCCAGCACATCGGCCACGTTGACATTGCTCAGCCCGACCTCGCTGTTGATCGCAATGTAGATCTCCTGCGGCACCGTGTAGGCGATCTGGTCCTCCCAGGCGAAGATCGTCGCGTAGGCCGACAGCGCGTTAGCGAACAGCAGCAGCAGAGCGCCGAGGAAGGCTGGCGTCAGCAGCGGGACGCCGACGTGCCGCCAGTACCGCCAGGTCGAGCCGCCGAGGCTCTCGGCTGCCTCCCGCCACTGGATCTTCAGGCCATCGATGGCCGGCAGGAACACCAGCACCATCAGCGGGATCTGGAAGTAGGCGTAGATCAGCATGATGCCCCACGGGAAGTTGAAGTACCAGCTGGCGTGCATCAGCAGCCCGGCCGGCCCGATCAGCGCCTGGAAGGCGAAAGCCAGCGTGACCCCGCCGACCTGAGCCAGCACGCCGGACGCGGCGATATAGACGCGGCGCACCACGCCGTCCGGGTTCCCCGCGGCCACCGCGTACGCCAGGATGGCGCCGCACACCGCCCCGATCAGCGCGGAGAGCACCGACAGCTCGATCGACCCGGTGAAGACGGTGCGCACGGCCGGGCTGGTGAGCGCCTTGATGCTGGCGGGAGCGAACTGGCCAGCCGGATTGCGGAATGCGTTCCACACGACGATCCCGGTCGGCAGCAGCAGGAACACTCCGACATAGCCGAGGAACGGGACGGTGCCGAGCCAGGCACCATGCGGGCGCCAGCGCCCGGCCCTGCCGGGCCGGGCGCTGGTCGCGTCAGTCGCAGTGGCGACAGCCAAGGATCGCTCGCTACTTGACGGCGTTGGCCCAGTTCGACGCCAGGTAGTTGGCGGCGTCGGTGGCCTGGGTCGCGGTCAGGAACAGCGGCTTGCCCATCACCGGCGGCAGCTCGGCGGCCGCGGTCTTGTCGAGGCTGCCGTTCGACGTCATGGCCGTCATCTCGACCGGCCGGGCACCGCCCTGCAGCCAGAGGTTCTGCCCGTCGGTGGCGCCCTGCGAGTACAGGTACTCCTCCCACAGCCGGGCGGCGGCCGGGTCGGGCGCGTTCTTGTTGATCGTCTGTGCGTAGTACCCGGCCAGGGTGGCGTCGGACGGGACGAAGACCTTCCAGTTCGACCCCTGGCCGACGGCGGCGGGCGTGTTCAGGTAGTCCCAGTTGATCACGACCGGGGTGGTGCCCGCCTTGATCGTCGCGCCGGTGGCCTGCACCGGGTTGAAGTTGCCGGCCTGCTTGAGCTTGTGGAAGAAGTTCACGCCGGTGGCAATGTTGCTGGCCGATCCGCCCTCGGCCAGGTTGACCATCATGACGCCGTTGAGCGCGGCGTTGGCCTCGGTCGGGTTCCCGTTCAGCGCGACCGCGTTGTGGAACTTCGACCCCAGCAGCTGGCTGACCGAGGTGATCGTGCCGAACTTCTTGGAGTTATAGCCGATGGACATGTAGCCGCCGTAGTCCTGGACCCACAGGCCGCCCGGGTCCTTCTGGGTGGCCGGGATGTCACTCCAGGTGGCGACCTTATAGGGCGCGAACAGCTTGGTGTTGGCGAGCGCGACGGCCATTCCGATGTCCAGCACGTCCGGCGCCTTGGAGGTACCGTTTTCCGACTTCACCGCGTCGACCTCGTCCTGGCTGCTGCCGTCCGGGTTAGCGGAGTTGACGGTAATCCCGTATTTCTTCCCGAACGTTTTAATGATGTTGCCGTAGTTGGCCCATGTGGGCGGCAGCGCGATGACGTTCAGCTTGCCTTCGGCCTTGGCCGCCTTGACCAGTGCGGACATTCCGCCGCCGGCCGCAGCCGAGTCGGCCGTGCCCCATTTACTGCTGCTTGAGCCTGACCCAGAGCTTGAGCAGCCCGTGGCCAGCAGCGCGAGGGCGGTAAGCCCTGCCAGCGCGAATCGATGCGACGATCTCACGCGAATGCCTCCTGTCAGTTCCCCAGCCCAGAAAGCGGCCGCCGGAAAAGGCCGCTTAACCGTTATCAGGAGGTGAGCGGTCCCTCCCCGCCAACCGCATTCGGCAGTTATGCCTAAAACGTTTAGCATCGGTATGCTTACCCACCCTGAGCTGGGGTGTCAAGGGACGTTACCGAGTTGTCGCCACGATCACCAGATGTTCACCAGGCGCATGAACGGCGGGTGATCAGCAGACTGCGGCAGGCTGCAGCGAGGCGCGCTCGACCAGCTCGACCGGGGCCCGGAAGTCCTCGTGCGGCGCCCGCTCCAGCAGCCGCTGCATCAGTGCGCGGCCCATGGCCCGCTGGTCCATCCGGATCGTGGCCAGCGGCGGGTCCAGCAGCTCGGAGGTGGGCAGGTCGTCGTGGCCGACGACCGAGACCCCCGGGCCGACCGGCAGGCCCAGCTCGCGGGCGGCCTTGTAGATCCCGTGCGCGGTGTAGTCGGAGTTGGTGATGATCGCGGTCGGCGCGGCCGACCCGGTCAGCAGCACGGCCGCGGCCTGCTGCACGTCGGCGATCGTCAGCGGCGAGTACATCACGCACGGCTCGATGCCCAGCTCGGCGGACATCCGCAGGAAATGGCTCAGCCGGTCCGGGTCGGCCATCAGCGGCTGCGGCGCAGCCAGCAGCGCGACCCGGCGGTGCCCGAGCCCGGCCAGCCGGCGCATCGGCAGCTCGATCGCCGCCGTGTTGTCCGGCCCGACCCGGCATACCCCGGGTATCCCGGCGGCCGCGCCGTTCAGCGCGACCACCGGCGCGCCGGGGCGCAGCTGCTGCCAGAACCGGATCGACTCCCCCGGCCCGACCGGGGCGATCGCCAGCCCGGCCACCTGCTGGGCGGCCAGCTGCCGGACGTGCGCCCGCTCCTGGTCGAGGGAGTAGCGCGAGTCCAGCACCAGCAGCGTCGCGCCGGCTTGCGCCGCGATCTGCTGGGCGCCGCTGAGCACCTCCAGGAAGAACGGGTTGGCGAAATTGCGGACCACGAACCCGTACGTCGTGGTCCGGCCGCGGCGCAGCGCCTGCGCCTGCGGGTTCGCGTGGTAGCCAAGCTGCTGCGCGGCAGCCAGCACCCGGCCGCGGGTCTCCTCGGCCACCCCCGGCTGGGCGTTCAGCGCCAGGCTGGCCGTCGCCACCGAGACGCCGGCCAGCCGGGCCACGTCGCGGATGCCGGCCGGCCGGCCGGGCCCGTCCGCCTCCGCTGCCATGTTCCCCCCTGCGCTGCGGGCTGGCCGACTCGTGCGGGCGGCCTCCGGGGCCGGCCCCGGGGCCTGAGCGCCGCCGAGCCTCACCTTGCATGAGCCGGGCCAGCGGGGCAAGTCCCAGCCGGGCCGCCGGATCCGCGGTTCAGGAGAATTACCAACCCGGCCTAAAGCATTCATTTCCCAGTTTTAACTGGCCCTTCGGCGGCAATTTACTGGTCACTTTCCCCGCGACGATGCTCGCGTCCTGGCCCCAGCGGGGTCACGCAGTGGGAGGGAATAACCGAAGTGCGAAGGCGGAAGGTCACCTGAAGGTGATCACGCGGCCGGCCAACTGGGCCAACTACGGCACGATCATGAAGGACTTCACCGCCAAGTACGGCATCAAAATCAATGACGCCAACCCGGACGGCTCCAGCCAGGACGAGATCAACGCGATGCAGCAGCTCAAGGGGCAGTCCCGGGCCCCGGACGTGCCAGGAGCACCTGCTGGCCCCCGACCACGTGGCGACGTGGAGCCAGATCCCGGCGGCCGAGAAGGCCGCCGACGGCACCTGGTACGGCGACTACGGCGGCTACGTGGCGATCGGCTACGACACCAAGAAGGTGAAGGTCGCGCCGACCTCGTTCAAGGACCTGCTCAAGCCGATCCACAAGAGCCAGGTCGCGATCAACGGCAACCCCGCCCAGGCGAGCGCGGCGTTCTCCGCGGTCTACGCGGCGGCGCTGGCCAACGGCGGGTCGCTGTCGAACATCGAGCCCGGCATCGAGTACTTCGCGAAGGCCGCGCTGCTGAGCTGGCCGGCTAGCCCGCCAGCTCAGGTGCAGGCTCGCCCGGCGCGGTCGGCGGCTGATCCGGGCCCGGCGGCGGCAGCTGCGGGCCGAGGCCGAGCAGCGCAATCAGGCCGGTGATGTCAGGCAGCACATGCGGGGCGCCGGCCTGCTCCAGCTCCTCCCGGCTGGCCGCCCCGGTCAGCACTCCGGCCACCAGGCGCGCGCCGGCCCGCAGGCCCGACTCGACGTCGCTGGCCGTGTCGCCGGCCACGGCCAGTTCGCTGA
>JBKQSL010000022.1:0-12672 GCA_052143655.1 Streptosporangiaceae bacterium | reverse complement strand
CACATGCCGCCGACCGGGCGGGTATTCCTGGGCGTTCACGACGCATGGGTAAGGGCCACCCAGGCATTGAGATTTTCTCACCAAGGGTGAGTCGGGCAAATAGAGTGTAACAGGCATTAAGGCAGACGCGCGGATATATGCGGAGGTCGCCGTGAGGACGCGGAGCCCCCGGCAGAAGAGGTCTCGCCGAAGATCATCCGCTACCGGGAGTGGCTCCGCGTGGTCTCTTATCGTGTCATGCTCGACGTCCCGAGCTTGCCTCCGTCGGCAAGGCACATGAGCTGATCATGGCGCTGGCCCGGCGGCACGCCGCCGCCCTGCCGGAAGCGCTCGGATTCCTGCACGTCGATGGCCACGCCCGCGCGCCTACCTCGCGGCGCGCAAGGCGGATGACGGCGCGGTCGAGCTCGGCGGCGATGTCTTCGGCCCGGATGCCGCCGCTCTGGCCGAGACGATGGCCAGTCAGGTCTGTGCGTGGAACCGGGATCACCGCGGTGGCCCTGGCCCGAGCATCGCGGCCTATCCGGTCGGCATTGCCGATGTCCAGCTACCCGGCGGGCTGGTCATCGATCAGCGGCATGTCCGGGTCACGGGCTCGTGGCCGCCGGCGCCGTGATCGTGCGCTGAGTCCGGTGCGGCTCGCCGTCATGGCTTCCCGCATCAGCGGGCGCGGGCTAGTTGCTGCCAGTGCCGTGCTCTTGGGTGTCGTTGCGCGCGGTGTGTGTGATGAGGTCGGTGACGGCCTGGCGGGCGGCCGGGGTGAGCTGGAGGAGGGCGCGGAGCTGGGTGCTGGTGACGCGGGCGTCGCGGACGAGGGCGAGGAGCTCGATCTGCTCGGCGAGCAGCCCGGCCTGCTGCTCGTCGTAGTCGTCGAAGAAGAAGGCGGGGGGGACGCCGAAGGTGCGGGCGAGGGCCTGGATGAGGCGCATCTGGGGGTTGGCGGCCTGGCCATTGCGGAGCTTCCAGATGGTGGTGTGGGAGAACTGCTCGCCGGTGGCCTTCTCGATGAGGGTGATGACCTCGGCGTTGGAGTAGGGGCCGCGGCCTGCGGGGTGCGCGCGGCTGATCAGCCAGTTGACCTTGTCGGCGAGGGTGCGCAGGGGAGGGCGGGCCTGGTCTCCGGTCCTGGCCGGTTCTGTCATCTGGCTGCCTCCTCCGCAACTCCGGCCATCATCTCAGATCAACCGCTGCCTGTCATGACGGACCTTCAGGTTGACGGCCCGGTGATCCCGCAGGCTATATTGACCTCAACTTGAGTTGATATGAAAACTTGCAATATTTTCTTGAGTTTATGTCATGCGGGGTGGCGGGTGCTGATCACCGTTTTCGGGGAGGGCCGGGCGCCGCTGCGGGGCGGCGGCTGCCGGTGACCGGCGACGCGGCCCGGCGGGCGCGGGAGACGGCAGCGGGGCGCAGTACGGGCTGCTGTTCGGCTTCGCGGCGGTGGCGGCGGCTATCTCCGCGCATGGCCTGACCGGGTTCGCCCGGCAGAACATGGGCCTGGCGGGGCCGTGGCCGTACCTGCTGTGGGGCGCGCTGGACGGCGCGGCCGGGCTGTGCGCGGTGCTGCTGATGCGCCGGGCGGCGCGGGGCGAGCCGGCGGTGGCGCCGAGGCTGGCGGTGTGGGGCCTGCGCCCGGCGGGCAGAGCGGCGGGCTCAGGCGGCGCTGACCCGTGCCCGGTTCGCGGACCCGGCCGCTGCGGCCGAGGTGCTGCGGCAGGTCCAGGTGCTGGCACTGACCCCGGCGCTGGCGCGGCTGGACTACTCGACCCCGGACGCCGCTCTCGCCGCTCTCGCCAGCCTGATCACCCCCGCCCCGCCGCCAGCGCCGCCGCCCGTCGCGGCAGCGGGCGCGGCCGGCCCCGCCGGCTGGCAGCAGGCCGGCTGGCCGCAGGCAGCCGATCCGGATATCGCCCGGAACGGTCACCACCCGAGCCTGCCGGCCAGCGGCAGCCGGCCCCCAGCACCGGCCGCTCTGACTGGCCCCGGCGGCCCGGCCGGCCCGGGCGGCCTGCCGGGCGGCGCGAGGCCGCCTTGGTGCCAGCGGCCGCCGCCGGCAGGCCCGGAGCCGGCGGCACCTGCCGGGGGAGGGCCACCGCCAGGGCTGTGGGATGCGCTGACCTGGCTGGCCAGGCGCGAGGGGTTCGCTGCCGTCCGGACGGACTGCGGTCCTGGCCTGGGCGCCACGGACTGGGCCAGCCACAGGATCACGATCGCCCCGGACCTCACCGTCAGTGAGGCAGCCGTGGCGCTGGTCCACGAGCTGGCGCACGTCCTCGCCCACGGCTGCCTCGCGATCGTGCCCGGCGCGGGCACCGCAGGATGCCGGGGCATCCGCCAGGTCGAGGCCGACTCGGCCGCCGGCCGGGTTCCGGCCGGGGGCGGCATCAGCCATGTCTTACAGGACGCCGAACGGTTCTACCTCGCCAGCCCGGCCCGCAGCTGAGTCCCCGGCTACCTCGCAGCCCGCGGCCTGGACCACGCAACCGCCCGGCGATGGCGCATCGGCTACGCCCCCGGCGGGTGGACCGCTCTCCTCAGCCACCTGCGCGGACTCGGTTACGACGACACCGTGATCGAGGCAGCCGGCCTGGCCCGCCGGTCCTCCCGCGGCACCTTCATCGACCACTTCCGCGACCGCGTCATGCTCGCCATCCGCGACGAGCACGGAACGATCGCCGGCTTCATCGGCCGGGCGGAGCCCGGTTCCGGGCCAGCCGTGCCGAAGTACCTGAACAGCCCGGAGACCGCGACGCCCTCCAGCACGCCGAGCCGCTCGCGAGGATCGTCATCGACGCCTGCCTCGAGGAGCGGCACGATCACCTGGACAGCGCCGAAGGCCGGTGGGAGCGCGATGCCTGCCGGACAGCATCATCGATCCCCGCGGTGACGAGCCCCCGCATCTGGTTCCATGTGATGCCGGACGCCACGGTGGTCAAGAACCGCCTCCACCTTGACATCCACGTCAGCGGCAGCCGTTCGGACCCGCTCGCCACCCGCATGCAGCGAGTCGACGCCGCGGCCAGGCGCTGACGGATCTCGGGGCCACGCTCACCGGAGCCCTGAGCGCCGACGGCCTCGATCACTACGCGGCGGGGATGAAGGACCCCGAGGGCAACGAGTTCGACATCAACTGACGCCTTCGCCCACCCTGGCCAAATACTGGGCCGGCCGGCGACGCCGGGGAATTCCCGGGACCCTGGACCCGGCCAGTTTGCGCTCCTCCAAGCGCAAAAAGGCCACCGCCCGTGGTGCGGGGAACTTGTGGGTGCCGAAAACCTGCGCCACCTGGGCAGATGCTGTGCGGAACGCCGTCGGCTTGGTCACGCGAACGGTACCTGGCGGGCAGGTCTGTTCGGGCTGGCGTGCGATGATCTTCGGCTTGTGGGCGTGAAGCTGATCTTCCTCATCGTCACCCAGGCCGTGTCGGTGCTGGGCCTGTCGCGGCGGGAGGCATGGTGGAAGGACGCCGAGATCCTGATGCTGCGCCATCAGCTCGCGGTGGCCCTGCGCGAGCGGCCGAGGGCTCAATCTCGGTTGACATGGCCGGACCGGGCGTGGCTGGCGTTGCTCGCCGGGACGCTGCCGGCCGGGCGCCTGACCGGGTTGCGGCTGATCGTGACCCCGGCCACGATTTTGCGCTGGCACCGCGACATTGTCCGCCGCCGGTGCGCGCGGTTGTCCCGCCGGGGACGTCCCGGTCGGCCACCGAGTGTGCATGAAATTCGGGTAGCTCCAATGTCCTTGCGGTGATTGAGGACGCCAGTCGGCGGGCCCGGGTCTTGGGCGCCACGGAGCACCCGGTCCAGTCCTGGGTCGTCCAACTGGCCCGGAACCTGCTCATGGACCTGGGGGATGCCCGGGGAACGAGCGAAGTTCGTCCTGCATGACCGGGACGCCAGCTTCACGCAGGCGTTCGATGCCGTGTTCCAGGCGGCCGGGATCCAGGTCATCCGCTCCGCCGTTCAGGCACCGCGAATGAATTCGATCATGGAGCGGTGATTGGCAGCTGCCGGCGTGAGCTGCTGGACCGGACCCTGATCTGGAACCACCGGCACCTGATGATGGTGCTGCGGGAGTACGAGGACTTCTACAACTCCCACCGGCCGCACCGCGCCCTGGACCAGGCCGCGCCACTGCGGCCGCTGCCAGATGGCGTCACCGACTTGGATCATTTCCGGGTGCGGCGGCATGACCGCGCGGGTGGCGTCATCCCCGAACCGATCTGTGTCCCCCGCCCTGCCAACTTCAGGACACGGCGAGCCGCTCGTCTTCGGCGGTCGGGAACTCGCCGACCTGATACGACCGGCTCGCGGGCTACAAGTCGGCGAGCTCGCTGACCAGCGCGTTCGCGTGCGGCGTGCCGAGGCCGGTCGGCCAGTCCCACCCCTTCGTGGCCTTGCATTCCGCCGGCGAGCCGGCCGAGCCGGTGGTGATGTCGTTGAACATGGCCGGGTCGATGACCCCCGGCTTGGGCTCGTGCGAGTTGGCCGCCAGGTAAATCCCGTCCAGCAGCCCGCTGGCCGCCAGCACCGACTTGCCCAGGGCCACCCGGGCCTGATCGGCGTCGGCTACCAGGCCGGCCCACTGTGGGATGCCGGCCGAGACGCCGTCCTCCGTGTACCACTTGCCAGCCAGGGTGATCGGGTAGTTGATGGCGTTGTAGGAGACATCGTTGTCGACCCGGTACTGATCGGTCGACCAGTTGAGCTGATAGCCGGGCCTGGGCTCCTGGGTGTTGGCGTACCCGCCGCTCTTGTCCCACGTCGTCTGGCTCGACGTGGTGCCGTCGATGGTCAGGCTCGTGCCCCCGACCGACAGGACATAGGAGGACCCCGAAGGGTAGATCTGCCCGCTCTTGTCCGGGCAGCTGTAGTCACCCGAGCCGCTCACGAAGCCGGCTGTCGAGACGTCGAAGTGATTGTTGTCGGCCGCGGAGATGCCGGTCTGGTCCCAGGACATCGACACCACGGTCGCCCCCATCGACACCGCCTTGTCCACTCCCGCCAGCAGTTGCGGCCCGCTGTCGCCGGCCGCCTCCACGAACAGGATGTCGGCGCCCTCCGCGGTGACGTGCGCCCATTCGGCGTCGAGCGAGGCCTCACCCATGTCGTTCTTGCTCATCGGCGGCGGCTTCTTGCCGGTGGCATAGGCCACCTCGAAGCACGGCGTGGCGTGGATGGTGGTGCTGACCGTGCACGCGGTCTTGCTGGTCAGGCCGTTCATGCCCTTGAGGTAGCTGTAGGTATTGAGGAACTGGGCGATGTCGGACTGCAGGTAGGCGTCGCTGTCCCACAGCACGATGCCGATGATCTGGCCCTGGCCGTCGATGGGGTTGCCCTTGGCGTCGTTGCCCATGGCGTTGAAGCCGTACACGTTGCGGATCTGGGTCGGCGCGAAGCCGACCGGGGCGGCGAACGGGCCGCCGATGATCCTGCTGAGGATGTGTGCCTGGCCGGGCGCCCGGTGGCCGATGGCGGCCGGGCTGGCCGCTGCCCCGGTCAGGAGCGCGGCCGCCGCCAGCACCGGGGTCACCCTCAACGCGAGCCGACATTGCCTGGTCCCGTGCATGCGCGTCCCCCCTGGCCGTCAATGCCGGAATTGATCTACTTTAAGACCGTCGAGCCACCGCCGCAACCCGCTGGCGACCGCGCCCGGCCTAGTCCGCGTGAGGCACCAACTACAGCCAGCACCGCCGTGAGCCTTCCTCGGCTATCTGGAATCATCGTTGCTGCAGATCAATGTCGCCCGTGTTAGTTAAGTTAGGCCACCTGACGTAAGTATTCGGCAGCGGCAGGAAGAGCTGCCCCTTCCCGTACACCAGCAGCGCATGCGGCTCGGCCCGCAGCCGCGCCCGGGCCGGCAGGCCCAGCTCGTCCCGCACCTCGGCCAGGATCGCGTCCCAGTCCAGCCCGGTCAGCGTCACCTGGTCCGGCGTGATCTCCCAGGTGTCCCGCACGCTCAGGTCCATCAGCGTCTGCTCGCCCCGCCCGAACCGGGCCGACCGCGCGCTTCGGCCATGACCCGGCGTCCGTGCTCCTCGTCCCCTACCCAGGCTGGGTGTACGTCCTTGGCGTAGATCAGCGCCTGCCGGACCGTTTCGAACGTCAGGGGCGGGTGCTTGTCGCGGATCTTCTCCTTGATTGCATCATCGATTGCATCATCGGCAACGACCTCCGCGATGATGATCCGTGCCACGGCAGCAGAGGCTAGGAGCTTGCATTTCTCCGATCGACAAAATGTTGTCTATGCGGCGGCAAGCGTGACGGGCGTGATCCCGAGGTCGTGGAAGAGCGCCTGCATGCCGATGCGGAGGGTCTCGTAGTCCCGGTCGATGTGGGTCCAGGTGGCGGGTTTGCGGCCTCTGCGGGAGCTGCGGATGCCAGCGAGGATTGGGACGATGACCTGGTCGCGCAGGGTAAGCATGGCCGCGATAGTGCGGGCAGCGTGGGGAGGGACCTGGTAGCGGCGTGTGCGGCCGGGCTTGATGACGAGGCGCTTCCCGCGAAGCTTCCGCAGGTCGTAAGCGGCCTGGCGGATGGTGTAGCTGTCGTGGCCGGTCATCGCCCGGACTGAATCGCCCCGGCGAGTCCCCCTGTTGCCAGTCCCTGTCCCCGGAGAAACCGGGGGCGGTGGTGTCATGGAGGCTGTTTCCCGGCGACCCGCACCCGACCGTCACCCCGGCTCCCGCCGAGTCCCAACAACGGCCACCGTAGCGGTGCCCGCAATAAGGATGGTGCCCTAGTGACCTCGCGTGCCCTCGGATGCCGGGTCCCGGTGATCGCATGCGCTGGGCAGGACGAAGGATGGATCGCCGCCCGGGCACGGATTCCGCTTCCTCCTGATCAGAACGGTGGCTCGTCTTCGGCCGCTACCGCCGCCTCGTCCTGTCCCGGATCGGTGTCACGCTCCCGGGACGCTTCCCCGACGTCGCCGGACCGGTCCTCGCGCAGCGCCGCGGTGACCTCGGGCGGCGTAGCGGTGATGGTCATCGTTGCTGCCTCGGCGGCGACGCCGGGGATGCCGGAAATCACGCAGCCGGGGCTGGCGAGATAACGCAACTGCCCGGCGGGCCCGTCGGCGATCTCGTCGAGACCTTCCTGGCACACGGCAAGGTAGGCGAGGGGGCCGAAGCCGTCCGGGCCGATCGACTGCGCGGTGGCCGCTTGGGTCTCGGCGGCGAACCGCTGGAGCACCTGCGGCCGGGTCACCCGGACGACGAGCTCGACCGCGATGGTCAGGCGGATGGCGTCCCGATCATCGTCGAACGCGGCGATCTCGTCATCGTCGGCCGGCCCGCGTTCATGCCACGGCAGCGCGGGACCGAACTCGACGTGGCGATGCCGCCGGGCGCGGCCGCGGCGTTTGCGGGACACCCCGGACACGGTAGCGGGGACCGGGCCTGGCTCGCGCGGTGCTAGGCCGGCGAGGCACTGAGCACGCCGGCGGGGGTCGCTGACCGATTCCCCGGCCAGATGCCCGAAAATCAGGGAAGCAGTCTGCAGGCGGCAGCGCGGCGAGGCCACGCGCGCGCCGACAGCGGGGTGCGCGCTGGCTGTGCGGCAGCGTCCCGGCGGTGTGCACTGCCCGCAGCCGGAGAGCCACGCGCCGCTGCCGGGCTCAGGCATCGGCGCCCTGCCCTCCGCGCCAGCGTCGGCGTCGGCTGCCACGCCCTGCCCGCCGGGCATGGGCCGGCGGGCAGGGCCCGGACGCAGTGAGAGGTGCAGGCCGGTTGCTCGCGTCCTGGCCGCGGCTGACCGGTAGGGGGCCGGGGGACGCCGGCGGGGGCACCCGGCGGGGGCACCCGGCAGGGCTCGGGGCGCACGGGGACGGGGCCGAAGCGCGCCGCGGCGCAGTGCTGGCGAGTGCGCCTGCCGGTCCGGCGGGCAGCAGCTATTCGGTCAGGTTGTTGCGGGCTGGCCGGGCGCTGCCGGAAGGGCTGGTTACCAAACTGGTTACCGTCCGCAGCGAACCGCCGTGAACGGCGGCGGACTGTGGCGGACGGATCGGCAGGTCAGCGGTGTCTGCGGTGAACGGCAGCGGACTGTGGTGAACTGAACTGCGCTATGGCTTGTCCTGCCGGGACGTGGAGGAGCTGCTGACCGAGCGCGGCGTCACCGTTGATTACGTCACCGCGTACCGGTGGGTGCAGCGGTTCACCCCGGAGTTCATCGAGGCGGCCCGGTTCTGCCGACATGCTCACGGGGACCGGTGGCTCGCCGGCGGGACTTACCTCAAGGTGGCTGGCCGGCGGGCCTATCTGTACCGGGCCATCGACCAGCACGGCCAGGTCATCGACGTCATGCCGTCCGCGCGGCGCGACCTGGCCGCCGCCTCGCGGTTCTTCACCCGCGCGCTGCGCGCTGGCACGATCCCGGCCGAGAGCAATCAGGGCGGCTGAAAGCCAGGCGGCAGCCGATGCGCGGCCTCAAGCGCCACCGGTCCGCGCGGACCCTGGCCGGCGGGCACGCCTTCGTTCAGAACTTCCGCCGCGGCCCCTGCGAACTCGCCACCGACATCCCCGCCCGCCACCGGATTCACGCAGCCTTCGACCAGCTCACGATGACCTTCTGACAGCCAGTCAGCTACGTCACCGCGCCCCGGCGCACGCACTGACAGGCCAGCGCAACACTGCCACTAAAATCTCTTCAAGCGACACGATGACTGGCCGACGCCCCCCTCATCACTGGCTTCACAGTCCTGGCCGCCACGACGAACGCAGAACAGTACTCCTAACTGGTCACGCCGGGAGTTTCCGTGGTGACGGACATCCCGTGGCTTAATAGCGGCTTCCGGCAGCGGACCTCGAGACTACCGGGCGGCCATAGAGGGCATCGCGAGGCAGATGAGCAACTCCGGTCTGGGCAATACCCGGCTCCGCGCCGCAAGGCGGAGACTCGGTCTCCGATCCCAGCGAGCCTTCGCCGACGCTGTCACGGGCGCCGGGCGACGCAGTGGCCTGCGGCTGTCCGTGGCTGAGCGCACTGTGCGCCGGTGGGAGTCCGACTCGCCGCCGTGGCCGCGGCCCGCGCACCAGGCCGCGCTAGAGTCACTGCTTCGTCGGCCCCTTGCCGATCTTGGTTTTACGCCGCCGTGGACTGGGGACGCGCCGCCGCCTCCGGAGCCGACCGTGAATCGGCGTGCCTTCGTATCCATGGCAGCTGCGCTCAGCACAGTGGCACTGACACAGCTCACGTCATGCGGCATCGGGACATCACGGCCCGCAGTTACCTACGCGTTCGCGGACGAATTCGACGGTCCGGCGGGCAGCGCCCCGGACCCGTCGAAATGGGGGTACGACGTAGGGGGTGGCGGATGGGGGAATAACGAGCTCGAGGTCTACACCTCCGCACGGGCGAACAGTTTCCTGGACGGAAACGGGAACCTGATGATCCGCGCCACCAAGAGCGTCCAGACCTCCGGCGGCTCGACCACCATCACTTACCACAGTGCCCGGCTCAAAACCCTCGGGAAATTCAGCAAGTACCGCGGCATGTTCGAAGCCCGTATCAAGCTCGACATTCAGCCCGGGCTGTGGCCTGCTTGGTGGATGCTGGGGGCCAACTTCCCTCAGGTGGGCTGGCCCGCGTGCGGCGAAGTCGACATGTTGGAGAACTATGGCGGCTCCACCTCGGAGACGTCGGTCCATACCCCGGATGATGCGGGCACTGCCGTGCTCACGCAACATACAGCAATCGCCGTCGATAATGGGTGGCACACCTGGCGCATGTGGTGGAACCCGGGAACTGGGGGCTTCACCTTCTACAAGGATGGCGTGAAGTACATGACTGTTGAGCCCGCGCAGATGGCCAACTGGTGCTTCAGCTCCGGGGTGCCGATGTTCATGATCCTTAATCTTGCGATCGGCGGGATAGCTGGTACTCCGCCGGAGAGCGTGCAGTTCCCTGTTGACCTGCTAGTCGATTATGTCCGGGTCTGGTAGCGCCGCCACCCCCTGGGCGACCCCTGGGCGCATGCAGGCGGGTCGCTTCAGGCCACCAGCCTCGCCGGAACTGCCGGCCGCCTCCCCGGTCGAGCCTGCCTGACGGCACGGAGGCCGCGGCTCTGTAAAAAGCTGATTAACTCGGTAAAAAGCTGATTAACGATGCCTCAGTCAGGTTGACCGTTAGTTTCCCGTAGCGTTCGCACGTCGTTGGCATCGCTGATGGACGGGGCCGGACGCAGACGCCCACGGACGCAGGCGAATGAGATCAGGGCCCGACCATAATTCACGTTACCGCCCCTGCTGGTATGGATCGAGGGTAATGTGGGCAAAGCAATTCTTGGAGGGGACGCGAGGGGGAGCTTAGGATTGTTGCTTAAATTTAATCTCTACGACATTTTCTACCTGTCCTTCGTGCAGCTGATCTTGTCGACCGTGCTCGTGCTGAGCCCGGCGCGCGGCGCTGGCGCCCGCTTTCGCTGGACGGGCTCGAGGATCACCGAGATCTTCGTTGGCGGGGTGGGGGCAGTAGCGATCTCGGCCGCCGCCTGCCTGCTCACCCACGAGCTGTGGGGCCTGCCGATCGGCGGCCTCGAGACGGCCGCCTATCTGCTTGTCATCACCTCGATCGTCGTGATGGCCCTCCAGCCGGACACCAACTTCGTCGGCCAGGTCTTCTACGCCTCGTACCTCGCGGCGGCCCTTACCTTCATCGTCTACGCGGCCTTTATCGCCGTTGTCGCCACGCACTCGATCCTCGAGATGCTGACGGCTTCCTTGGTGATCCTGCTCGATCTGGCCGCGATGGTCGTGTGGATCTCGAACATCAACTATGTGAGCGACGTCTTGTGCCGCGCACGCCGGTCGCGGCCGTTCCCGAAGGCCGACCCCAGTTATCAGCCCTTCGTGTCGCTGCACATCCCGGCTTACAATGAGCCTCCCGACCTGCTCATCGAGACGATCAAGGCGGTCGAGCGGATCGACTACCCGAACTTCGAGGTGGTCGTCATCGACAACAACACCTCCGATCCGGCCGTGTGGGGCCCGGTGGAGGAGTACTGCCGGGGTCGTGAGCGCGTCCGCTTCGTCCACGTCGCCCCCTGGCCCGGCTACAAGGCGGGCGCCTGTAACCTCGCCCTGCGCCGCTACACCGACCCGCGCGCCGAAATCATCGGCCTGGTCGACGCCGACGACATCGTCCAGCCGCACTATCTGCGCGAGACCGCCCCGTACTTCTCCGACCCGAGTCTCGGCTTCGTGCAGACCTTCGAGGGCAACCGCGACTACCAGGGCAGCGACTACTACGCCGCTTGCGTGGACTCCTTTCAAGCCTTCTACCTGTCGGTCATGTCCTCGCGCAACGAGCGCGACACGGTCCCGTTCGTCGGGACGATGGGGCTGTTCCGCCGCAGTGCGCTGACCGCCGTTGGCGGCTGGAACGAGTGGTGCATTTGCGAGGACACCGAGGCCTCGGTCCGGGTGACCAGGGACGGCTGGTCCGGCCTGTACATTCCGCGCTGCTTCGGCCGGGGCGTCGTGCCACCTAGCTTCGCCGGGATGCTCACCCAGCGTCACCGCTGGTGCTTCGGCGCCATGCAGATCCTCCGGCTGCACTGGCGAAGCCTCATGCCATGGGACCGCTCTCCCGACAACCACCTCACCAGCGCGCAGCGCCGCGACTTCCTGATGGCGTCGGTCGGGTGGTTCCGGGATCTGCTCATGCTGGCCTTCAGCCTGCTGCTGCTCGTGATCACGGGTCTGCTGGTCACGAACTCCAGCTTCGCCGTCTCCCCGATGGACGGCGCCCGGTCGCTGCTGCCGGTGTCGCTCATCATCGTCGCCACGATCACCATGTTGTGGACGCTCCGACTCTGGACGACCATGTCGTATCGCCGGGCGCTCCTGTCGCTCGTCATCAGCCTGTCGGTCACCTGGGTCATCGCACTCGCCTGCATCGAAGGGATGGCACGACGAGACGGGGTCTTCCTCAGGACCTCGAAGGCCGGCGGCCGCCGCCGCATCCGCACGGCGCTCCGGCTGACTCTCGTGGAGACGATCCTGGCCGCCGCCCTGTTCATCTCCGCCGGGCTCCTCGCCGGCTTGCGACACGGGCCGTCGCTGCTCATCTGTATCATCTTCCTCCAGGCCACCGTGTACCTCTGCGGTCCGATCGCGTCCGTGTGGAACCTGTGGGCCCAGGGAGTCCCCGGCCCGGAGTTCCGGCGCCGCTTCGAGAAACGACGCCTGCGCGCGGAGCGCCGTCGGCGGCCCTGGGCACAGTTTCCCCGCCCGGCCGCCGTCGGTGCCGTCCTGGCTGCCCTCTGCGCCGGGGGAGTAACGAGCGCCTTCCTGTTCCCCGTGCCGCTGCTCCAGGCGACGGCGGTGCGACGAGCCGCATCCCCGCAGTCGCTGCTGGCCGACCCCGCGAGCACCGAGGTCTACCTGGAGCTGGGCTCGTTGACCTCCCGGTCCGGCCGTGCGTACTACGCCATCACCTCGGTGCACCTGTCGACCAAGTCGGCGCGGGTCAGGCTCAGATTCGACACGTCCTCGCTCGTGCTGCTCGGCGAGATCCTCCGGGCGGCCGCGGCCGGCGGGCGGTTCTCGCACGTCAGCCTCGCCTTCCGCGCGCCGGGCCTGAACGGCCGGCCGACGACCGAGTCGGCGGACGGGTTCGGCACCGCCGCCGTTACTTCCTTCAGGGAAAATCTGTCCGGCATGCCCACGGG
>JBKQSL010000021.1:0-2629 GCA_052143655.1 Streptosporangiaceae bacterium | reverse complement strand
ACCGGCCGCGCCGGCCGCCGGCAAGGCACCGCCGGCGACGCCGCCCGCCGCGCCCGTCCCGCCGGAAGTCCACGTGGCACCGCCCGTACCCCCGTTATAGGCGGCCGGCACGGCGGAGATACCGCCGCCCGCGCCGCCCGACGCGCCGCCAGGATTGGTGCCGCCGCCGCCCGCAGTGCCGCTGACCGACGAGTTAGCGCCGCCGTTCCCGTTGAGCATCCCCGACCCGCCCGACCCGCCGCCGCCGGCGGAAGTCGACCCGCCGTTACCGCCGCCGCCCTGAGTGCAGCGAAGGTAGCCGCCGAACGAGGTGGCGCTGCTGCCGGCGCTGCCGTTGTTCCCGTTCGTGCCGTTCACGCTGACCGCGGTGCCCCCGGCGCCCCCGGTGCCGATCGTGACCGTGACCGGCGAGGTGATCTGGCCGGCCGGGATCGTCAGCGACGCGACGGCACCCGACCCGCCTGACCCGCCGCCCCACGCCGTCGTGCCGGAAGGCTCGACCGCGCCGGACCCGCCGCCGCCGCCCGCGCTGATGACAGTGACGGCGACCTGCTGCGCCGAGGGCGGCATCGTCCAGGTCCCCGACGCGCTGAAGTACTGGGCGTTCGGTGACCCGCCGATGACATTCCAGGTGCCGGGCGTGCCCGCGGTCGTGCAGACCCAGATGTTGCCGGTCAGGTCAACGACGAAATCCCCGGCGGCGAACGTGCCCGTGGTCGGCGCACCCGAGGTGGTGGCACCGGCGTACCGGGACGGCGCGGTGGCACCGGGCAGGCCGGTGGCGGTGTACTCGGGAGCGACCACGTACCCGTTCGGGCCGACGGAGACAGAGGAGTCGAACCAGGCGGGGGAGTTTGTTACTGCCGCGCCCTGGCGGTTAGTGCCCTGAGCCATGCACCTCCGGACTGTCGGGCGGGCGAATGTCAGCCCGGAGCGGTAACCTAGAGTAATCAAGCCCCGCACCTGCGGTGAACAGGCCGGGGCACGGCAAGCCTTACTAGGAGGCTCACGTGAACGATTCTAAGCGCGAATGCAGGCCCTGGACCGAATCTGAGCGAACCCAGCTGCGCGAGCTCTACGACCGTCACTCGCTCGCTGAGATCGCCGAGATCACGGGCCGCACCAAGCGCGCCGTCCGCGCCGCCGCCGCCAAGGCGGGACTGTCCTGCAGCAAAGTCCGGTCAGGCCCCGGCCGCGGAGGCTACGCGCCCAAGTGGACCGACGAACATCTGCAGTACCTTCACGACAACTACGCAACGATGTCGGCGCCCGAGATCGCCGGGAACCTAGGCCGCACGCTCGCCAGCGTGTACGTGCGGGCAAAGCTCGAAGGCCTCAAGTCCCTGCACCGGACAGGGATCAACTCCCTGGCGCCGGACTACTTCAGGGTCATCGACACGTCAGTGAAGGCGTACCTGCTCGGCCTCCTGATGGCCGACGGCACCGTGAGCAAAGCGGGGCAGGTGATCCTCGCGCTTCACGACAAGGACCGGTGCCTGGTCGAGCTGGCACGAGACGAGATCGCGCCAGGGGCGCGCCTCGGGGGATACCAGGTGCGTACCACGCCGATGACCCGCTTCATGATCGCCGATCCGGGGCTCGTGGCCGACCTGGCCCGCCACGGGGTAGTGAACCGCAAGACCATGACGATCCTGTGGCCTGACGAGGTTCCGTCAGAGCACGAGGGCAGTTTCGTCTGCGGGTACTTCGACGGGGACGGTTACCTGAAGCGGGACTGGCTGTACCGGTGGGCCGTGACCTGCGCGAGCGTGCCGTTCCTGACGGCGATGCAGGATCACATCCTGGCAGCGACGGGAGTGAGGGTCGGGGGTCCGTACTCGGATAAGCGCCACGCTGCGTGGTCGCTCGTTCAGACCGGCGCTCCAGTCCGGGCAGTCGATGCGTGGATGCATCGTGACGTGCCCGGACTGGAGCGGAAGCGGCTCCCGCAGCCCAGTCAGCTTGAACTGGACATAACGGGATGAACTGTCAGGAATAGGGTGTAGTGTCCGAAACCTGGAGTCCGGAGAGCAAACCGGAGTACATCGGCGCTGATGCGATCAGGGCTCCATACCAGAAGATGCTGACGCTCTTGTTACTCTATGCCCGTTTCGGCATAGGGCGATCTCATTGCTGGATCGCTCTGCATCTCTCGATGCAGGCCCGGCCATATCTTCGCCCGCGGGGGGCGTCCCGTACATGGTCTGTGAACCTTCCCGTCGGCGCTGGGCCAGGCGGGCTCGGCTGCTGATTACCCCTCTGCTGACTGCTTCTCGAACCGTCGCGCTCGGGCTTTCGCCCCACGCTGTGGTGCAGTCAGGTGACTCGGGCGTCCCAGCAATTCTCGGAATTTTCACTGACAGGTTGCCCCGTCAGGCGGCCAGCGCGTAATCCTCACTACGCGTATCAAACCGGAAGGTTGCGTCGATTACGGGCCATGCGCATATCTGTTACCTCTTGCCCGATTTGACTAGGCAAGCGGGCGCGTCGTTTCCGCGCGCCTCCTGCGGTTTGCCATCCACGCAGGATCGGCCTGTCTTATGATCTGCGGTGCCAGCGGCGCAATGCCCCGTCGCTGATCCCATGTCACAGATCCGGCACATACAGTCTCTACACGCCAGCGGGCATC
>JBKQSL010000020.1:0-20324 GCA_052143655.1 Streptosporangiaceae bacterium | reverse complement strand
GCCGCCGTCTACCCCGAGCTAGCCGCCGGCGAATACACCATCTGGCAGGACGCCACCACCCCTGAAGGCGTGGTCAGCATCAGCGGCGGCACTGTCGCCACCTATCACTGGCCGGGCTGATCGCGCGCTCAGGAACGAATCAGCCCATCGTTGACGCAACCGTTCGGCCGCCATATGATAGCAACCACATGATTGCTATCATATGGCGGCCGGGATGGGTTTTCCGGATCGGATCGAGCGCACCGTGGAACTCGCGCATCCGCCAGGCAAGGTATGGACGGCGCTGACCACGGCCGAGGGGCTGAGCGCGTGGTTCGGCAACAAGGCAGAGATCGACCTGCGGCCCGGCGGGTCGGCCCGGATGCGCTGGGACCACGGGTTCACGGCCGAGATGCGGGTGGAGCGGGTGGAGGAGCCAGCCGTGTTCGGGTTCACCTGGCATATCTGCTGGCTGCCCGAGGACGATCCGCGGCGTACTTACGTCGAGTTCACCCTGGAGCCGGCCGGCCCGGGCACCCGGCTGACAGTGGTGGAGTCCGGGTTCGCCCAGCCGCCTGAGGACGTCCACCGCCAGGCGTACGGCGGGAACAGCGAGGGCTGGGCGAGGGAACTGGGCGAGCTGGCCAGCTATCTCGGGTCTTCCGGACCTACTTCCTCAGCAACCGCGGCGACGAGGCGCTCGGCAGCACCTGGAGCTACCTCGACATGACCGCGCTCGGCCGGCAGGAGACCTGGGAGGACTCCCCCAGGGCTATCCCCAGACCCCGCCTTACGACTGGTGGAACTGGCACGACGAATACGACCACCCCCAGCTGGCGCAGGGACCGATGCGCCAGGCGGCCAGCGGTGCCGAGTCCTGACCCGGTCACTGACACGCGGCAATAAACCATGCCCGCACATCACGGCCGCCATCACGGAAACACAGTCAAGGACAGGCACGGGACACCAGGACCATAACGCCCGACACCTAAGCTTCCTGATGCTGGGCCATATTCGGCAGGGAGACCGGGGCTGGCCGGGCCGGCGGTCGCGTGTTCCGCCGTTCAGACGTTGGCGAAAACGGAATAATTGGCTCATAATAGTTTTCCAGGTTAACGCCTATACGCGGAGAGCAGATGGCGGACTGGGGGGACCGCGAGTCGCCGGATGAGCTGGTACTTCGGCATGCGCTGGAGAAGCTCCGGGCACGTGACGGGCTGACGCTCGCCCGGCTGCAGCGCGAGGCGTCCGGGGTGGCCAACCCGCTGGTCCGGCTGGCTGCGGTGCAGCGCTACGCCAGCACTCACAATGTCGGCCCGGCGCGGGCTGCGCTGTCCGTGGTGGCAGAGTGCGTCCGGGACGCCCTCAGCGGCACGGACCGCCTTGTCGCCGACGCGGTGCTGGCCCTCGGCGTCACAGCGGAGGCGCATCAGCGGCACGGCACCGATCCGCGGGTCGTCGATGCGCTGTGCGCGGACCTGCTCAGCCGCAGGCGCCGGACCCTGCTCGCGAACTGGGAACTGCTGCACCGCGCGGTGGAAGCCGATCCCGGCGAGGTCCCCAGTGACCGGGCACTGCGCGGGACAACGGAGCAGCGCGTCCTGGCCGAGCTGGCGCGCCAGCTCATCAGGCGCGAGGTCCTCTCCGCCGGCTCGGCCAGCGTGGTCGTGCCGGTGTCCGGCGATGCGCCGCTAGCCGACCGGGCGCCGAACGGCACGGGCCGGGTGATCGTCGTGGGCGGCGCGGTGATGGACGCCACCTTCCACACCAAGACCTTGCCGCAGCTTGAGACGTCCGGCGAGGCGTACGGCTTCACGCTCTCGCCGGGCGGCAAGGGGCTGACGCAGGCGATCGCAGCCGCCCGGCTGGGGCTGGAGGTGTCCCTGGTCGCTGCGGTAGCCGACGACCGCTTCGGCCACGACATCGTGGCCTACCTGGAGCACGAGCACGTGGACACGTCCCTGATGAAGATCGTGCCGGACGCGCGCACGCCGTTCACCGGGGTGATCGAGCTCGAGCTCGGCGACAGCGTGGCGGTCAACTGGCGCAACGAGCGGGAGGTACGGCTCGACATCCGCGACATCGAGCGACTCGAACCTCAGCTGCGCAGGAGCGACGCGGTGCTGATCACCTTTGAGCTGCCGCGCGACAGCATGCAGCGCACCATCAACCTGGTGCACCGGTCGCCGGAGCGGGCGGACCGCCCGCTGATCATCGTCACCCCCGGCCAGCCCTATACCGACGGGAACGTCTCCGGCCAGGCGCTGGCCGAGATCGACTACCTGGTCGCCAACGCCTGGGAACTGGGCCGCTACGCCCCGCCCGGCCATGACAAGTTCGACCTGGACGCCGTGGCCCGGCGTTTACTGGCTTACGGCGTCGAGACGCTATGCGTGCCCACCGGGGGCGGCTGCACGATCTACTCGGAGAGCCTGGGGACGTTCTCGGTCCCCACGTTCACCTCACCGTACAAGGAGTCCTCCGCGGCCCGGGACGCGTTCTGCGCCGCGCTCGCCGCCAAGCTCATCGAGGTGCGATACGCGTTCTCCGCGGAAGTGGCCCTGTGGGCCACCGCGGCGATGGCTGCCGCGATCGCGGACTACCCGCTGCCAAACTCGATGCCCGACCGCCGGCGGGTCGATCAGCTGCTGAGCCGCTCGCGGTTCATCGTCGCGCCGCGGGCCAGCGACAACGGCCAGGTCAGCGATGCAGCGGACGGAGCGAGCCCGCGGGCGCAGGCTCCGTCTCCCGACTGACGCGGCAGCAGAAGATCAACGAGTCCAGCAGTTGCACCCGGCTCTGCTCGAACCGGTGCTGCGGGAATCTGGCCTGCAGTTCCGCACGGCTGGAGGTGCCGAAGCGTTGCCTAAGCTGCCGTGGGCTGGCGTACCAGGAATCACAGTAGAGATAGGGCCGGTACCGGACGGCCAGCCACTGCTGCCAGTTCGCCGCCCGGTAGCTGGAGCCGGTGAAGCCGAGGTTGGGGTCCACGGCGGTGACCAGCAACTCGACCTTGCTGTCACTGCGGGCCGCGGAACCGCGGACCTTGGCGAGCAGATACGAGATGGCATTGCGTGGCGCCGCGTCACAGGAGTAAACGCGGGATACGTCCCAGATCCGCTCCAGCGGGACGCCGAAATTCTCATCGATGTAATTGCCGACTCGTTTCCATTCCAGCGGGGCGATACTGCAGATGGTGACCGGGAGGCTCGTTTCCGGATCGAGCAGTGCGAAGCTGCGCGATCCGGGCCGGGCATTTCTCAGATAGTGCAGGGTCGAGAACAGCCTGCCGGATACCTTCTCATCGACGTCCTCGGCATAAGCTAGCTGCGACAACGTAAATGTTCCCGCTGGAATCAGCGCTGCTGCCGCATCAGCGTCCAATCGCAGTCGCCGGGCATTTTTGCGGACCTCCCGCTCGACCTGCCCGTAGGCCAGCCAGCCCCCCGGGCCGGCCAGCCGGGGCAGATGAAGAAGGGACCGGACGGCGAGCGCGCGGTCGTCGACCGCATTAGCCAGGGCGGCACGACTGACGAGGCGATCGAACTGCGGCAGGCGGACACGGCAGTCCGTCAGCAGCATCCCACCCGGGCGGAAGCCATCGGCGTCTTTGTGACCTGCCGCGATTGGCGGGTCCTGCCCTGCGGGGCCGATCAGTGGCGTGCCGGACTGCGCAGTCGCGGGCAGTGCCTGCCGGGGCGCTGACGTCAGCACGCGGTGATCGTAAGCCCGAGAGCCGCCGCGGGCGGCGGGAAAGATCGAAACGTTATCACCCGGAGACGGCTGGCCCTCCGGATGATCTAGCAGATCGAGACGTTGCCTGCGCCGGGTTGCTGCCATTTGGCTGCCATGTGGCCGGTCGTACGGATCGCTGGCGGGAATCGGCGTCGTCCCTGGCGCCAGCGCACGGCTCACTGCCACCGGAATACGGCCAATTGGCGGACCCGGTCGCGCCTATTACCGAAACTGGCCAGCCAGAAATAGGCCATTGACACCCTCTTGGCCCGCCCCCTAATAAGAATCAACAAGTGCACGACGGGAGGCTACCGGCCCACCCTAAGCGCACTTTCAGGCGGTGCGCAAGACCCGCTCAGGCCGGGAACTGCGAGCCGCGGAAGGGAGGCGAATGCGATGTCCAATGGCGTAGCGGTCCTGATCGTGCTGGCGCTGATCGTGATGTTTGTGATCTCGTTCTGGCGCGTGCTGCTGATGCTGCTGCTGGCACTGATCGTCGCCGCCTTCGGGCTGGGCGTCCTCCAGATCAGCCACCTGCTGCATCGCTAGCGCCCTGACGCGGCACGGAACCAGCCGGCCGTCACCTGCCCCGCTGCGGCGAGGCTGGTGGCGGCCGGTCCTGTTACCGGCGGCGGACGGCCTGTTATCCGGCCGGAGCATCGCGCGGCCCGTCGGCCAGCGCAGCCGTCAGGTGCTCAAGCGCGTCCGGCCGCAGCCCGCAGTCGAGCAGGAACCGTGCCACCGTGCCATACTCGCGGCGCACCGCCGCCAGCAGCAGGGTTACCGTCTCGGGCTGGGCCGGGACTGGCTGGTGACTGGCCGTGAGCCCGTTCGCGTACAGCGGGTTAGCCGCCAGCCGTGCGGTGACGTGATGAACATGATGATTGCTCTGCACGTAATCACCCGCGATGTCCTCGTCGCGCACTCCGGCGGCCGCGAGCAGCACCGCCATGATCGCGCCGGTGCGGTCCCGGCCCGCCGCGCAGTGCACCAGGCACGGCACGTCCGCGCCGAGGTGGTCGGCCAGGACGGTGAGGATGCGCGCCAGCGCCTGCGCCCCGTGCCGCAGGTCCGACAGGTACATGCCAGCCAGCTGCCCGGCGGTGGCGGCGGCCATCGGCTGGGTGCCGAGGGACCGGGCGTCCACCAGCGGTATCTGGCAGTACCGCACCCGGGACTCGCGCCACGGCGCGAAGCTGATCTCGGCGGTGGTCCTGACGTCGACGACGACCCCGATGCGCAGGTGGCCGAACAGCAGGTCCTGGTCCGGCGCGGAGATCGCGTCCAGGGAATCGCCCCGGTAAAGCAGGCCGGGGCGGATCCGCCCGCCGCCGAGCATGCTGAGGCCGCCCACGTCGCGGACATTGAACGCGCCGTCGAGTTCTACCGCGCCCACCAGGGCCTCCGCTCCGCCTCCGGCCGGCCCCGAGTGCAGCGAGGGCCCGGCTGGGCCATCGGATGCCAGGTAACCTGTGCGGCCAGCTGGCGTCTCTGTTTTACTGCGCGGCGACAGCCAGAGCCAGCGCGTGCAGCCGCCCCGAGCCGGACGTTGCCGCACTCTACTCGCTGTAGTAGCGCTGCCGTACGTTCGACTGCCACTTCAGGAACACGTCGCTGAGCCCGTCGCCGGCGGCGGGGCCGGGTATCGGGTGGATGAACACGTCGGTCACCCCAGCGTCGAATATGCCGCCTGAGATGGTGGGATCCCTGAAGATCAGCAAGGGCAGGCCCAGGCCGAAAAGGATTCCCGCCTCAAGGTTGTTCCACGGCGTGGGGAACGACACCGGCCGCTCTTGGTGCTCCTCGGTCGGGGTGCCTGGCTTGCTGATGCCCGTCAGGCTCCGATACTGCTCAAATCCGAGAATGATGCCGCCGGCGCAGTGCCGGGCGATGACAGCCACCTCGCGCAGCGGAAGCTCGGTCGGATAGTCCGAGCGGCCGAGAGCCCGGGGCTCCAGCCGGTATCGCTTCAGATAGCGCAGGATGACCGCCCGGGCACTCGCCTGCTGCGGGCTCAGGCTAGTCGGACACGAGACGAAGACCGGTATATCCATGCACCCACCTGACTTCCGCCATCGGTGCGCGGATTCTACCCATCACGGGGTTGGGGAGGACCCGGGCGCCGGGCCGGGCCGGGCCGGGACCGGGTCAGGGGCGCGCTGCGCCGGGACCGGCGCCGTCGCGGGACGGGCCGGGACGGGCGCGGGCTGCGCGTCCGCCGCAGTGGCGGACCGCGCGCCGGTCCGCTCGGCACCGACGCCCGCGGCCACTACGAAGCCGACCCCGGCCAGCGACCAGCCGCCGGGCACCTGGTGCAGCAGCACCAGCCCGGCCGCCAGTGCGAGCGCCGGCTCCAGGCTCATCAGCGTGCCGAACGCGGCCGTGGTCAGCCGCCGCAGCGCCAGCATCTCCAGGCTGAACGGCACCACCGGCAGCAGCAGCGCCAGGCCCAGCCCGGCCAGCAGCAGCTTCGGGGTCAGCAGCGGGAGCACGGCGGGCCCGGCCACCAGCGTGGCGAGCAGGCCGGCCACCGGCAGCGAGATCGCCAGCCCCTGCACCCCGGACAGCTGGTCGCCGACCGCCTGGGTGAGCAGGATGTAGGCGGCCCAGCAGGCCCCGGAGCCCAGGGCCAGCGCGATCCCGGCCAGGTCCGCGTCGCCCTGCCACGGCCGGGTCAGCAGCAGCACGCCAACCGTCGCGAGAGCGGGCCAGGCCAGCATCCGGCCGCCCCGGCTGCGGGTGACGGCCACGCCGAGCGGCCCGAGGAACTCCAGCGCGCTGGCGGTGCCCAGCGGGATCCGCGCCACCGCTTCCATGAACAGCATCGTCACGCCGCCGGTCACCACGCCGAGCGCGACCGCCGCCAGCAGCGCCTGGCGGGGCAGCCGCCACGGCCGGGGCCGGCAGGCAGCCAGCAGGATCAGGCCGCCCCAGGCCAGCCGCAGCCAGGCCGCGCCCAGCGGCCCGGTCTCGCCGAACAGGCCGACCGACAGGGCCAGGCCGAGCTGGACGCAGGTCATCGACCCCAGGGCCAGCAGGCTGCCGGTCCGGGCCCGGGACCTGGCCGGGCGCGTCGCGATGGTCATGCAGGCCAGTACACACGGCCCAGATCGTTCGCGTCCACGTGAGTTCGGTGGACATATTGTTCATGATTGTTGAATGATTTTCGGGTGGACTCGCGCCGGCTCGAACTGCTGCTGGAGCTGTCTCGCCTCGGCTCGATGCGGGCAGTCGCCGAGGCCATGCACGTCACCACCTCGACGGTGTCGCAGCAGATCGCCGCGCTGGCCCGGGAGGCGGGCACGCCGCTGACCGAGCCCAGCGGGCGGCAGGTGCGGCTGACGCCGGCCGGGCGGCGGCTGGCCGGGCACGCAGCCACGATCCTCGCCGCCATCGAGGCCGCGCGCACCGACCTGGACCCGGCGGCAGCGCCGGCCGGCACGCTGCGGGTGGCGGCGTTCGAGACCGCTATCCGCGAAGTGCTGCTGCCGCTGGCCCGGCGACTGGCCGCTGAGCACCCGGACGTGCGGCTGCACATCCGCGAGCACGAGCCCGCCGAGGCGCTTGGCCTGCTCGCCGACGACCAGGTGGACCTGGCGCTCAGCTACGACTACAACCTCGCGCCCGCGACCTTCGCCGCGGGCCTGGACGCCCGGCCGCTGGGCCGCATGCCGTGGAGCCTGGGGCTGCCCGCCGGGCAGGGACGCGGGCCAGGAACCGCACCGGAGGTCTTCGCCCGGTTCGCCGGCCGGGACTGGATCGTCAACTCCCGCAATACCGCCGACGAGCAGGCAGTCCGCGCGATCGCCGCGCTCGCCGGATTCGAGCCGCGGATCACCCACCGCGCCGACAGCCTCGAACTGGTGCAGGACATGATCGTCGCGGGGCTGGGCATCGGGCTGCTGCCCGCCGGGCAGCCGGTGATCCGAGGGTTGACGCTGCGCCGGCTGCACCACCCGCAGGTGCTGCTGCGGACCTGCGCGGTGGCCCGGCGGGGCCGCTCCGGCTGGCCGCCGCTGGCGCTGGCATTGCGGCTGATCTCCGGCACTCCGGCCGGCTGAGCCCGGCCTGGGCGCGGCGCGGCCCGGGCTGCGCAGGTCAACGAGGCATGACGGGGGCCGGGGACCGTCACAATGACCGTGTGAGCAGCGTCCGGCGGATCGTCATCGCCCTGCTGATGGTGCTGGCCGTGCTGACCGGCGGCAGCGTCGGCTACGTCCTGCTCGGGTTCAGCCCGCTGGACGCGGTCTTCCAGACCGTCACCACGATCACGACGGTCGGGTTCCGCGAGGTCGAGCCACTGGACGCGGCCGGGAAGATCTTCACGATCGTGCTGATCCTGGCGGGCGTGGGCACGGCCCTGTATGCGTTCAGCGTGGTTATCGAGTCGCTGGTGGAAGGGCACTTGCGCCAGCACTTTGAAAGGCGCCGGATGGAAGCCAACATCGCCCGGATGACCGGGCACACGATCATCTGCGGCTGGGGCCGGGTCGGCCGGGCGGTCGGCGGCTACCTGGCCGGCCTGGACGCGCGGGTGGTCGTGGTGGACCTGGACGCCGACCGGGTGCGCTCGGCCGGCCATCTCGCGCTGGTCGGCGACGTCACCGACGACGACGTGCTGCGCAAGGCGGGGATCATGCGGGCCCGGGCCCTGGTCACGGCGATCAACACCGACGCGGAGAACGTGTACGTGACGCTGTCCGCCCGCGCGCTGCGGCCCGAGCTGGTGATCATCGCCCGGGCCCGGACCGAGGCGTCGGAGTCCAAGCTGCTGCGCGCGGGCGCGACCAGGGTGGTGAACCCGCAGCGGATCGGCGGCCAGCGGATCGCCGCGGCGGCCCTGCAGCCCAACGTGGTCGAGTTCCTCGACGTGGTGATGCACGACGGCAGCCTGGAGTTCCGGCTGGAGGAGATCTCGGTGCGGGCCGGATCGCGGCTGGCCGGGCGCACCCTGCAGGAGGCGAGCGCGGGCGGGACCAGCGGCGCGCTGGTCCTGGCGCTGCGCAGCCAGGACGGCGCGTTCCTGACCAACCCGCCGCTGCACACGCCGGTCAGCGCGAACGACGTGATGATCGCGATCGGCACCCAGCCGCAGCTCGACGCGCTGGAGCGCGCGGCGAGCCAGCCCGCTGGCGGCCGGGCCCGCTGACCGGGCGAGCCTGCTGCTGGCGGGCTCGCTGACCGGCGAGGCCGCCGGGGACCTGCCGACGGGCGGGCACGCTCGGCCGTCGGCTGCTGACCGGCGCCGCTGGCCTACTGCTCCGCGAACCAGTCGGCCAGCGGCAGCCGGGCCGCCAGCGCGCTCAGGTCGCCGTGATCCCGGATGGCCGTCGCGGCCTGGGCCATGGCGCTGGCCGCCACCCAGGTCAGCGAGCCGCCAACGCTGATCCTGCGGGCTCCGGCCGCGGCGATGTCGCCGACCGTCAGCCCGGGCACGGCCAGTACGTTGACCGGCCGGGTCACCGCCCCGCACACCTGCCGGATCTCCTGCGCGGTGCGCAGGCCCGGCGCGTAGAGCACGTCGGCGCCGGCCTGCTCGTAGGCCCGCAGCCGGGCGATCGTGTCATCGAGATCGGGGTTGCCGCGGATGTGGTTCTCGGCCCGGGCGGTGAGCAGGAACGGGAAATCCAGCGAGGCCGCGGCCCGGGCCGCAGCCTCAATCCGCTCGGCGGCCTGCGCCAGCGAGTAGAGGAAGCCGCCTGGGTCGTAGTCCTCGATCGAGCCGCCGACCGCCCCGGCCGCGGCCGCCGTCGTCACGGCCGCCGCCGCGGCCGCCGGGTCCGGGCCGTAACCGTTCTCCAGGTCCGCGGACACCGGCAGCCCGCTGGCCCGGTCCAGCGCGGTGATGTGCTGTGCCACCTCCGCCAGCGTCACGCCGCCGTCCATCCGGCCGAGCGTGAACGCGAAGCCGGAGCTGGTCGTGGCCAGCGCGCCGAACCCGAGCGCCGCCAGCACCCGGGCCGAGCCGGCGTCCCACGGGTTCGGGATCACGAACGGCTGGCCAGCGTGCAGCGCCGCGAACGCCGCCGCCTTCTGCTGCTGCCTGGACTGCTGCTCGCTCGACTGCTGCTGCCTGGACAGGGGCATGGGCCCAACGTAGTGCGCACGGCCACCGCTGTCAGCGCGGCCGCCGAGCCAGGCGCAGCGGGCGCTGGCGGACGGGGCTATCCTGCCGCCGGTATCTGCTCACTGAGGTCCCGGCGCCTGCCGGGCACCTGGATCAGCGCGATCCCGTGGCCAGCGTTTCCGCGCCCGCCGCCACGTCCGCGGCGTCGTCGGGGAAGAACTCGCGCAGGAACGACCCGGGGTCCTCGAACGAGACCGCCGCTGCCTCCGGCGCCAGCCCCGCCCGCACCCGGCGCAGCTCCTCCGATGCCAGTGCCGCGGCCTCGAGGTACTGCCCGGCTACCGCCTCGCGGTCCGCCAGCACGGCGATCACCAGCGCCGCGCCCGGCGGCTCGGCGGCGAACAGGAAGCAGGCCTCGCTGCCGCCCGCGCGGGGCGCGCACAGCTCCATCAGGCCCGGGGCCAGCGCCCCGGCCGCCAGCTCGGCCTCGATGTCGGCGGTGACCGCGGCCAGGTCGGCGGCCGCGGCGGCGGAAGGCTCCACGGCCACGATCGTGCGCGCGGCGGTGTACCGGGCCTTGAGCACTTCCTTCCTGGCGCGGTGAGCATCGGCCCGCTGCTGGGCCTGGCGCACCTGCCCGGCTAGCGCCAGCTCGGCCTGCCGGACCCGAAGCTGGGTCCTTTCCAGGTCAGCGAGCTGACTGCGGATCGCGGCCAGGTCGTCCGCGTCGCCGTCGGCGGCCGTCGGCTGGTCCGCGCCCGCATGTCCCTCCGGCGGGCCGACCAGGTCTCGCAGCCGGCCTATGTGCTGGCCGATATCACGGGCGAGCGCAGCCGCGTCGGCAGCGGTCGCGCGCAGGCTCGCCTGCCGGTCCAGGCGGCGCTCATAGGCCAGGTCCAGCGCCTTGACCGGGTCCGTCGCGACGGCCACGGACGCAGCCGCGCGGACCAGCGGCGGTCCCAGGCTGGCCTGCGCGGTCATCAGCGCGAGCAGCGCCTGCCCCGCGGCCCGGGCCGCGGCAGGATCGCTGCCGTGCAGCTCGGCCAGCCAGTCATGGATCTCCTGCGACATCCGCAGCGCATATCCCACGGCGGACCCCCTTCCTCCCCCAGTATGGGAGGCTGGAGCCGGAGAGGACCCCGGCATGAACGTATGCGTGCCCATCAGCGCTGACGGGCAGATTGATCCACGGTGGGGGCGGGCTGACCGGGTTGCGGTCGCTGACATAGCCGGCGGGGAGATCCGCGGCTGGCAGGAGTTCGACGTCGGCTGGGGCACGCTGCACGACCAGGGCACCGAGGGCTCGCACCACGCCCGGGTGGCCCGGTTCCTGCGCGATAACCAGATCGAGGCTGTCGCCTGCCATCACGTCGGACCCGGTATGCAGCGCATGCTGGCCACGATGGGCATCCGGCTGGTCGACGGCCAGCATGGCGACGCCCGCGCGGCGGCCTGCGCCGCAGACTGACCGGGCGCCGCTGCGGCGGCGGGTGGCCTGCCTGCCGGGCCGAGCCCGCGTCCCACGGGTTCGGGATCACGGCTCGTCGGCGACCGTGCGCATCGGGCAGTGCGGGTCATGCTGCCAGGACGGCTTGGGCACACACACCGAGCAGCCGCTGGCGCGCGGCCAGGTCGATGATGCCCAGTGGTATGGTAACCGGTATGGCGATGAGGAAGGTCACCGTCACGCTCGACGAGGCCCAGCTCGACCAGATCCGCGCCCTGGTGCAGGCACGGACCGCGCCGAGCGTGTCCGGGTTCGTGCAGCATGCTGTCGGAGTAGCCCTGGATGACGTCGCGGGCTGGGGCGCGATGCTCGCCGAGGCGCTGCGCCAGACCGGCGGCGCGCTGTCCGACGATGAGCGCGCCTGGGCCGATGATGTGCTTGGCACCGGCACCCGGCCAGCCGCCTGATGCCGGGCGTCACCCTGGACGCGGGCGGCTTGATAGCCCTGGACCGGGGCGACCGCCGCGTCGTGGTGCTCCTGGCCCGCGCCCGGGAGGCCGGAGCCCCTGTCACGGTGCCTGCGTCCGTCCTGGCTCAGGCTATCCGCAGGCCGGATCGCCAGGTCCGGCTCTCACGGCTGATCCGCCAGCCGACGACCGACGTCATCGATCTGGGCCGGGTGGATGCGACCAACATCGGCAGGCTGCTGGCAGCCAGCGGAACGTCCGACATTGCCGACGCCCATGTGGTGATCTGCGCACGTCGCGCTGACCAGCCCGTCGTCACCTCCGACCCCGCCGACCTGCGCCAGCTTGACCCTGCCCTCCGGCTGATCGCGCTGTAACAGCCCGGCGGCCGAGCGCTTGGAGCCCGTCAGGGCGGGCCGGCTGGTCATGGGCCGGCACGGCGACGCCCGCGCGGCGGCCTGTGCCGCCGCCTGACCGGGCCAGCCAGCCTGACCGGGCCAGCCAGGTCCCCTGGTCAGGCGGTGTGCCTGTCGCCGGACGGCAGCAGGTGCGACAGTAGTCATCGAGATGACGTCGCCGACTGCAGCCGCCCGGCCGGCCAGCGCCCGCGAGCCGCGCGCACCGCGTCCCTGGCGCAGCCTGCCGGCGCTCCAGTACGCGCAGGTCAGCTGGTCGCAGGCCGCCGCGCTGCGGGCCGTGCGCGCGGTGATCATCATCCCGCTGCTGTTCGCCCTCACCCACGAGGTCATTGGCAGCGCCCAGATGACGCTGTTCGCGGTGTTCGGCGGCGTCGGCACGCTGATCATGACCTCGTTCGCCGGGACCAGGCGGGACAAGGCGCTGGCGCACCTGGGGCTGGCAGTCGCCGGCAGCGCCGCCCTGGTCATCGGCACGCTGGCCGACGGCTCGGCGTGGCTGGCGGCGCTCGTCACGCTGCCGGTCGCGTTCGCCATCACCTTCGCCGGACTCGCCGGGCCGAACGCGGCCGCCGGGGTCACCGGGACCCTGCTCGCCTTCGTGCTCCCGGTGGCCTCGGCGGGCGGCACCGCCACGATCGCGCCCCGGCTCGCGGGCTGGTGGCTGGCCTCGGCGGTGAGCACGGCCGCGGTGCTGGCACTGTCCCCGCCCGCGCCCGGCGACCGGCTGCGGGCCCGCGCGGCCGGCACGGCGGCCGGCCTGGCCGGCCAGCTGGAGGACATGCTGCGCGGCGCGTGCGCCGCGGACGCCCGGGACGCCTCGGTCACGGCCCGGCACGAGCTGATGGCCGCATTCGCGGCCACCCCGTACCGGCCGACCGGGCTGGCCGACGCCGACCGCGGCCTGGCCGGGGTCATCCACCTGCTGGAATGGTGCTCGTCGCTGACCTGCGACCTGGCCGGCGAGCACCTGGACCTGCGCGCGGCCGCGCCGCCGGACCGGGACCTGCTCGCCCGCTCGGCGGCCGCCCTGCGCGATGTCGCCGCGCTGCTGTCCGGCCAGCCGGCCCGGCCGGGGCTGGAACAGCTCTGGCAGGCCCGGGCGGCCAGCGCCGCCCGGCTGCGGGCACTGGACGGCACCCCGGCCGCGGTCCGCCGCGGCGCCGACGAGGCGTTCCACGCCCAGATCATCGGCGTGGCCGCCACCGCCGCCGCGGCGGACGCGCTGGTCGCCGCGCGCCGGGCCAGCCCGGACGAGATCGCCGAGCAGCGCCGCCGGTGGATGGCCGCGCGGTCCGACGGCAGCCCGGGCCAGCCGGCCAGCCCGGCAGCGGCCGCGGCCTCAGACGGCCAGGCTCGCCCGCCGGGCCCGCCCGGGCGCCGGCTGCTCGCCCGGGCCAGCGGGACGCTGGCGGTCGATGCCAGCATCCGGTCGGTCTGGTTCCGCAACGCCGCCCGCGGCGCGGCGGCGCTCGCCGCCGCGGTGGCGGTGGCCAAGCTGACCGACGTGCAGCACGCGTTCTGGGTGGTGCTGGGCACGCTGTCGGTGCTGCGGACCAGCGCCGCGTCGACCGGGGCGACGGCGCTGCGGGCGCTGGCCGGCACGGCCGCGGGGTTCGCGGTCGGCGCCGCGCTGCTGCTCGGGATCGGCACCAGCGCGCCCGCGCTGTGGGTGGCGTTCCCGCTGGCGATCCTGGTGGCGGCGTACGCGCCGGGCACCGCCCCGTTCGTGGTCGGCCAGGCGGCCTTCACCGTGACGATCGTGGTGCTGTTCAACCTGCTGGACCCGGCCGGCTGGCGGGTCGGGCTGCTGCGGGTGGAGGACGTGGCGATCGGCTGCGCGGTCAGCGTGATCGTCGGCGCGCTGCTGTGGCCGCGCGGAGCATCCTCGCTGGTGGGCGACAACCTCGCGGACGCGTTCCGGTCCGGCGCGAGCTACCTGGCCGACGCGGCGAACTGGGCGCTCGGGGCGCGCGAGCAGCGGCCCGGCCGGGCGGACGCGGCGATCACCGCCGGGATCCGGCTGGACGACGCGCTGCGCGGCTACCTGACCGAGCAGGGCTCCAAGCGGCTGGCCCGCGATGACCTGTGGGTGCTGGTCATGGCGGCGATGCGGCTGCGGCTCACCGCGCACTCCCTGGCCAGCATGCCCGCCACCCCGGCGTCCGCGGCTGCGGACGGAGCCGGCCACGGCCCGGGTCATCCGCTGGCGGCCTGGGCTGCCGGAACGCTCGGCCGCCAGGCGGCTCACCTCGCGTACTTCTACGACGAGCTCGCCGCCCAGGTCGGCCGCCCCGGCCGCGGCCAGCCGCCGCCCGAGCCGATCCCGGTGCCGGCTGGCGCGGCGGGCCAGCGCGACCAGCTGTGCTCGGCCGGCCCGGCCCACTACCACTCCGAGGCCCTGTGGGTCGGCGATCACCTGCGTCAGCTCGCCGCGCACGCGGCCGCCGTCCCCGGCCCGGCCGCGCGGCTGGCGCAGATCCGCCGCCGCCCCTGGTGGCGCTAGCGCGCCGCCCCTGATCCGGCCGGCGGGCGGGGCTACAGGCGGTCGAAGCGGGCCAGGGCCGGGCCAGGAGGGACGAGCGCGGGGGCGACAGGCGCGGCTGGGCAAGCCGGATGCCAGACGCGGGCCGCCCGGCCGCTGGTCATGACACCCGGGCCGCACATCGACGCGCAAAGGGCTTACGCGCTTAACCCGGCGCAAGTATGCTCCGTCCAGCGCCGCGGGGGACTATGACCAGACGCTCGGTCAGCCGCGGGGTTTCCGCTACCCCTGTGAAGGACCGATATCGATGAGCTTCCTGAACGAGGCGCGCCGCGAGTTCATCGCCGCCCCCGACAGCTCCAAGGGCCAGATCGTCTACAAGTGGCCCGACCAGAACATCCGCAAGTACGCCCGCGCGATCGTCGAGCCGGATGCCGTCGCGGTGTTCATGAGCCAGGGCCGGGTGATGGGCGTGCTGGGCCCGGGCCAGCACACGCTCGACGCCCAGGAACTGCCGTTCCTCGGCATGTTCATCGACTGGGGCACGGGCGGCAACGCGTTCAAGGCCGAGATCTACTTCGTCGGCGCCCGCGAGTTCCCCGGCTGCCGGTTCGGCGGCCGGCTCGATGACGTGCAGGACCCGCAGACCGGCCTGGTGGTCACGCTGCGGTCGTTCGGCGAGTACGCGCTGCGGGTGGCCGACCCGACCCGGCTGATCCTGAACCTGGTCGGCACCGTGGACGTGACCAGCAACGAGGCCATCACCAGCTGGGTCTCCCAGCAGCTGCTGAAGGTGACCAGGACCGCGGTGACCACCCAGCTCGCGTCCGGCGCGTGGCCGATCCTCGGGCTGTCGGCGCACAGCCCGGAGATCGAGGAGGCCACCCGCCCGGCCGCCAACGCCCAGCTGTCCGACTACGGCATCGAGGTCACCCGGTTCGGCAACCTGGACGTGAACCTCAGCGACGAGGACAGCGCCCGGCTGAAGAAGCTGGCCGGCGACACCGCCTACAGCCGGCTGGCCGGCGGGTTCCTGCAGGCGGCGCAGGCCGAGGCGCTGCAGGGCGCCGGCGAGGGCATGAGCAAGGGCGGCGAGGGCGTGACGCCGATGTTCTTCGGCGCGCAGATGGGCATGGCGGGCCAGATGATGCAGCCGCCGCCCGGGCAGTACCCGCCGCAGGCCCCGCCGCCCGCGCCCGGGTTCGCCGGCGGCGGCCAGGGCTTCACCCCGCCCGCGCCGCCGGCAGCCGCCCCGCCGGCACCCCCTGCTGCCAGCCCGCCGGCACCCCCGGCCGCCAGCCCGCCCGCGCCGGCCGCCCAGCCGGCCGGGCCAGCGACCGTCGAGTGCGGCAACTGCCACAGCCAGGTCCGCGCCGGAGCCAAGTTCTGCGACTCGTGCGGCACGCCGCTGGCCCGGCACTGCACGAACTGCAGCGCCGAGATGTCGGCGGCCGCGAAGTTCTGCGCCGAGTGCGGTACCCCGGCCAGCTAGCACCCCGCGCCGCGCCCGCTCCCTGCGGGCGCCTCCCCCAGCAAGCCTGACGCGGCCGCCTGACCAGGCTGGCGCGCACGCCCCCAGAAAGGCCCGGCCCATGGATCGGATCGAGTGCCAGTGGTGCAAGGCTCAGAACGAGCCGTCCAGCACCAGCTGCACCGCCTGCGGAGCCCCGCTCGACACGCGCAACCTCGTCTCCGATTCCGGCTGGGCAGAGGCGCCCCGGCTGCGGGACATGACCGAGTTCCGGTTCTCCAACTCGACCTGCCAGATCGAGGGCGAGATCGTGCCGGTGGCCGAGCTGGCCCTGGCCCAGGGTGACTCGGTGTTCTTCGAGCATCACGTGATGCTGTGGAAGGAACCGCAGGTGCCGATGTCGGCGCTGAACTCCGGCGGCGGCATGAAGCGGGCACTCGGCGGCATGCCGCACATGGTGAGCGTCGCGCACGGCCCGGGCCGGATCGCGCTGTCCCGGGACGCCACCGGCGAGGTGGTCGTGCTGCCGCTGCACCCGTCGATGGAGATCGACGTGCGCGAGCACGCGTTCCTGGCCGGGACGCACTCGCTGAGCTACTCGTTCGTGCGGATCAAGGGCCTGGCCAACGTGCTGCACGGCGGCGAGGGCATGTACATGGACCGGTTCGTCACCCAGCGCGAGCCGGGCCTGCTGCTGCTGCACGGGTACGGGAACGTGTTCCAGAAGACGCTCGCGCCGGGCGAGAAGATCCTCATCGAGCCGGGCGGGTTCCTGTACAAGGACTCCACCGTCGTGATGAACACGGTGCAGCAGAACATCGGCGGCGGCCTGCGGCGGCACAGCATGTACCTGGCCGAGATGACCGGGCCCGGCCGGGTCGGCATCCAGTCCATGTACGTTCACCACGGCTCGGAGTAGGGGTCCCCGCGATGTCGATGCCGCCTGCCGCGAGCACGTACACCTGCCCCTACTGCCGGATGGCCAGCGACGGCAGCGCCGTCAGCTGCCCGCACTGCGGCGCCTCGGTCAACGTGGCGCTGCGCATCTCGAAGTCGGGATGGGCCGAGCAGCCGCCGATCCGGGACATGGCCCGGATCCGGTTCAGCCGCTCGACCTGCCAGATCAGCGGCAGCTACGTGCCGGTGGCCGAGATGGGGCTGCACCCCGACGACTGGGTCTACTTCTCCCATCACGTGCTGCTGCACACCGACCCGGGCGTCAAGCTGGCCAACCTGCCGATGCGGCGCAACTGGAACCGGTACCTGGCCGGGATGCCGCTGGTGCTGATGTCCGCGCAGGGCCCCGGCCACATCGCGTTCAGCGCCGACCACCCGGGCGAGACCATCGCGGTGCCGCTGCACGAGAACCAGGCCATCGACGTCACCGAGCACCGGTTCCTGGTCGCGACGGGGAACGTCAGCTACCAGTGGGACAGCTCCCGGGTGTGGTACACCACCCGCAACGGGGACGACGAGGAGTACCACCACCCGCTGGGAGCGATGCTGGACCGGTTCGTGGCCGGCGGCGGCCCCGGCCTGCTGCTGCTGCACAGCCCCGGCAACACGTTCCTGCGGGACCTGCGCCCCGGCGAGAAGATCCTGATGCAGCCGTCCGCCCTGGTCTGGAAGGACCACACGGTCAGCACTTCGCTGCACGTGGAGTACCCGCACGGCCAGTACTGGTTCAGCTCCGCGCGGCGGGACGCCAAGACCGTCTGGCTGGTGCTGCACGGCCCCGGCCGGGTGGCGATCCAGTCGGTGTTCGAGCGGCCGGAGCCGACCCCGCCCGTCTACCGGTCCTCCGGCATGACCAGGGCGAGCTGGTAACGGTCAGCCGCGCGGGCCGGCCGGCTGTGCTGCTGAGGCTGTGCCGCCGGCTACGGGGATGCCGGCCGCAGGCTCCCGGAGCGCGCGCTCAGCCGCCCGGGCTATGCTCAGGACCACAGCCCGGATCGGGGCCGAGACGGCGATATTCCAGTGCCCGGAGTCAGCGGCGAATTGCCTCCGCGGAGGGTATCTGCGCCGTCGCGAGCCGCGGAGCCACGGCATACTTCTTCATTCGCGAATTTGCGAAGAAGCGGTCGCCAGCCGAACCCTCCGCCCAGTCCGGCACCTCCGCGGCTTCCGGCTCGGCCCCACGCCACCAGGAGCGGCTGACCGCCGCCAGGTGCTGGCATCGAGCCTGCGGCCTAGCTTCCCATAAATGGATGGTATATTCCATCCATGCGTAGTGATGCTCCAGCACTGCTGCCGATTCTGCGCTCCCGCCACCTCGCGGAGATCTTGACCCTTCTCCTGCTGCACCCCGACACCGAGTACAGCCTCATCGAGGTTGCCGCCACGCTGGGCCTGCCGCTGACTACGGTGCAGCGCGAGGCAGCCCGGCTGACAGCCGCCAGGCTGATCGGGGAACGCCGCTTGGGACGGGCGAGGCTGGTGTTCGCGGACCCTACAGGCCGCTACACGCGGCCGCTGACGGAACTGCTTACCCTGGCGTTCGGCCCGCATCTGGTGATCGGCGAGGAGTTCGGCTCGCTGGACGCGATCGCCGTGGCGATCTACGGCTCATGGGCAGCACGGTATGAGGGCATCCTCGGCCATGCGCCGCACGATATCGACGTCCTGGTCATCGGAGAGGTGGCGCGCCGCGATCTATATGAGGCGGCCGAACGCGCCGAGCAGCGGCTCGGATTGCAGGTTAACCCTGTCTTGTGCTCCCGGTCCCGCTGGATCGCGGCATCTGATGCGCTGATCCAGCAGATCCGCTCGTCGCCACTTGTCTGGGTCACCGGGGAAGAACCACGCGAGGAGGACGGCTGATGCGGTGGGCCAACGGAGAGGCTATCGTCGATCAGCTACTAGCCAAGGGGCACCTCGAACGTGTGCAGGGCGCACAGGCGGACGGCTGCTCGTGGCTGGGCCGGGCGCGGCAAGCCCTGGACGCTGCACGCCTGGTCGCGGCGGCGGCACCTGATAGCAGCATCATCCTCGCTTACGACGCCGCCCGGCAGGCTTGCGTCGCCTTGCTCGCCCAGCAGGGCCTGCGCCCAACCACTGCCGGCGGCCACTATGCCGTTGAAGAAGCGATCCGCGCCCAGTTCGGCGCTGGCCTGCGGGCCTTCGGCGGGCTGCGTCGCAGGCGCAACGAGCTAGAGTACCCGCTCTACCCCACCGAGAAAGCCTGTGCTGGCGAGGCCGCTGAAACACTGACGACCGCCAGCGAGATCATCGACGCAGTCGCCCGGCTCCTCCCTGACCTCGAATTCTTCTGAACTGCTGACGCGGCGGCGTAATCCGTGCCAGCCGTCGCCTCTTACCTCTCTGCGGCCGGCGGCCGGCGGCCGGCCTCTGCCGACTGCGCGGGCCGCAAGCTCACATATCAGCCGTTCTCGCTTGGTTTACCCGCAAGGTGAGAGATAGCGTAGGCGAGCAGATCGGCAGATACGACCTGCCCGAGCGTTCGCATCTGACTGCTTCCGGTCAACGGCTGTGACCCGCCGTCTAGTGCAGCCTGCCGGATGGCACGGTTGCCGGTTTCCCCTGTTCAGACGGCATAGGACACGCAACGGTGTCGGCAAGCCCGCAACTGAATTGAGACATTCGTTGAGGTCGGAGCTGGGCGGTCGGGTCCTTGCGGTCCTTCGGGATGAGCCGTGGGTGACGGACGAAGCTGCGCAGCCGTTCGGCTCAGACGATGAACAGGTGCACATACCGGCTGATCGTGGTCATGGCACCGTCGCTGACCCGGCCGAGTTGTCGTCCTGCTCGCTCGTTGGACATGGCTCGCACCTGCTCGGTCATGGCGTACGAGACTTGCTTCAGCCCGGTGCGCTCGTCGGCCGGGACCTCGATGTGGTGCTCTAGATCTAGCCCGAGTTTCCTGGCTAAGTTGATCTTGCGGGTGTTTCCGCAGGTGAGGATATGCGCTTGGCGGCTTATCGCCTATGACCTAACTGCGCGGTGCCCACTGTGCCAGGTTGAAGGTCTCGTGTAGCTGCCGCTGCTGGTCACTGAGTTCGGTGGTCATCCGGCGGGCTTTGGGCCGGCCGCCGGCGGAGGGGTAGATGAGCACGGTCTCGCCGATGGCTGCGAGCTGGCTGAGCAGTTCGCGGACGGACATGTCCAGCCCGGCGTGATCTTCGGGGCGCTGGCGGACCCGACCCGGCGGGCGATCCTGGCCAGGCTGGCCGACGGGGAGGCGACCGTGACCGAGCTGACCGCCCCGTTCCCCGTCAGCATGCCGGCCATATCCCGGCA
>JBKQSL010000019.1:0-8463 GCA_052143655.1 Streptosporangiaceae bacterium | reverse complement strand
CTCAACAACCGGCTGCTGAACTTCCTGGCCCCCGTCACCGGGGTGCCGCCGACCTCGCACGGGATCGTCACCCCCTGGGGGCTGGCCGCGCTCGGGCTGGCGGTGGTCGGCGTCGCAATCGCCTGGGCGCGCTACGGCCGGGCCGAGATACCGGTGACCGCGCCGGCGGCCACCCCGATCACCGTGGCAGCCCGCAAGGACCTCTACGGCGACGCGATCAACGAGTCGCTGCTGATGCGGCCCGGGCAGTGGCTCACCCGGCTGTCGGTGTACTTCGACAACCGCGGGGTGGACGGCCTGGTCAACACGGTGGCCGCCACGCTGGGCGGCACATCCGGACGGCTGCGGCGGGTCCAGAGCGGCTTCGTCAGGTCGTACGCGCTGTCCATGTTCGTCGGTGCCGTGCTGCTGGTCGGCGCGCTGCTGCTGGTAAGGCTCTAGAGCGGTGAGGCGGCGTAACTCATGAGCACATTCCCCTGGCTGACCGTGGCGGGCGCGATCCCGCTCGTCGGCGCGCTCGCGATCGCGCTCACGCCGGGCCGCTCGGCCCCCGGCAGCGATGCTGACCGGCGGTCCCGCGGCCTGCTGGTCAAGTGGATGGCGCTGGTCTTCTCGCTGCTCACGCTCGGCGTCACGATCGCGATGGCGGTGCAGTTCAAGCCGGGCGGCCCGCGCTTCCAGTTCACCCAGACCTACCAGTGGATCCCGCAGTTCGGCGTGCACTACGCGGTCGGCGTGGACGGCATCGCGCTCGTGCTCATCCTGATGTCGGTCATCCTGATGCCGGTCGTGGTGCTGGCGTCCTGGAACGACGTCGAGGGCGGCTCGAACCCGGCCGGCGAGGCGCCGCCGCGGCGCAGCGTGAAGACCTACTTCGTGCTGATGCTGGTGCTCGAGACCATGATGATCGGCGTCTTCGCCGCCACCGACGTCTTCCTGTTCTACGTGTTCTTCGAGGCCATGCTGATCCCGATGTACTTCATGATCGGCAGCTACGGGGTCGGCCAGCGGCAGTACGCCGCCGTCAAGTTCCTGCTCTACAGCCTGCTCGGCGGGCTGCTCATGCTGGTGGCCGTGATCGCGCTGTACGTGTACTCGGCGCATGGCGGCCACAGCGGCACGTTCCTGTTCACCCCGCTGACTCACCTGGTCCTCAGCCCGACCGTGCAGAAGTGGCTGTTCCTCGGGTTCTTCGTCGCCTTCGCGATCAAGGCGCCGCTGTGGCCATTCCACACCTGGCTGCCGGACGCGGCCAGCGCCGCACAGCCGGGCGCCGCGGTGCTGCTGGTCGGCGTGCTCGACAAGGTCGGCACGTTCGGCATGATCCGGTACTGCCTGGAGCTGTTCCCGGCCGCCTCGCACTACTTCACGCCGCTGATCATCACGCTGTCGGTGATAGGGATCCTGTACGGCGCGGTTGTCGCCATCGGGCAGCGCGACATGAAGAGGCTGATCGCCTACACCTCGATCTCGCACATGGGCCTGATGACCCTGGGCATCTTCGTGATGACCACGCAGGGCCAGACTGGCTCCACGTTCTACATGGTCAACCACGGCTTCGCCACCGGCGCGCTGTTCATACTCGCCGGGTTCATGATGTCGCGGCGCCGCTCCTCGCTGATCGCCGACTACGGCGGCGTGCAGAAGGTGGCGCCGGTGCTGGCCGGGATGTTCCTGATCGCGGGCCTGGCCGGCCTGGCCCTGCCGGGCCTGTCCACGTTCGTCAGCGAGTTCCTGGTGCTGCTGGGCACGTTCACCCGGTATGTCGCGGCGGCGGTGCTCGCCACCCTCGGCATCATCCTGGCCGCTATCTACATCCTGTGGATGTACCAGCGCACGATGACCGGACCGGTCCGCGACGAGGTCGCGGCCATGCCGGACCTGAAGGCCCGCGAGCTGTGGGCCGTAGGCCCGCTGATCGCGCTGATCATCGTGCTGGGCGTTTACCCCAAGCCGGTGCTTGACATCATTAACCCGGCTGTCCGCCAGACCCTGATCCAGGTGCATTCCCGCGACCCGGTGCCGCCGCATCCGGCCACCGCCGCGACCGGGACCGGGCGCACCGGCGGGACCCGACCAAGGAGCTCGCAGTGACCGCGTCCGTAGCCGCGCTGGCGCCGGTGATCCCCTCGCCGCACATCGAGTACAGCCTGCTGTCCCCGATGCTGCTCGTTTTCGCCGCTGCCGTGGCCGGGGTGCTGGTCGAGGCCTTCGCGCCGCGCCCGCTGCGCCGGGGGCTGCACCTGGTGCTGACCCTGGGCAGCCTCGCCGGGGCTTTCGTGCTGACCGTGTTCGTGGCCGCGGACTCGAGCCTGTTCGGGCACGGCGGTCCCGGGCGGCTGGCCGCGCAGGGCGCGGTGGCCGTGGACCGGCCGACCCTGTTCATCCAGGGCACGATCCTGGTGCTCGCATTCGTCAGCGTGCTGCTGATCGCCGAGTCCTCGCACGAGGTGAGCGCGTTCACCGCGCAGGCGGCGGCGGTGCCCGGCAGCGCCGAGGAGCGCGAGGGGCTGCTGGCCGGCATCAGCCACACCGAGGTCTACCCGCTGACGCTGTTCGCGATCGGCGGCATGCTGCTGTTCCCGGCGGCCAACAACCTGCTGACGATGTTCGTCGCGCTGGAAGTGCTGTCCCTGCCGCTGTACCTGCTGTGCGGGCTGGCCCGGCGCCGTCGCCTGCTGTCGCAGGAAGCGGCCATGAAGTACTTCCTTCTCGGCTCGTTCTCCTCGGCGTTCTTCCTGTTCGGCGTGGCCATGCTCTACGGTTACTCCGGCTCGGTCCAGCTGTCGTCGATCGCCGCGGCGGCGAGCACGAACACCTCGGGGACCACGCTGCTGTACGCGGGCCTCGCGCTGCTCGGCCTCGGGCTGCTGTTCAAGATCGGGGCTGTGCCCTTCCACAGCTGGAAGCCCGACGTCTACCAGGGCGCGCCCACCCCGGTGACCGCTCTGATGGCCTCCTGCACGCTGGTATCGGCGTTCGGCGCCCTGATGCGGGTGTTCTACGTCGCGTTCGGCCAGCTCACCTGGACCTGGCGGCCGGCGATGTGGGGGGTCGCGATCCTCACCATGCTCGTCGGCTCGGTGGTGGCGATCACCCAGACCGACGTGAAGCGGCTGCTGGCCTACTCCTCTATCGCCCAGGCGGGCTACATCCTGACCGGAGTGATCGCGGCCAACACCGCGGGCCTGTCGGGCAGCATGTTCTACCTGGCGGCTTACGGGTTCGCCGTGGTCGGCGCGTTCGCGATCGTCACGCTGGTCCGGGATCAGGCGGGCGAGGCCGCGCATCTGTCCCGCTGGGCTGGCCTCGGCCGCCGCTCGCCCGCTGTGGCCGGGGTGTTCGCGCTGTTCCTCATCGCGTTCGTCGGCATCCCGCTGACCAGCGGTTTCACCGGCAAGTTCGCGGTGTTCCAGGCGGCTATCGCCGGCGGCGCGCTGCCGCTGGTGATCATCGGGGTGATCAGCAGCGCGATCCTGGCCTTCCCCTATATCCGGGTGATCGTGCTCATGTTCTTCAGCGAGCCAGCGCCGGACGGGCCATCGGTCGTGCGGCCGAGCGCGTTCACCGGGTCAGTCGTCGCGGTCGGCGCGGCGGCGACGATCGTGCTGGGGATCGCGCCGGAGCCGCTGCTGAGCCTGGCCCACAATGCGGCCGCGCAGTTGTTCGTCGGCTGACCGGCCACCAGCAGACCGGTCAGCCGAAGCGCGGCGCGGCGCTGGCGGCCGTCCGGGGACCGGGATCGCTCGGATTACCGTGGCGTGCACATATCGTGAAGGTTGCCTGGCGCGGCGGCCGGGTGACCGAGGCGCGGTGGCCGGCCGCGCAGGATGTACCGGCGGACCGATGAGGGAGCGCAAGTGACTACCGCCCCGCCCGTGGATCTGTATGACACCGCGCTGGCGTCCGATCTCGCGGACGGTCTCGCGCTGGTGGAAGCGCGACTGCAGGAAGCCGCCCGCGCCCAGCATGACCTGCTGACGCAGACTTCCGCGCACCTGATCGATGCCGGCGGCAAGCGGTTCCGGCCGACCCTGGTCCTGCTGGCCGCCCAGTTCGGCGACCCGGCTGACCCGCGCGTCGTGCCAGCCGCGACCGCGATCGAGCTGACGCACCTGGCGACGCTCTACCACGACGACGTCATGGACGAGGCGCCGATCCGCCGCGGCCACCCGAGCGCCAACTCCCGGTGGACCAACACGGTCGCGATCCTTACCGGCGACTACCTGTTCGCCCGGGCGTCGGAAATCCTCGCCGACATCGGCCCTGATGCGGTCCGGCTCCAGGCCGAGACCTTCACCAGGCTGGTCAGCGGCCAGGTCGCCGAGACCGTCGGGCCGCGTGCCGGGGAAGATCAGCTCGATCACTACCTGCGGGTGGCCCGGGAGAAGACAGCCTCGCTGGTTGCCACGTCCGGGGTGTTCGGCGCGCTGTTCTCCGCCGCGCCGGCGGAGGTAGTGGCGCGCATCGGGTCGGCCTGCGAGGCCATCGGAGTGGCCTGGCAGATGTCGGACGACATCCTGGATGTGGCCAGCGAATCGGCGCAGTCTGGTAAGGAACCCGGTACTGACCTGCGTGAAGGCGTGCAGAGCCTGCCCTTGGTGTACGCGCGGCGCTCACAGCGGGACACCGACGCCCGGCTGCGCGAGCTGCTGGACGGTGTCGATCTCACCGACCCGGTGCTGCATGCCGAGGCCCTGGCGCTGCTGCGCGAGCATCCCGCCATGGACATGGCCCGCGCGGACCTGGCGCACTGGGCTGGCGCCGCCCGCCGGGACCTGCTGGCCCTGCCCGCATGCGCCGCCCGGACGGCCTTCGAGGTGCTGTGCGACTTCGTCGTCCAGCGCACGGGCTAGCATGACGGGCAATGAGAACTGCCGGGCGCATAGCGAGCGAGGCGGCCGCATCTGATCCGCGGCCGCCGGACGGCGCGAAGCCCGGCGGCGCTGGCGGCCCGGTGCTGCCGCCCGGCGCAGACCGCCCGGCCGCTGACGGTGACGGGCGCGGGCCTGCCCCGCGCAGCAGCGATTTCGTCCAGTCGCTGGACCGCGGCCTGGCTGTCATCCGGGCCTTCGGCCCCGACCGGGAGCGGCTGAGCCTCAGCGAGGTCGCCCGGGCTACCGGCCTGACCCGCGCGGCCGCCCGCCGGTTCCTGCTGACGCTCGTGAAGCTCGGGTATGTGCGCAGTGACAGCCGGGTGTTCTCGCTGCGGCCGCGGGTGCTCGAGCTTGGCTACGCGTACCTGTCCGGCCTGACGCTGCCGGAGGTGGCGGCCCCGCACATGGAGGAGATGGTCGCCCGGCTGCACGAGTCCTCATCGATCTCCGTGCTCGACGGCCAGCAGATCGTCTATGTGGTGCGGGTGCCGACGAAGCGGATCATGACGGTGACGATCTCGGTCGGCACCCGGTTCCCGGCCTACGCCACCTCGATGGGCCGGGTGCTGCTGGCCGCCCTGCCGGCCGCGGAACTGGACCGCTACCTGGCCGAGGTCGCGCTGGAGCCGTTCACCAGCCGCACGGTGACCGACCCGGAGCGGCTGCGGGCCATCCTGGCCGACACCGCCCGCCAGGGCTACGCGATCGTCGACCAGGAACTGGAGGAGGGCCTGCGCGCCGTCGCCGCCCCGATCCGCGGCGCGACCGATGTCGGCATGGCCGCGATCAACGTGTCCGCGCACGCCAGCCGGGTCAGCATGACGGCGGTGCGCAGCGAGATCGCGCCCGTCCTGCTGCACACGGCCGGGCAGATCGAGGCGGACCTGCGCGCACTCGGCTCGGCCTGACCCGCGCCGCCCGCCGGTCCCGCTGCATCGTCGGCACCTCGGTCAGGCTCATCCCCGCCCGGCCGGGCGGCGGGGAACAGTGCCGTTTCGCCTGTTGTTGGCACCGGTGTTCGCTGACCGGCTGGGCGAGGAGGCCTGCTGTGCGCATATTCGGACTGCACAAGTCCCAGATGGTGACGGCGGAGGACGCGCTGCGCGGCCGGTCCGAGCCGATACCCGTACCGGACAAGCACGCGGTGCTCGGCACCCCGCTGCGGCCGCCGTACCCGGACGGATCCGCGGTCGCCGAGTTCGCGCTCGGCTGCTTCTGGGGCGCCGAGAAAATGTTCTGGCAGACCTCCGGCGTGATCTCCACCTCGGTGGGTTACGAGGGCGGCTTCACCCCGAACCCGACATACGAGGAGGTGTGCTCCGGCCGGACCGGGCACGCCGAGGCGGTCCGGGTGGTCTTCGACCCGGCCCTGGTGTCCTACACCGAGCTGCTCAGGGTGTTCTGGGAGGCACATGACCCGACCCAGGGCATGCGGCAGGGCAACGACGTGGGCTCGCAGTATCGCTCCGCGATCTTCTACGGCTCGCCGCAGCAGGAGGCCGAGGCCAGGGCGTCGCTGGCGATGTACCAGCAGCGGCTGAACGAGGCCAGGTTCGGGCAGATCACCACTGAGCTAGTCCCGGCAGGCGATTTCTACTTCGCCGAGGATTACCACCAGCAGTACCTGCACAAGGTTCCGGGCGGTTACTGCCCCGACCACGGCACGGGCGTGTCCTGCCCCATTGGCGTGGTGAAGGCCAGCGGCCCGATCGAGCCTGTGCAGGCGGACGACTGAGCTAGCGGGGCGGTCCCGCCTGGTATCTGTGCCCTGCCGCCATGACGGCTGGTTCCCGAGATCTTCCAGTCTCCTTGTCGAGGAGAGTCACTCCAGGGCCTTCGCGGCGTTCTATGACGCGCAAGCGGACGCCGAGTGGGCTAGCTCGGCGCTGCTGCGGATCGAGGTCACCAGGGCGGTGTCCCGGGCCATGCCCGCGCTGCTGCCAGATGCCCGGGATCTGCTGCTCGCGTTCTCCTTTGTCGGGATCGATGACGACATCGTGGAGGGGGCGATGAACGAGCCGGATCGGGGGCTGCGCTCGCTCGATGCAGTTCACCTGGCCACGGCCCGCATCCTGGGCGAGGACCTCGACGCCGGTCGTCAGCTATGACGACCGCCTGCTCAAGGCCGCGGCCGACGCGGGCCTGGCCACGGCGTCTCCCCGGGACTGACCGCGATGTGCGCTGGCCTGGCTGCGCTATCCGCCGCGCAGCCGGACCGTGAAGCTGCATCGGCGGCGATCAGCGCAACGTCGGCGTCGAGCTGGTGCATGATCTACACGCCCATCCCGCCGCCCGCCCGGGCCGGGACCGGCGGTGCGGCGCTCGCGGGCACCCGGCCGCGCTCAGGCCGTGATCAGGAACAGCACATAGCCGTAGGTCAGGCCGGTGGCCGCCGGATGGCGGGCCAGCCAGGAATCGGCTGCCATCGCGGGGAACTCGATGTGCAGCACCGCCGCCAGATCGGCGCGGCTGGCGAAGCGCACCTCGGAGCGGACCTCGTGCCGCTCGGCTCCGCGCTCGCGCCACCAGGCGTCTACGGCCAGCGCTCGCTGCCGCGGCGGGCGGGCGGCCGAGGCCGCGAGCAGGCGGGACCATTCACCCCACCGGTAGTCGTTGTCGACGGCCACCAGGTGCCCGCCCGGCCGCAGCACCCGCAGCACTGCGGTCAGGCCGGCGTCCGCGCCGGGGCCGAAGAAGTACGCGAACCGGGCGTGGACGACGTCGGCTGACCGGGGAGCCAGGCCCGGGTGCTCCGCCGAGCCGGCGACGACCTCAGCTCGGGGCAGCCCGGCGATCCGGGCCAGCGCCCGCTCGCGCAGCGCCGGGTCCGGCTCCACGCCGATCACCCGGCCGGCCTGCCGGGCATACCGGGGCAGCCAGTACCCCGTGCCGCAGCCCATGTCGACCAGGGTCCGGCCGTCCCACGAGGCCAGCCGGCGCATAGCGTCGAGTACGTGCCCGGCCCGGTCCAGGGCCTGGTTCTCCAGCTCATAGGCGGCCGGGTGGCCGCCGATGTTCGGGGCGAAGCGCCAGTCCGGGAACTGCCCGCGTTCAGCCAGCGCAGACTCGTTCATTTGCCGTTCAGGGGCTAGTTGCCTGAGATGGGTAATTTCGTAACCGTCGTGTGTGGAACCGGCCTGGCCAGGGATCTCCACCCGCTGACCAGATGGGCTAACCGTGACCGAGACCAGGTCGGGGGACCTGATCGCCGCGCTCGACGAAGCGTCGCTGAGCAGGTTCCACCTCCGGGCCGTGGTCGTTTCCGGAATGGGCTTCTTCACCGATGCCTACGATCTCTTCGTGATCGGCGTCGCCTCGACGCTGATCACGAAGGACTGGAACCTGAGCACCGGCAGGCTGGCGCTGCTCAACGCCACCATGCTCTGCGCGGCGTTCCTGGGTGCGATGATATTCGGCCGGATCGCCGACCTGATCGGGCGCAAGCGGGTCTACTGGCTGGTTGCCGCCATCATGGCGGTGGCGGCCATCGGCTCGGCCCTGTCGCCGTCGTTCTGGGTGCTGATCGGGTTCCGGTTCCTGCTCGGGCTCGGCGTCGGCGGCGACTACCCGGTCAGTGCCGTGCTGA
>JBKQSL010000018.1:0-18054 GCA_052143655.1 Streptosporangiaceae bacterium | reverse complement strand
GTCGCCGGCCGCATCCGGTACGCCAAGATCTACATCGATCCGAACGACTTCGATAGCGACAAGCAATCCATCAGGGACTTCAGTCGCCTGGTCCTCGAACGAGTCGAAGGTCCAGGCCACGAACTGGTCGGCCGAGCCCGCACCACAGTAATGCGCCTGCGCGAGACCGTGCTGGCGGGCCGCGCCGGGCTGCCACGGGAGGTATGGCAGCAGCTCGACACCCTGGCCTTCGGCAGCTAGGTGGTGCGCAGGAAGAGAAAGGCAGGGCAATAACTGGGGCTGTCCCCTTCCGCCAGCGCTCCCAGCTCCCGCAGCTCTAGTCTGACGGCGTGCATCAGCATGCAGCCGACATCCACTGGGCTGCAATCGTAACGGCGGCCGGTTCAGTGCTAGCGGGGCTGGCCGTGCTGCTGGCCTGGGTACAGCTTGCCCGGCAGCGCCGGGACCGCATGCGCGCTCAGGCAGACCACGTATCGGCGTGGCTGGGCAAGCCCAGAGACAGCCGGGACGGCTGGGTTGTGCCCGTCCACGTCAAGAACTCCAGCGCCACAGCCGTCGCAGTGCGGCATGTGCTCGTGTCGGGCTACGGAAACACTGACTACGGCAGCCCTGATCTGCAGTTGCTGCAGCCGGGGCCGCTTGATCCCGATGAGCCCACCTGGACCGGTCGGGTAGCCCGGGGGAATCTCACCCCCGGGCTCCCACAGAATCCGTGCGTAACAGTCTCCCGTTACACGGCTCTTGCCGTCCTGGTCATCCGGCGGCCGGTTTCACCCAGGCCCAGTGTGCGAAGTAGCGCGGCCGACTGGCGGCCGCTTCGGCCAGCATCTTGATGGATTTCTTCCAGGTGCTGTGCTTCTTGTACTTCCTCATGACCCACCGCAGCAGGTAGGTGTTGATGCGGCGGAGCAGGGATACAGCGCCGCGCGGTTGAATGCTCCGTAGTAGTTCATCCAGCCGCGCACTTTCGGGTTGATCAGGCGGGCGATCTCGCTCCCGTCCGATGTGACCCAGCGGTGCAGCCGCCAGGACCGCACCTCGGCGCTGATCTTCTTCAGGGCGTCCTTGCTGATCGCGGGCAGGAACCCGGTGAACTGCACCCCATCGTCCCGCCGCGTTCCCCTCGGCCGGAATGTGAACCCGAGGAACGTGAACGACGTGTGCTCATAAGAGCCGCGTCTGTTGCTGTCCTTGCAGTACACGATCCTGGTCTTGTCCGGGTGCAGTTCCAGCCCCACCTCGGCCATCCGCTCGTGCAGCGCGGCCAGGACCTTGCGGGCCTGGTACTGACTGACGCAGTGGATCACGCCGTCGTCCGCATAGCGCTCGAATTCAACGGCGGGAAACTCGCGCTCCAGCCATTTATCGAACGCGTAGTGCATGAACAGGTTGGCGATAACGGGGCTGACCGCTGACCCTTGCGGGGTTCCGCGGTCCCGTTCCTGCAAGGTCCCGTCGGGCTGCTGCAGCGGGGCGGCCAGCCACCGCTTCACGTACAGCACCACCCAGCGGGTGTCATGGTCAGTGTGCTTCTCCACCGCCTTGACGATCAGGTCCCATGGCACGCTGTCGAAGAACTTCCGGACGTCCAGATCGATTGCCCAGTTGTACTCCCAGCAGCGCTGCCGGCATGCCGCCACCGCGTCCAGCTGCGATTTTCCGGGCCGGTACCCGTAGGAGTCCGGATGGAACACCGGTTCCACCGCTTCCTCCAGCCGGGCAGCGGCCACGGTCTGCGCGATCCTGTCCGCGACGCAAGGGACGGACGGTTCATACTGCCCCTCCTGCAACCGCGTATTGGGATATTTTCGGTGGACCTGGATGTGTGCTGGTCAGACCGGTTTCCGGGCCTGTTGTTTTGAGGATGCCAGTCGGTACTGACAGTTGCGGTGCCGGCGCCGTGCCGTTCAGCGTCGTTTCCGTGGCCTGGTGCGCCGGGCGGCCGGGTTGAGGTGCCCGGATTGCTCGATCCGGTTGCGGCAGCTGGCCTCGGTCTGGCTGTCCCATGGGATGTTCAGCCGGTTACCGGGGCCACGGCGGACTGCGAGCTGAGCGGTCTCGATCCAGTAGTAGATGACGCCGATGCTGCAGCCCAGCCGGTAAGCAGCCTCGGTGACGCTGACCTCGCCGTCCGCGGCCGGAGACGGCGGGGCGGGGAGCGTCCGGGGCCGGGCGGTCCGGCCCAGGTGGGCGGATTGCTGGATTCTGGCCCGGCAGCCGGCCTCGGTCTCGTCGTTCCAGGGGATGCAGAACCGGGTGCCCGGACCGCGGCGGGCTGCCAGCTGCCCGGTGTTGATCCAGTGGTAGAGGACGCCGGTGCTGCAGCCCAGCCGCCGGGCGGCCCCGGCCACGGAGATCTCGCCGGGGCCGTACGGATCTGGCGTGGGGATCTTGTGGACGTGCCGGACCCACTGGACGGCCTTGATGTCGAACGGCCGGCCGTCGCCGGTGACGATACCGGCGGCGTTCAGCCGGGTGACCAGCTCCGGGTTGCTGGTGGACGGCCCGAGTTGCCTGATCATCGCCGTTGCTGCGGCCGGGGCGCGTCTGGCCGTGCCGGGGTGGACGGGCCGTGCGGCGGTGAGCTCGTCGGTGGCGCCGGTGCGCCAGCGGATCCCGATGCGCACCTGGTCGGGCCGCCGCCCGGGCAGCAGGGTGATGTCGGCGATCAGGGTGCGCAGCAGCCGTTTGCGGTCTTTGGGGCTGGTGGCTGGGTTGTTCCAGAGGGCGGGCAGGTCAGCGGCGAGTTTCTCCAGCTCCGCGCGGCCAGGCAGTGGCGGCAGCGTGTCGCGGGCGGCCTCGAGTGCCTGCTCGGCTTCGGTGAGGGCGGTGAGCTTGGCCTCCCACCGTGCCTCCAGGCTCCGCGCGACCAGCCGGTTTTCTGGCTCGACGGCGCAGAAGGCCCGCTCAGCCCGGTCAGCGTCGTAGCGGGCGCGTTCCACCGCGAGCTCGGCGGCCCGGCTGGCCCGCTGGTGCCGGCCGGTGACCTCGTCGGCGGCTGACAGGGCAAGGGCGACCTGCCCTGGGGTGAGCGCGTCCAGCAGCGCGTCCGCGACGGCGGCATCGACGCAGGCCGCGGCGACCGACCGGCACGACGGCGTGGTCAGCTGGTCCCGGCGGGAGCTGCACTCATAGGCCGGCCGCTGATCGGTGTGGTAGTTGGTCATCATCGGCTTGCCGCAGCTGCCGCAGGCGATGATGCCCTGGCACAGCGCGATGCCTTCCCGTGGCGGGCGGGCGCCGGCGGCGGTGTGGCTGGCCGCCAGCCTCGCCTCGCTGGCCAGGTAGTCCGCCCAGGTGATGTATCCCTCGTGGTGGTCTTTGATCAGGACCGGCCATTCGGCGCGGGGCCGTTCGGTGATGGTGGTGTGCACCGTGCCGGACGGGTCGACGGTGCGGCGCGAGGCATACCGGCCGAACACGTGCGCCCCGGCATAGCCGGGGTTCTTCAGGACTCCCAGGACCCGGGCATGGGTGAGCCGCCCCCAGCGCAGCTGCCCGGCCCACGCCCCGCCGTAGGCGCGCAGCGGGAACCGCCGCCCGGCGAACGCGGCGACCACGCCGCAGGCCGACCCGCAGGCGGCGAACGCCGCGAACACGTCACGGATCGCGGCCTGGACCTCGGCATCGGGGTCGATCACCACCTCGCCGGCGTCGTCGTGGACTAGCCCGACCGGCAGCGGGGTGCGCAGCTCGCCGCGCCCGGCCGCGGCCCGCTTGTTGGCCTGCAGCCGCTGCGCCATCACGTGCAGCTCCATTTCCCCCATTGTCCCCTTGAAGCCCAGTTATCTGACCTTGATCAACTTTGGAGGCGTGAATGGCCAGGTCATGTCGTAGATGACGCGTCTTTAACGTGGCGTCGCCGGGGACGGCGGGCGGCTGGGTCAGCCGCCGGGAGCGGCGTTTCCGGGGTGCCTGCTGAGACGGCAGTTTCCGGGCACGCCTTCCCAAGTTCCGCATGAGAGCCGCAGACCAGGCTCACGCCACCTCGACGCCGGACACCGCCTGGCCAGTAAACGGGTAGCCGCCAGGCTCATCCCGGAACACGCACATTCGCCCCGGTTCTGATGTCGTCTGAATTTGTTACGACGCTTCGGCAGTGGTCGTCTTCCAGGTCCCCGCCTGACGCCTCACGGGCGCCTTTTCCTCATCGCTCACCACGACGGTCTTCAGCCAGCGCAGCATGAGGCGGCTTGAAGCCACCCCCCGCAGGGCGACTCCGAGGGGCGAAATCCCTCATCTCTCATACAGCACCGCATCAAGGAACCTCGTAACCTACACGGCTGGCTCCTCTCCGCGTTCATGGCACACTGCACGTCAGATTTGTAGGTGAGCAAGATCGTTTAGCCTGCCGGCCTGGTCAGGCGGCGGGTCTCTGGTTGCGCGGTGCGCGCCAGATCCGGCGGGGTGTACCCGATTGCGCGATCGGCACCCGCTGCCGGCCGCGCTCATCTCCGGCGGCGGACGACGAGCACCGCGCAGTCCACCTGTGGCGGCGGCAGGAACGCGCGCCGCGGCAGCGTGAGGCCGGCCGTCAGGCTGAACCTTCGCGCGGCACCAGAAGCGTACTTGCGCACTACGGCACGCTGCAGCACGAGGTCGGCCGCGACCAGCCTGCTGCCGGGCGCCAGCAGCGTCCGCAGCAGACTGGACGAGATCCCGTACGGCGGGCTCGCCACCACCCGGAACGGCCGGCCGGGCAACCGGATCGAGGTGGCGTCCGCGTGCACCACGGTGATGCCGGGGAACCGCTCGCGGAGGACGCCGGCCCGCCGCGGGTTCAGCTCGACCGCGACCACCCGCGCCCCCGCCCGCACCAGATGTGCGGTCAGAGCCCCTTCGCCGGCCCCGATGTCGAGCACGAGCTCACCGGGCCGCACCCCGGCGGCGGCGACCACCCGCGCCGCCCATTCGTCAGCGAGCCGGTGCCAGCCCCATGCCCGGCGCGACCGCCCGGAGGCGGGCACGACGGACCATCACCGTGCAGATACCCACGCGCCGACCGTAGCCCGCCACGGCCTCGGCCATCAATTCGTTTTCCCGGGACCGCGCGCCGTCTGGCGGTTCGCCCGCCAGCTGGAGTACATGCTCCTGGAACCGCAAAGACGAATGGCTCGCCAGCCGCCGCGAAGACCTGATGGGCATCGGCATTGCCGCGCCCTCGCGCGCTGTGCGGTCTTCGGGCCTGCCGGCCGGGCGTGGCTGCTACTTCCCGGATGTCTGGTTGCCGGCCGAAAACCTGTTGCGGCGGAGGGGAGCCGCGGGGAGGCTGCTGCGGTGGATCTCGGCAGCGCCGCGCAGGAGTGGCAGACGCACGGTTTCGTGATTCTCCCTGGGTTCGTCCCGGCCGCGGAGCTGGAACCCGCGCTTGAGGAGCTGCCGACCATGTACCCCACCGCCGAGGGGTTCCATGACGGTACCGACGGGCGGCGGGACAGGTTCACCGTGGACGAGTGGGCGGGGATCGACAGCTTCCCGTTCCGGAGCGCCGAGCTGAGCCTCCTCGCCGTCAGCGACCGCGTCGTTGGCCTCGCGGAAACCCTGCTCGCAGACAGGGACCTGCGGATCTCCTCGGCCGAGGCGTGGGCGAAGTACACCGGCGCCGTCGGCTACGACCAGCCGCTGCACCGGGACTACCTCAACCACACGCTGATGGTTCCCGCGGATGACCCGCGGTTCCGGCAGCTGGAAATGTTCGTTTACCTCGTCGATGTCCCCGAGGAACTCGGGCCGCCGGGCATGCTGTCCCGTACCCGGACGACGGGGCTGCCCGCGAAGCCGAACTGGTACCCGCGCGAAGGCAGCGCCGACGCCGAAGGAGGCTGGGTCGAGACCGCCGCAAGCCCGGATCTCTACGATGCTGAGGTCCGCGCCGCCGGGCCGGCGGGCACGGTGGTCGCCTGGGCGCCGGGAACCTTCCACCGCGGCACCGCCCTGACCTTGCCCCGCGGCGCCCGCTACACGATCCACCTCGCCTACCGGCCGGCCCGTGCCGAGTGGGGCCAGCGGATGCCCTGGGCCAGCCGCAGCCACGAACCCGGGTGGTACCGGTTCGCGCACCGCGCGGCACCACGGCAGCTCGCGCTCTTCGGCTTCCCGCCGCCCGGTCACCCGTACTGGACCGAAGCCACCCTCGCCGGCACGGCGCAACGGTACCCCGGGCTGAATATGACCCCGTGGCGGCAGGCGCTGCGCGGCGAAACGTGACCCGGCGACAACGTAATCGCCCCAGTCTGCGTGTTTACAGCTCTGACCAGCGCTTTTGTGTCTGGTTGTGACCGTCGCAAACCGCTGCAAGCACGCCAAACCCCGAGGACCCGACATTATTGGCGCACACCCAAGCGGCAGCCGGTCCGACGGCCAGCGTCAGCTCGGCGCCCGGTCCGCGGTGGCCTGCTCAGCGGGGCCCGGCTCGGGCACCTGTGCCGCCAGCGACTCCACCTCTCGCGGGTCTGCGTCCGGGCGCTCCGGCCCAGCGATCGCTGTCCCAGACCGCCCCGCCTCCGGCGGCCCGGCCTCGGGCCGCCCGGACTCCGGCGGATCTGTCTCCGGCGGCCCGGCCTCGGGCGGATCTGCCTCCGGCTTGAGCTGGTACAGGCGGGCGAGCAGGCCGTTGACGAACGCCGGCGAGGAGTCGGTGGACAGCTCGCGGGCGAGTACGACCGCCTCGCTGATCGCTACCGAATCCGGCACCTGCGGGCTGTACAGCAGCTCGTAGGCGCCGATGCGCAGCAGGTTCCGGTCCACCGCAGGCATCCGGCCGAGCGTCCAGCCGACAGCGTGCTCGGCCAGCAGCGCGTCGATATCGGCCTGCCGCTCATGCACGCCGCGGACCAGCTCGGCAGCGTAGGGCGAGACGGGCGGGCTGTCCTGCGCGATGCGCTCGTCGAGAAGCGCGAGCACCGGCTCGCCGCGGATCTCGGCCTCGAACAGGACGTCCAGGGCGCGCTTGCGGGCCTTACTGCGCGCGGCCATGGCACCCCCGCAAGCCGGGCCGGACGAGCGCCGGCCTCACGCCCGGCCGAGGTACGAGCCGGTGCGGGTGTCTACCCGGACCTTCTCGCCGGTGGTGATGAAAAGCGGCACCTGGATCTGCGCCCCAGTCTCCAGCGTGGCCGGCTTGGTCCCGCCGGTGGACCGGTCGCCCTGCAGGCCGGGATCGGTCTGGCTGACCGTCAGCTCCACCGCGGCCGGCAGCTCCACGTACAGCGGCACGCCGTCGTTGAAGGCGACCACCGCAGTCTGCTCGGCGAGCAGGTAGTCCGCCGCGTCACCGACCGTCGCGGCCGGGATGTGCGGCTGATCGAAGTCCCGCATGTCCATGAAGACGAAGTCCTCCCCCTCGCGGTAGAGGTACTGCATCTCCCGCTTGTCGACGTTCGCGACATCGACACGGACCCCGGCGTTGAAGGTCCGGTCGACGACCTTCCCCGACATCACGTTCTTGAGCTTGGTCCGCACGAACGCGCCGCCTTTGCCGGGCTTGACGTGCTGGAAATCCACCACGTTCCAGAGCTGGCCGTCGATGCTGAGGGTCATGCCGTTCTTGAGGTCGTTCGTGGTCGCCACGGGTGTCGTGTCTCCTGCAATCCTGCGGGCGCGGCTCGTCCGGTCACAGGACGAGCAGGTCCCTGGTGGTCGTGGTAAGCAGCTCGGCTGATCCCGCCATCCCGGCGCCGGCGTGCACTACCAGAGTGTCCTCGATCCGCACGCCGCCCTGGCCGGGCAGGTATATCCCGGGCTCGACGGTGACGGGAACCCGATCGGCCAGTGTACCCGGCCTGCCGTACCCGATCATCGGCGCCTCATGGACCTCCAGGCCGATGCCGTGACCGAGCCCGTGCCCGAAGTACTCGCCGTACCCGGCATCGCCGATCATGTCCCGGGCCGCGGCGTCCATGTCGGCCGCGCTCGTCCCAGCCCGCGCCGCCGCGACCCCGGCCGCCTGCGCGGCGGCCACCAGCTCGTAGATCTCCCGCTGCCAGGCGGCCGGCTCGCCGATCGCGAACGTGCGGGTCATGTCGGCGTGATAGCCCTCGTAGCGGGCACCGCAGTCGACCGTCACCAGGTCCCCGCGGGCGAGCTCGCGGCCGCCCGGCACATGGTGCGGCGTGGCCCCGTTCGGCCCGCTGGCCACGATGGTGCCGAACGCGGGCGCCTCCGCGCCGCGGTCGACCATTGCCCGCTCCAGCGCGACCGCGAACTGCCGCTCGGTCGTCCCTTGCCGCAGGAGCGGCAGCACCTGATCCAGCGCCTGGCAGGTGATCTCGCACGCCCGGCCGATCAGCGCGAGCTCGGCCGGGTCCTTGACCATGCGCAGCTCCTCGACCGCGCTGCCCAGCGGGACGAGCACCAGGCCCGGCTGAGCGGCAGCCAGTTGCTGGTGCCGTTCGACTGTCATCTCCTGGGCCTCGAAAGCCAGCGTGCGCCAGCCTGCCGCGGCCGCCCGGGCGGCCAGGGCCGGCTCGATCCAGCGATCGATGAGCAGGTCCAGGTCCGGGCAGGCGGCTTCGGCCGCCGGCGCGTACCGCGAATCGGTAGCCAGAACGGCCCGCCCGCCGGCCTCGGCGCCCTGGCCCGGGATGCCGGCCGGCAGCAGCAGCGCGGCGTTCGAGCTCACCAGCCCGGTCAGGTAGCGGACGCCCGCCGGGCTGGTGAGCAGGGCGGCGTCCGCCCCGGCGGCGGCGATCTTCTGCTGGCAGCGCGCCCGGCGGGCGGCGTGGCTCTGCGGCATGCCCCGAGCGTAGGGGCCGTGCCGGGCCGCGGTGACGCCGGCTGCGCCCCGGGCCAGTGCTGCGGCCCGGCGCGGCCGGGCATTGACATAAAATATGCACGCATATAATCTGCGCGCATGACAAGTAACGAGGCTGCGTTCACTTTCACCCACGTCATCGAGACGGACGTGCCCGCCGACGCCATCTGGGCGCTGTACGAGGACGTCACCTGCTGGCCCGAGTGGGACGCCGGGGCCGAGCTCGTCACCCGCGACGGCCCGTTCGCCGCCGGGACGACCGGGACCATGAAGTTCTCCGGCCAGGAGCCGCTGGCCTACCGGCTCACCACGGTGATCCCCGGGCGCGAGTTCGTCGACGAGACGACGGTCGGCGCGCTGACCGTCCGGGTCTCGCACCTGCTGGAGCCGGCCGCCGGCGGCCGGGTGCGGCTGACCTATGCCGCGCAGATCGATGGCCCGCCGGAACAGGCCCGGCAGCTCGGGCCGATGATCACCGGCGACTTCCCGGACACCATGGCGGCCCTCGTCGCGCTGGCGCGCCGCCGGGTGACGGCGGGCGCATGACCGCCCCGCCGCGGCCGGGCGGCGCGGTTCCCTGGCCGCCCTCGCAGCCCGCCTCCCGGCACGCCGCCGCGGAGCAGAGCCCGGGGTTCCTGCTGTGGCGCGCCACGCTGTGCTGGCAGCGCGGCATCCGGTCGGCGCTGGCCCCGCACGGCCTGACCCATGTCCAGTTCGTCCTGCTGGCTTCGCTGTGGTGGCTGGCGGAGCACAGCCCTCGCCCGCCCAGCCAGGCCGCCCTCGCCGCGCACGCGGGCACCGACCCCATGATGACCAGCCAGGTGATCAGGAAGCTGGCTGAGCGCGGCCTGGCACAGCGGCGGCCGGACCCGGCGGACAGCCGGGCGAGGCAGCTGGCCCTGACCGATGCCGGGCGGACCCTGCTGGCTGGCGCGCTCGCCAACGTCGAGGCAGCGGACGAGTCGTTCTTCGCCGCCCTGGGCAGCGGCCGGGCGGCGTTCCTGCGCCAGCTCGGTGAGCTGGCGCAAGCGGCCGAGCGGGGCGGCTGAGCGGGGCGGCTGAGCCGCCGGGCCGCGCCCGGGTCAGCTGTCATCAGGCCGGTCGTCGCCCAGCACCACGCCCCCGCCGCGGCTCCAGGTCAGGTACCGCCAGGACAGGTTGACCAGCGCGGAGAGCCGGTTGCGGCCGCCCAGCAGGGTGATCAGGTGCAGGGCCAGCCACGCCAGCCAGGCCAGGGTGCCGCGGAACCGGACGCGGCTGGGCAGCTCGACCACTGCAGACCGGTGGCCGATCGTAGCCATGATGCCCTTGTCGTGATAGCGGAACGGCTTCGTCGGCTGGCCGGCCAGCAGCAGGCCGATCTGGGCGGCGGCGTGCTCGCCCTGCTGGATCGCCGGCTGGGCCAGCTGCGGCAGCGGGTGATCCTCGTCGGTCAGCGCCACATCGCCGGCCGCGAAGATCCGGTCCTCGGCTTCCACCCGCAGGTCCGGCCCGGTGCGGATGCGGCCGCCGCGGCCGGTGGGCAGGCCCAGCTTGGCGATCGGCTCCGGCCCCGTCACTCCCGCGGCCCACACCGTGATGTCGCTGGGCAGCTGGGTGCCGTCGGCCAGCCGCACGCAGTCCGCCTCGACCTGCGCGATGATGGTGCTGAGCCGGACGTCGACGCCGCGGGCCAGCAGCTGAGCGCGGGCGTAGTCGCGCAGCGCGGGCGCGAACGGCGCGAGCAGCGCCGGGCCCTGCTCGATCAGCCGGACGTGCACCCGGCCCGCGTCCAGATCGGGAAACGCGGCGGGCAGCGCGATATTGCGCAGCTCGGCGACGGTCCCGGCCAGTTCCACCCCGGTGGCCCCGCCGCCCACGATCGTCACCGTCAGGTTCCGCTCGTCGCCGCTCATGCTGCGGCTCTCCAGGCTGGCCAGCAGCCTGTCCCGCAGCGTGATCGCGTCCTTGCGGGTGTACAGGCTCAGCGCGTGCTCGGCCGCGCCCTGCACGCCGTAGAAGGCCGCGGTCACTCCCGTGGCCAGGATCAGGTAGTCGTAGTGCAGCCGGGTGCCGTCGGCCAGCAGCACCTGCCTGGCGCCGGTCTCCAGTCCGGCCAGCGCGCCGCGGCGGAAGTGCGCGCCGCCCCGGCGCGCGGCGGTCCACAGCGGGTAGGCGACGTCGGCCGAGGTGAGCCCGGCCGTGGCGACCTGGTACAGCAGCGGCTGGAACGTGCTGTACGGATTGGCGTCCACCAGCGTCACCTGGACCGGCGCCCGGCTGAGCGCGCGCAGCGCCGACAGGCCGGCGAAGCCTCCCCCCACGATGATCACCCGCGGGCTGCCGCGCCCGCGGGCCTGGTCGGCGCGGGCCGGGGCCGGCTGTGCCTGGTTGCGCATGGCCTGTTGTCGCTTTCTCGTCGGGGTGGCCGGCGGGCCAGGCGGCCGGCACCTGGTGATGGCACTGATGTTTAATTCCCGTCCGGCGGGCATAGAAGTCCTCGCCAGAATGGGCGGCGCCAAACGGAGGCGACGAATTCCTGCACCGCCACCCGGGCCCCGGGAAGCAGGCCGAGCGCCATCCCGCCGCCGCGCAGCAGGTGCACCCGGCCGTCCGCGCGGACGATGACCTGCCCGGGATGCCCGGCGCTGGCCGCCACGACGTGCAGGGCCCCGCCGCGCCAGCTGAGGCGGGCCGTGCAGGCGGTCACGTAACGCCCGTCGAACTCAGCGACGAGCAGCAGCTCGTCGCGGCACGGGCGCGTCGGCGAACACCGCGCGCAGCAGCCGCCGCTCGGCGCCGCCGGATTCGGTCCGGGGGCTGGCTGCGGCGGTCGCCGGCGCCGCTGGCGGACTGGCTACCGCGCCGAGTCAGTCGGCTGGTCAGGCTTCGACCATGCCCCCCGGGTGCCCGCAGCCGGCTGCGGTCCGCGGGCCGCGCCGGGACCAGGGCCGCTGCCGCGCGGGCCAGCCACGGCACCCCGGCCCGTGGCAGCAGGCGCGGCGGCCGGGCGCAGCGGCGCGCGGCCCGCCGGGCCGCTGCCAGGCCGCGCGCCCGCCGTGGTGCCGGGCAGCATCGGCAGCTGACGGGCCATCCGGTGACGGCCGATCCGCTCCATCAGCTCCGCATCGGCACGCATCTCCTCGGCGGTCGGCGCCAGCGCGAGGATCGTGGTCAGGATGAACGCCACGACGCTGATCCCGACGATCAGCGGCAACAGGAAGCCAGCGGCCGAGGCGCCGCCCCCCGCCATGCCGCTCATCCCGCCCATGGCCGGCGGCTGCAGCCGCATCACGGCCATGGCGCAATAGTGCAGGCCGCTGACGAATGCCGCCGCGACCAGCGCCGCGCCGACGGTCGGCCAGCCTCCGTGCAGCCTGGGCACCACCCACAGCAGCGCCAGCATGCCCGCGACGGCGGCGACTGCAGTGATCGCCAGCAGCAGCGGGCTGGCGGCCATCCCGGCGGCCATCCGCATGCCCGCCATATCCACGTAGTGCACGCTGGCCAGGCCGATTCCGCCGCTGATGGCGCCGGCCAGCTGCCAGCCCCGGCGGCGGCCGGCGAACCCGGCCGTGAACAGCCCGATGCCCAGCGCGGCGACGGCGATCACCAGGCTGAGCAGGGTCATCGGGATGTCGTAGCGGATCGTCTCGGCCGGGATGGAGTACCCGAGCATCGCGGTGAAGTGCATGACCCACACGCCGGTGGACCCGAATGCGAAAGCGCCCAGGGCCAGCCACCGCGCCCGGCCCGCCCCCTGGCACGCCAGCGCGCGCGAGGCGCAGCGCAGCCCGAGAAAGGCACCAAGGCAGGACATCAGGAACGCCAGGCCCGGCGTCAGCAGGCCATAGGTGAAGTTGTTAGCGGTCAGCACGGAAAGCCCCCCATACCAGAAGCCTGAAATCACCCCAGGCCCGGGGCGAGGCTACCTCCGAAGCTGGCTACACCGGGTGATAACGAGCCAAATATGACCCGGCGGCCGTTCCGGCGGCCCGATGTTTACCGGCCGACCGAGCGGGCTAGTGTCTCAGGGAAGTGTCACGGCGCAGGCACAGCGGCTGCCTAGCCGGGACGGCCGCGGCACCCGCAGCCGGGCGTCAGGCGGCGACATCCCGGATCTGCTCGATGAGCGCGACGCGCTCGGCGTGCGTGCCCGCGACCGGAGTCACGTTCAGGGTCGTGACCCCGGATTCCCGCATCGCCGCGACCCGCTCGGCGACCAGCGACCGCGGGCCGATCAGCGACGTGCCGGCCAGCAGCGGGGCCGGGACCAGGGCCGCCGCCTCGTCCTTGCGCCCGGCGAGGTAGGCCTCCTGGATCGCGTCCGCCGCCGCGGCGTAGCCGTAGCGCACCGCCAGGCTGTGGTAGAAGTTGCGGCCCTTGGCGCCCATCCCGCCGATGTACAGGGCGAGCATCGGGCGGCCGAATTCCAGCAGGCCGGCGACGTTCTCGCCGATCGCCAGGTGCGCCTGGGCGATCACGTCCAGCGGCGGCAGCGCCGGGTCCCGGCGGGCGGCGCCGGCGGCCAGCGAGTCACCCCATACCTGCGCCGCCTTCTCCGGCAGGTAGAAGATCGGCTCCCAGCCCTCGGCGAGCTCGGCGGCGAGCGCGACGTTCTTCGGCCCGATGGCCGCCACCACGATCGGGATCCGGTCCCGGACCGGGTGGTTGATGAGCTTGAGCGGCTTGCCGAGCCCGGTGCCCTGGCCGGGCGGCAGCGGGATGGTGTAGTAGCGGCCCGCGTACTCCAGCCGCTCGCGCCGCCACACGGCCCGGCAGATCTCGATCACCTCGCGGGTCCGGCCCAGCGGCGCGTCGTAGGGCACGCCGTGCCAGCCCTCGATGACCTGCGGCCCGGACGCGCCGATGCCGAGCATGAAGCGCCCGCCGGAGACGTAGTCCAGGCCTGCGGCGGTCATCGCGGTCAGCGTCGGGGTCCGCGAGTAGATCTGCAGGATGCCCGAGGCGATCTGCAGCCGCTGCGTCTTCGCGGCGATGTAGCCGAGCTGGCTCACCGCGTCGTAGCTGTAGGCCTCCGGCACGAACACGATGTCGAGCCCGACCTTCTCGTAGTCGGCGAGCTCGGCGACCGTCTCGGTGAATCCGCCCGCGTAATTCAGCGCCATTCCGATCCGCATCGGCTAGCACACCTCCGCATATGCGCTGACCAGCAGGTCCTCGGGCGGGCCGACCAGGATGCCGGGGCGGCCCAGGCCGTCCAGCACGACCAGCCGCAGCCCGGCAGCCCTGGTCTTCTTGTCTACCGTCATGGTCTCGCGCAGCAGCGGCCACGCGTCAGCCCGGTAGCGGGTGGGCAGCCCGACGGACTCGAGTATGGGCTGGTGCCGCCGCGCGGTCGCGGTGTCCAGCCGCCCGGCCAGCCGGGCGACGGCGGCCGCGTAGACCAGGCCGACGGCCACGGCCTCGCCGTGCCGCATCTGGTAGCCCTCGGCCCGCTCGATCGCGTGTCCCAGCGTGTGCCCGTAGTTGAGCATCTCCCGCTGCCCCGACTCGCGCAGGTCGGCCGAGACCACGGCGGCCTTGACCGCGACCGCGCGCTCGATCAGCTCGCGCTCGTGCGGCCCGCCGGGCCGGGCCGCGGCCGCCGGGTCGGCCTCGATCAGGTCCAGGATCACCGGGTCGGCGATGAAGCCCGCCTTGATCACCTCGGCCAGCCCGCTGACGTACTCGGCGGGCGGCAGCGTGGCCAGCACCGCGGTGTCGGCGAGCACTCCGGCCGGCGGGTGGAAGGCGCCGACGAGGTTCTTGCCCGCCTCGATGTTCACTGCGGTCTTGCCGCCGACCGCGGCGTCCACGATGCCCAGCAGCGTCGTCGGCACGTGCACGACGGCGATACCGCGCAGCCAGGTGGCCGCGGCGAATCCGGCCGCGTCGGTGACCGCGCCGCCGCCGACCGCCACGATCGCGTCCGTCCGGGTGAGCCGGCCCGCGGCGAGCCGGGCCCACAGCCCGGCAACGACGTCGATGTCCTTGGCCGCCTCGCCGTCCGGCACTTCCGCGGTATGCACCGCGTACCCGGCGGCGGCCAGCGCGGCACGGGCGGGCTGGGTCAGCCCGGCCAGCCCCCGGGCGTGCACCACCATCACCGTCTGGGCCCCCGGGCCGATCAGGGACGGCAGCTCACCGCTCAGGCCGGTGCCGACCACGACGTCGTAGGGATGCTCGCCGGCGACGGCGATCCGGGTGACGCTCACCGGCCCAGCCGGGCGGCGGCCTCGGCGGCGATATCCGCCGGCTCCCGGCCGTCGGTCGCGATCTTGATCGCCGCCAGCCGGGCGTAGACCGGCAGCCGCTCGTCCAGCAGGGCCTTGAGCTGGCCTCGCGGGTTCACGCCGATCATCAGCGGGCGGGGCCGGTCCATGCCGATCCGCCGCGCCGCCTCGGCGAAGCTGGTCTCCAGGTAGACGACGGGCTGTCCGGCCAGCAGCGCCTGGGTGCCGGGGTCCAGGACGGCGCCGCCGCCGAGGCCGACCACCTGGCCGCCGGGCCGGCCGGTCCCGACGGGCTCGACGGGCTCGACGGGCTCGACGGCGCCATCGTCCGCGCTGCCGGGAGCGCCGGTGATCAGGGCGGCCGCAGCCGCCCGCTCCAGCGCCCGGAACGCCGCCTCGCCGTCATCGATGAAGATGTCGCTGATCAGCTTGCCCGTCGCGGCCTCGACCACGGCGTCGGTGTCGGTGAACCCGACGCCCAGCAGGCCGGCGAGCAGCCCGCCCACGGTGGTCTTGCCCGCGCCCGGCGGCCCGATGAGGATCGCGGCGGGCGCCGCGCCGGAGGCCGGCCCGCGCGCCGCCTGGCTGGCCGGGGCCTGCCCTGCTCTGGCGGCGCCGCTCAACGGATCATCATCGCCTTCAGGTAGCTGTCCGCGTTGCGGGCCGTCTCGGTGACGCTGTCGCCGCCGAACTTCTCGATCGCTGCGTCCGCCAGGACCAGGGCGGCCATCGCCTCGGCGACGACGCCAGCAGCCGGCACGGCGGTGACGTCGCTGCGCTGGTTGATGGCCCGGGCCGGCTCGCCGGTGCGCACGTCCACGGTGGCCAGGGCCCGCGGCACGGTGGAGATTGGCTTCATCGCGACCCGGACCCGGACCGGCTCGCCGGTGGACATGCCGCCCTCGATCCCGCCGGCCCGGTTGGACAGGCGCCGGATCCGGCCGTCCGCGCCGTCGATCTCGTCGTGCGCGGCCGAGCCGCGGCGGCGGGCCGTGGTGAAGCCGTCACCGATCTCCACGCCCTTCATCGCCTGGATGGACATCATCGCCCCGGCCAGCCGCCCGTCGAGCCGGCGGTCCCAGTGCACGTGACTGCCCAGGCCCGGCGGCAGCCCGTGCGCCACCACCTCGATGATCCCGCCCAGGGTGTCGCCGTCCTTGCGGGCAGCGTCGATCTCGGCCCGCATCGCGGCGCTGGCCTGCGGGTCCAGGCAGCGCACCGGGTCGGCGTCCAGCGCGGCGGCGTCCCCCGGCCCGGGCACCAGGCCGTCGGGCGCGCTGACCGCGCCGATCGCGATGGCGTGGCTGACGATCTCGGCGCCGAGCACCTGGCGCAGGAACCGCCGGGCCAGCTCGCCGAGCGCGACCCGGGCCGCGGTCTCTCGCGCGCTGGCCCGCTCCAGCACCGGCCGGGCATCATCGTGGCCGTACTTCTGCATGCCGGCGAGGTCGGCATGGCCCGGCCGGGGCCGGGTCAGCGGCGCGCTGCGCGCCTGGCTGGCCAGCACCTGCGGGTCGACGGGATCCGGCGACATCACCGTCTCCCACTTCGGCCACTCGGTGTTGGCGATCCGGATCGCCACGGGGCCGCCGAGCGTCACCCCGTGCCGGACGCCGGCCGTCAGCTCGGCCTCGTCCTGCTCGAACTTCATCCGGGCCCCGCGGCCGTACCCGGCGCGGCGGCGGGCCAGGGCGGCGGCCACGTCAGCCGAGGTGATCTCCACCCCGGCGGGCATGCCCTCGCAGATCGCCACGAGCGCGCGCCCGTGCGACTCCCCCGCAGTCAGCCAGCGCAGCATGCTGCCGATCCTGCCATGCCCGGCGGCGTGCGCCGCACCCGAGCCCGGCCAGCGGCCGGCCCTGCCGCTGGGCTGCCGCCGGGCGGGGCCGTGCGCCGGGGCCGGTGCTGATGCGGAGCGCGGCCCCGGCGCACGGAGCCGTGTCGATGCCGCAGACACCCGTGCTGATGTTCAGCTCGACGTCATCGTCAACCAGCGAGCCCGCCTTGGGGGCCGTGGCCGGGGACAGGCAGAGGTCGTCGGTGACGGTGAAGCCCTGCGCGGGGAACACGTTCTCGACGCCCATGAGTGCGGCAACGACGGGCATGGGTGCCCATGCATGCGGCAACCATGGGGGTCGGCGGGCGGGGCGGCTTAGCTCAGGGCGACGGCGATGCCGCGGCGCAGCCGGCCGCCTAGACGGGCCATGGCGGCCTGGCCGACCCGGCTGGCCGCCATGGCGGCCTGATCCCCGGCCAGGCCGGGCGGCAGGGCCAGATCGAGGATCACATCCGCGTCGGCCAGTGCGGGCCGCAGCGCGAAGCCGGCGCCGGGGGCATGCTCGGCGACCGCGGCGCCGACCGCGTCGCGGATGTCCGGGTCCTCGTGCGGCGGCGGTACGGTGTGGCCCGCGGCGAGCGCGGCAAGGCGGGCGCCCTCGATCGCCAGCGGCACCGGCCCGGCCACGTCGATGACGACGGCGCAGGACTCCTCGACGGCAGTCCGCCACACGACCGCCGGCTCGGCGGGTACCGGCCGGGCCGCGCGCTGCCAGCGCATCAGGGCGTCGAGGGAAGTGAAAGCGGGGATGGCCGCGCGGCCGTCGCGGCCGACCAGTCGCGGCATCGCCATCTCGGGTCCCGGCCACCCGGCTTGCGCGCCGTGGCCGGCGTGCTCTCGGCCATGGCCGGCGTGCTCTTCGCCATGATCGCAGCCGTGCTTCTGGCCGGCGTCAGGCCCGGACTGCCCCGCCGCACCGTCGCGGGAACCGGATTCCGGCCGACCATGGTCCGGTCCCGCGCCATCCGGCCGGCCGGCGTCCGCCGCGGCGGGCAGGGTCACCAGCGGGACCAGGAGGCGGGCGGCGGCCAGGGCGGTCAGCGCGGCCTGCTCGCTGCCGCGGCCGGCCGCGAAGGCGGTCAGCGCCATGCTGACCGCCGGATCGGCCGAACCGTCGTCCCCGGCGAACCGGGACTGACCGCTGAGCGTAGGCACCGCCTCACTGTAATGCGATGCGGACCGGCGGCGAGCGTATCCGCCCTGGCCGGCCGGCCCGAAGCAGTTGAGGGCGTATTTATCGATATGAGACG
>JBKQSL010000017.1:0-9632 GCA_052143655.1 Streptosporangiaceae bacterium | reverse complement strand
TGCTGGTGCCCCGGCTGCGGGTGTTCTACGCCGGCGGCTGGGAGGTCGTCTTCGCCATCGCGACCGCCTGGTTCGGCTGGCTGGCGATCCGCGAGTTCCGCGGCGAGCGGACCGTCGGCGGCCAGCCGGGTCACCACCTCCAGCATGTCGTCGGCAGCGCAGCGATGCTCTACATGTTCGCAGCCGCGGGCAGCATGAAAACCGCGTCCGGGTCGGCGATCAGCGGGATGCCCGCCGGCGGCGCCGCGCACTTCCCCACCCTGGCGCTCATCTTCGCCTTCGTGCTCTTCGGCTACGTGATCTGGACCACCGACCGGCTCACCTCCCTGGCTCCGGTAGCCGCGCTGGCCCGCCGGGCACCTGTGTCGGCAATGGTCGGCGCTGGTGCTGGTGCCGGCACCGGGGGCGTCGCGGTCGCCGACGCCGACCAGGGCCAGCCGTCCGCTAGCGAGGTGGCCGCGGCCCGGCCGGGCACGCCGCTGTCGCCCTCGCTCGCGGCGTGCCGCGAGATCGCGATGGGCGTCACCATGGGCTACATGCTCATCCTGATGCGCTGATCCGTTCCGCCCCGAACTGCTCGTGCAATTGCTCATATCGGCCTCTTGGAAATGCGCGCACGGCGGGTCATCGTGGAAGCATGGATGCCGCTGGTTCCCGCCGCCCGGAGCGCCCGTGACGCGACCGGCCTTCGGCCCAGGGCGGCTGGGAACCGAAAGCAGCCCCTATTCCCGCAGCGATCCGGCCAGCCCCGGCGCAATCTCCGCGGCGGCGGCCGGGCAGATTCCCGCGCTGGCGGCAGAGCAATTCCCGGGGCTGTTGGCGAGCCCGGGGATCACCTATCTGGATAGCGCCGCCACCACCCAGCGGCCAGGGGGTCGGCAAAGTCCTCAGGGTGACGCGGATGGCGTGCCGGGCGCCGTCGTTCACCGCGATCGCAGAGTGGGCCGCCGACGCTGACCAGGACACCTTGCAGGGGCTTGGGGCCGCCGGGGCGGTGCCTCGGAATCAACGTTCCGCCGGACCTTGCAGCGGCTGGACGCTGACACCTTCGATGACCTGGCCGGTGCGTGGGCGGCCCGGCGCACCGTGCCCGGGCCGGGCCGGCGGCGGGTGATCGCGGTGGACGGCAAGACCTTACGCGGGTCTGGTCACGGCGGCAAAGACAGCCGTCATCTGCTCGCTGCCTTCGATCATGCTCATGGCGTGGTGCTGGGCCAGGTGGAAGTGGGCGCCAAGACCAACTCATGCCGAGGTCCTGCGCGGCGACCACCGGGGCGGCGGCGTCCGGGCCGGCCAGGGCCGCGAGCAGCCGGACCTGGCTGCCGTCAGCGTCCTTCGCGCCCCGGATCGCCTTGCCGTCCACCCTGACCTGCGTCAGCGCCCCGCGACCTGGCATGCAGTCATCCGCCCCGGCCACTGCGGGGGCGGCGAGCCCGGCCACGTTCATCAGCCAGGTACCCACAGCGGCATCGAGCATCTCCGGGTCGGCGTCGGTGACCACCCGCCAGATCGTCGTTTTCGACGGCGGTCCGGCCGGAATGGCACCAGCCCGCAGATACAGATCAGCGAGATCGGCGGCAGAAACGTCCGCGACCCACCCGGTGATGGCCGTATAGCCCTTCATCCCGGCAACCACCGCCGCCGCGGCCAGCGCCAGGACAGCAGCAACCGGATGATCCCTGCCCGGGCGTGCCCGGCCATCCGACACCCCGCGAACAGTTCCAGCAGGTCACAGCACACATCCGAGACCGGGACCGATACCACAGGCCCCGTCGGCGCGGACACGGCAGCACAACTGGCAGACTGACCCACGACGAAGCTCCGGTGGCTGGGATCTGTGAGAGGACCCCTGTTCCTACCGGAGCTTCGTTACATTCCCCCGCCCGGCACACGCCGCTCATGATCAGATCGCAACACCCTGCCACGCACCATGCCCCGGTCCCTCAAACGATCTTGGAACGGCCGTGCGGCTGGTGCAGCAGCATCTGCCGATCAACAATGAGTACGAGCACTGCCAACAGCCAGGAGCCATAGGGTGACAGGCCGTCAAGTAGTTTGTAGGAAACAGTCAATTCTTGACAGGGTAAGCGGCCGAGGGGGAAATGGTGAGCACCACCGACGGAAAAAGGAGCGCCGGGCGGGAAGAAGATGTCATCTCGATCGTCGTTTCCGACCTTGACCGGCCTGAGGGCGAGAAGGGTATATTTTCTGGCGCCCGAGACGCAGCCGCTAGGGTGACGGATGTCAGCGCGACTACCCTGGCAGCCAACCTGTCGGCGTTTTGCGCGGGCATCTGGACCGCGATTGACGCTGTCCCCGTTCCGCACGGCACGTTCCGGCTAGACAGCTTCGAGGTGACCGCCGATGTCACGGCAGGCGGCGAGATCCGGCTGATAGGTTCCGTCCAAGCCCAGGCTAGGGGCGGGATCAAATTGGTCTTCACCCGGGCTCCCACGATCGAGGCAGACCGGTGAACGGCGCGATCGTCATCGGCTGCTCGGCTTACGAGGATTCCAGCCTTTCTCAGCTGCGCTTCGCCCACCGGGACGCGAAAAGGATCGCAATGACGCTCCTGGAGACATGCGGCGTCTCAGAGGAAACCCTGCTTATCCTCTGCGACGACGCGCCAGAATCGCGGCGACCTACCCGGACAAATGTGCTTCGTGCGATAACGGACCGCGATCGGCTGAACGCCGTCGATGGAGTCCTGTTCTTCTTTTTCAGCGGCCACGGCTTCCAGGCGGCCGATGAGGTGCAATATCTGCTGCCGATCGACTGCGTCCGGGGCGCGCTCACCGACACCTCCTTGCGGTTCGACTCGATGCTGCGCTATCTGGGAGAAGCGCGAGCCGACCACTCGGTGCTACTGCTGGACGCCTGCCGCAACGCGGTCCAGGGCGGCAAATCCGGCCCTAGCGCCCCGGCACCTGTCGACGTGGCGGCACTTTGCCCACCAGGCATGGTGTCGTTCTGCTCCTGCCAGCCTGGCCGCGTCTCGTATGAAGCCGAGTCCGTACAGGCCGGGGTCTTCACCGAGGCAATATGTGAGGCGCTCAGCGACAAGGGTCGCTGCCGCACCATTTACGAGCTTGACAGATATCTGAGCGCACGAGTGCCGCAGGTCGCGCGGGCTGCGGGCAAGCCGGTGCAGCAGCCATACAGCCGCGTCGAGCCACTAGACGTTCAGCGGCTCGAGATCGTCTCCGCGCAGAAGAGCAACCAGTGGAGGGCAGCCGCCCCCATCGGCGCCGAGCGGCGCCCGCGCCGCATTCAACGGGCGATCGTCGATGCCGAGGCTGATCCGATTGTGGCAGTCGACCTCGGCACGAGCTATTCAGCCGTGTCTTTGAGCAACTCAGAAGGCACCACCGTTATCCCCGGAGCTGACGGGCGGCTCCTCGTCCCCTCGGTCGTGCATTTCCTGCCTGACCTTGATTACTTGATCGGCTCGGCGGCAGTTGAGGCCGACCAATACCGCCCGGAGGGCACCGTCAGAGAGGTCAAGCGCGCTCTCGGAACCGACCGTAACTTCGAAGTAGCTGACCGCAGCATCGCACCAGAACTCATCGCCAGCCTGATCATCCGCTCCCTGCGGCGCAATGCGGAAGAGGCTCTCGGTAGGCCTGTGCATCGCTGCCTGGCCTCCTATCCAGCTAACTTCAGCGTCGCGCAGCGCAACGCCTTGGAGCGCGCGTTCCAGCTGGCTGATTTCGACATCATGCGAATGATCGCCGAGCCGAACGTGGCCGCAATGACGCTATGCCAGGCCCGACCGACCTGGGCGGGGCCATGCCTGGTGGTAGACCTTGGCGGCGGCACATTCGACGTCGCAGTACTTGGATACGACAATAGCGACGGCAGCTTCGTGTGCGACGTAAGGGCCGTGGCGGGCAGCAATCAAGTGGGCGGCACGGACTTCGACGCCATCTTGATGGACTACGCGGCAGCAGAGGTGCGGGAACAGACGGGACACGATGTCCTGTCAGACCCGCACCTGGTATGGCAACTGCGGCGAGAGGCGCAGCGAGCGAAGCGTGAACTGGGGACGCAGCCTGCGACGACCATCCTCGTCCAGGACGTCGAGGCCGGCCCACTGGGTTTGAAGGACATCAGCATTCCCGTCGACCGTGACCTGTTCCGGCACCTCACTACACGGCTCAACGAGGAGATCCGGTCGATTCTTCTGCGAGTCATGGATGCATGGCAGGACGAGGTGAGCATCTACCCCGAACGGGCGCCTCTCGTTCTCCTCGCCGGCCAGGGTACAAAGATCTTTACCGTCCGCGAGCAGCTTGAGGCTCTGGAACTCGGCGCCGAGTTCATCACGCATTTCCAGGAGACCGCTGTCATCCACGGACTCGGGCGACAAGCTGGAGTTCTCAGCGGGACGGTCAGGAGCGTCCTGCTGCTGGATCTCCTGCACAGAAGTATCGGGATTCGGTGCCTGCCGAAGAAGGAGGGGACCACCCACACCCGTGACGAATTGCATGCCTCTCCCTCTCCGGACACCGCCTCAGAGGAGGACCCCGTGGAGATTGGCTCGGATCCGAAACAGAACACGGCGACATACGAGATAGACAACCCGCCCATCAAGGCAATCCCCACCATACGCACTGTCCTAGCACGACTGGCAGCCACAGGGCGCGAGCCGGTAGCAATCGACCTCGTGGAGTTCCTGGACGGCCGCCCTGATCCCATTGGCAGAGTCCTGGTGCCCGGCAGCCCAGCCTCGCGTGATGTCGAACTCACTATCGATGTGGACGCCAATACAACCATCGTCCTCGAAGTGAAGGACCTCGGATCAGGAAAGGTCCACCGATATCAGCTCAACAATCTGCATCGCCTAACTGCCGAGCCCATATTGACTCTAAGGGAAACACGGACTAACCCCGCGATATAGACAAGATTAGAGGGACCCGCGAAAGCGACGCGCCGAAGGTTACGACTTCGGCCGGGTCAGGCCAGGCAGCCGTCCATCTGTCACGGCCTAATCAATCACGTCCCGGCGGTCACAGAAGACAAGAGCGAAGACACATCTTCCCTCACGCCGCCGGGAGGAATGGTCAAGAGTTGTGGACGGCGTGTCCTGATTGATCACGCGGCGACCTTGGTTTCGGCCTCGTCTGGCCGCTCGATGAGCACTCCTTTCTCGAACTTGGCACCGGCCCGGACGAGGGCGACCAGGTGCGGGCCGTTGACGTAGCGCCAGCGTTCGCTGGCGGCCTCGATGAGCTTGAAGACCATTGCCAGCCCGGCGGCCCGGCTGCCGGGTCCCTTGGTGACCCTGGTCCGGAGCCGGACGTGGCGAAGGTCGACTCGATGGGATTACTGGTCTTCAGGTGCACCCAGTGCTCGGCCGGAAGATCGTAGAAGGCCAGCAGCTGGTCCTGGTCATCGGTGATCTTGGCGACGGCCTTCGGGTACTTGGCCTGGTAAGCAGCAGTGAAGTCCCTGATGGCCTTCTCAGCGTGCTTGCGGTCTTCGGCGTCGCGGATATGCGCCAGCGCCTTGCGGGCGGCGGGCTGAGCCGATCTGGGCAGGCAGTCCAGGACGTCGACCACCTTGTGCTGCCAGCAGCGGCCATGGCCGGTCTCGGGGAACACCTCTCGCAGCGCGGCCCAGAAGCCCAGCGCCCCGTCGCCGACCGCCAGCACGGGGCGCGCATGCCCCGGCGGCGGGCATCGCGCAGCAGGCCGGCCCAGGACTCGGCGGACTCGCGGTGCCCGTCGGCGAGGGCGACCAGCTCCTTCTTCCCGTCGGCGCGGACCCCGATGACCACCAGCGTGCATACCCGGTCCTGGTCAAGCCGGACGCCGAAGTGCAGCCCGTCCGCCCAGCAGCAGACGTAGTCCGCGCCCGACAGGTCCCGGTCGCACCAGCGCCGGTACTCCTCCTGCCACGCCTCGGTCAGCTTCGTGATCGCCGACGCCGACAGGCCCGCGCCCGAGCCCAGGAACTGCTCCAGCGCCGGGACGAAGTCCTTGCTGCTCAGCCCGTGCAAGTACAGCAGCGGCAGCACCTCGGTGATCTTCGGGCTCTTGCGGCACCACGGCGGCAGAATCGCCGAGCAGAACCGTCAGCAAAAGTCCCCTCAGGAATGTGGGTGCTGCGGATGTAGACCACCCCTTTCTCATCGCCCATCCGAAGAACCTCATGCAGCAAATTCGCCATCGTCGACACGATCCCGACCTTCCTGTGGCACCTCCCCGCTATGGCGACGGGGACTTGACGAGACTTGACCGACCGGAGGTTCCTGCGCATCTGCCGATGCCGATCACAGAGCGTGAGCAGGGCTCTGGCGGCGGACATGCGGAAAAGCCGCACGGCAGGGCATAGAAGTATCCCAGCCGACGGTCGTCAGCCGGGCTGGTGTCAGTGGTGCCGCGGGGGCCGGCTGTCATGGCTTGCACTGGAGTGTCGTGGGTGTCATGCTCGGGCTGCGGGCAGTGCCCCCTCCACCACCTGCGGTTGTTCCGCCGATGCCGGCGGGCCGCCGGTCCCAGTTCCGGGACCGGCCGTGCCTGCGGGCCGTCCAGGGGGGTGGCAGCCGGTGCGCACACCCCAGCTCGCCACGCGTTCGGTCAACGTCATAGCCGCCGCGCTGCTGCTGGCCGTGGCGGCTGGCGCGGCCGCGCCAGTAACGGCCGCCGCTGTGGCCCGGCCCGCGCCCTCGGGCCCGGCGGCGTCCTTCACCGCCATCCGCGGCCAGCTCTACGGCGTGGCCGCCTCCTCAGCCCGGCACGCCTGGGCGGTCGGCTCTGTCGGCACGACGCATCCCAGGATCTTGATCGTGCACTGGAACGGCAAGACCTGGAAACGCATGCCCGGCCCGGGCCCCGCAGGCAGCATCCTGCGCGGTGTGGCCGCGACCTCAGCCCGCAGCGCCTGGGCGGTCGGCTGCAGCAGTTGTTACACCAGCCGCCCCAGGGCCCTGATCGTGCACTGGAACGGGCGGGCCTGGAAACGGGTACCCAGTCCCGGTGGCAGCCTTTCCGGTGTGGCCGCTATCTCTGTCCGTAACGCCTGGGCGGTCGGCTCCGCCGCCAGCGGCAGGACCCTGATCGTGCACTGGAACGGCAGGGCGTGGCGGCGGGTGCCCAGCCCGAGCCCGTCCTCGGCGAGGTACGGCAATTCACTCGCAGGCGTGGCCGCTGCCTCCGCGCGCACTGTGTGGGCGGTCGGTTACACCGCCACCGGCTCCGGCACCGGCGTCCACTTCAAGAGCCTGATCCTGCGGTGGAACGGCAGGGCGTGGCGGCGGGTGCCCAGCCCGAGTGTGTCCTCCGGCAGGTTCGGCAATGCCCTGGCGGGCGTGGCCGCCACCTCCGCCACCAGCGCGTGGGCGGTCGGCTGCACCGACGGCTGCCCCGTCGGTGGCACCCCCTTGATCGAGCGGTGGCGCGGGAAGTCCTGGAAGCAGGTGGCGGCGCCCACTACCCCCTACGCTCTCTACAACCTGGGGGCCGTGGCCGCCACTTCGGCCACCAGCGCCTGGGCGGTCGGCGGCGGCGGCCCTGTCACCTCAGAAGGCACGGCAACTGTGCACTGGAACGGCCGCAGATGGACGCTGAGTCACGGAAGATCCGGTGCCGTCCTGACCGGGGTCACCGCGATCTCCGCCACTAACGCCTGGGCCGTGGGCGGCACTGCCAGCGGCCACACCCTGATCCTGCACTGGAACGGCACCACCTGGAAATTGAGCTGACCGGCAGCCGGATGGCCGGCGGTCTTTGCCCGTCACCCGCGGGCCGTCAAGGGGGGAGGTGGCAGCCGGTGCGCATGCCCCAGCTCGCCACGCGTTCGGTCACCGTCATAGCCATCGCGCTGCTGACAGCAGCGACGGCCGCAGCGTCCGCGCCCGTCACGGCCGCCGCCGCTGCGGCCCGGGCTGAGCCCGCGGGCGCGGCATCGTCGGCCGCCGGCAGCGGCAGCCTCCGGGGCGTGGCCGCCACATCTGCCCGGAACGCCTGGGCGGTCGGCTCTACCGGCAGCGGCAGGACCCTGATCGTGCACTGGAACGGCAGGACCTGGCGGCGGGTATCGAGCCCGGGTCCCGCGGGCAGCGCCCTTAACGGGGTGGCCGTCACCTCCGCCCGCAGCGCCTGGGCGGTCGGCTGCAGCGGCTGCTTCACCAGCCGCACTAAGACCCTGATCCTGCGGTGGAACGGCAGGACCTGGCGGCGGGTGCCCAGCCCGGGCGGCTCCCTGTCCGGCGTCGCCGCCGTCTCCGCCCGGGACGCCTGGGCGGTCGGCTATGGCGCCAGCTCCAAGGCCCTGATCCTGCGGTGGAATGGGAGCACCTGGCGGCGGGTGCCCAGCCCGGGGGGCTTCCTGTCCGGCGTGGCCGCGGTCTCCGCCCGGGACGCCTGGGCGGTCGGCGACGGCACTAGCCTTTCCAGCGCGAGAACCCTGATCCTGCGGTGGAACGGCACCTCCTGGAAGCGGGTGCCCAGCCCGGGCGCCGGAGCGCACTTCATACCCTTCCTCAATGGGGTGGCCGCTTCCTCCGCCCGCAGCGCCTGGGCCGTCGGGGACAGCACCAACTGCGGGTGCGGCCCCGGCGTCAGCCTGATCCTGCGGTGGAACGGCATGTCGTGGAAGCGGGTGCCCAGCCCCACCCCAGGCGGCGGCACCACTCTCTTCGGCGTCGCCGCCGTCTCGGCCCGCCGGGCCTGGGCGGTCGGACTCACCGGCCAGGGCACCAGTCTCACCAAGACCCTGATCCTGCGATGGAACGGCACCGCGTGGACGAAGGTGCCCAGCCCCGCCCCCCGCGCCAGCAGCGGCCTCTACGGCGTGACGGCCACGGCGCGCCGCGCCTGGGCGGTCGGCTCCACCAGCAACAGCAGCGGAAGACGCCTCAAGACTCTGATCCTGCGCTGGGACGGCAAAGCGTGGACGTGAGCCGACCGGCAGCCGCAGGATCGGCCTGTCATCCGTACCCCGAGCGTGCCAGCTGTCACATTTTGCTGCGGAGTGCGCGAAGCGTCATGCTCAGGGCTGCGAGCGGTGTCCCCTCCCACTTGCGGTCGTTCCGCCGATGCCGGCGGGCCGCCTGTTCCGGTTTCGGGCCGACTGACTAGGAGGGAGGTGACAGTCCGGTGCGCACGTCCCAGCTTGCCATTCGTGCCGTCAGGATTCTCGCCGTTCCGCTGCTGCTGGTGGCTGCCGGGATTGCTCCAGGAACGGCGGTCGCCGCCCGGACTGTGATCCTGGGACCGAGGGCAGCCGCCATCAGCGGGATACTCCGAAGCGTGGTGGCGGTCTCTGCCCGGAATGCCTGGGCAGTCGGCTCCACCGGCCTCGAACAGACTCTGATCATGCGGTGGAACGGCAAAGTGTGGAAGCTGTCAACCTGGCCATCACCATCTTGCGGCTGTCCGGGGCGACTAGCATCGCCGCCGCCCTGCGCTACCACGCCCGCCAGCCCAGCCGGCCACTCCGAGCGATCATGACGTGCTGACCGGACTTTGCGCCGGAGCCTGCCATTCCCCTGCCTGCGGCTTCGGCGTGTAGTCCGCGGCCGGGGGTGATGCGTTGAATGGGTGTGGGTACCCAGCGACTGGACTTCGCGGAGTTCTACCGCGAAGCCAGGGATGACTGCCTCCGCACCGTCCTGGTCAGTATCGGTG
>JBKQSL010000016.1:0-3156 GCA_052143655.1 Streptosporangiaceae bacterium | reverse complement strand
CGTGCTGGGCCTGCCATCGGCCGATGCGGGCGATGGCTGGCTCATCTTCGCCCTGCCGCCCGCCGAGCTGGCCGTTCATCCAGCGGATGGCGACGGCGACCGCCGCCACGAGCTCTACCTGATGTGTAACGACATCCATGCCACGCTCGCCGACCTGCGGGGCAGGGGCGCCGAGATAGCGCGCGACGTCTCCGATCAGGGCTGGGGCCTGCTGGCTGCCATCCGCCTGCCCGACGGCGGAGAGCTGCCGATCTACGAGCCCCGGCATCCTTCCCCGCGCCAGCCGTGACCAGCCGCGCTGAACCGCCGCGCGGCGGCACGTCGGCCGCTCCGATGCATGCACGCTGGGGATACGAGTCACGAGCGGCGCCAGATGTCTGCGCCTTCCGGACTAGAGCCTCACCAGGCGATAGTCCGTGTCGTTAGTGATGACCTTCGCGGTGATAAACTCACGCCGGATAATCACGTCGGCACTTCCGCCCGCTGGCACTGAAATTCTCTCAGTAAATCTGTAGGACGCGTCGAACCGTATATCCACGCCATTTATCCGGGCTTCCTGCCGCTCCGGGCTTGTTCCCGGCCCCCAGTCATAGGCCAGCGCAATATTGATGAGTTCTATCTCGTCACGGCTCCAGAGCGTGACATGCACCCGAGCCAGGAAGTGCTCTGGTTCGGTGATATTGCGCGTTTCTTTCCCGACGGATTTTCTTCCATATATTCTCGCCCGGCCCGTCAACTGGCTTAATGTCGACCAACTTGCCGCGCCTGCCCTTCGACCAGCGCGCCAGAGACTTCGGTAGCGCCACAATCATAACCACCGCAACACCAGCAATCACCGCGACGATTATCGCATCATAGTTACGGTCCCAGAATCCGAGATGACTGCACAGATGATGTTTTCGCTACCGCGCTTGCGAAGGACCCAGCTCCCGAAAGCGAGTAGGTTCTCATGCGACCAGTATCCTGCCCGGAGCCGGTACAGAGGTTGAAAGGTCGGGGTCTGATGTCTAGGGCGGTTCTGGCTTGAGGGTGAGTCCGGTCTGGGCGAGGAACCCGTCGATGAGGGCGGGCCTGTACTGGATGCGCTTGAGCCGGTTCCTGACGATGGCGGCCAGGTCGTCGACGTTGCGGGCGGCGAGGTTGCCCAGGCCGTTTTTCATGTTCGCCCAGACACCCTCGGCGGGGTTGAGATCCGGGGCATAAGCGGGCAGCCGGACCACGGGCAGCCAGCCCTGGCGGGCGTCGGTGAAGCTGCGCATCGCGGCGCTGATGTGGGTGTTGAGGTTGTCCCAGATCAGGATGACCGGGGCATGCAGCTGCTGGTGCGCGGCGGTGATCAGGCCGGCGTAATCGGCTTCGGACATGCTGCGGCGCTCGCCCTTGCGTCCCCGGTGGACGCGCATCCGGTAGAACAGGCGGCTCCGCGTGCCAGGCCGCAGGCAGACCAGCCCGGCCACCGATACCCGTCCGGAGCCCTTGCCGGAAACCCTGACCACGGGGGTGTGACCGCGGCGGGCCCAGGTGCGGGCCTTCGGCGGGCGCAGGCTCTGGCCGGCCTCGTCCTCGAAGCAGATCCACGCTCCGGTCGCCGCCGCTAGGCTCGAACCTTCGCCCAGGTCACGGTACGCCACGCGGCGATCGCGTCCTCGTCGCGCTCGACGGCCCGGTGGATGGGGACCTGCGGGGTGAAGCCGATGCGGTGCAGTAAGTACGAGGTGCCGCGCAGCGTGTACCGCACATGAAACAGCCGCCCGATCAGCGCCGTGACCCGGGCCAGGGTCCACCGCTGGTCCTCACTCCAGCCCCAGGCGGCCGGCCCCCCGTCCAGCGCCGCCTGCAACTTCGCCAGCTGCCAGGGCGACAGCCGGCACACCGCACCCCCTGGCCCATGTGATGCCAGCGCGGCCTCGCCCCCGGCGCGCCAGCGCCGCCGCCACTGATACACCGACTTCGTGCTCACCCGCAGCCGCTGCGCCACCTGCACCGGGCTGACTTCCTGCTCAAACATGTCCGCGGCCTGCAGCCGCACCATCTCGCGCCGGACCCGTCCCTGAGCGGACAGGCCGCCACTATCCGGGTATCTCATACATCCCGGCATAGATCATCCGCCGACCGGAATCACGCCGGCGCGCCGTCCATGATCAGGGCAGTTCCAGACCCAAGCCCTTCAACTTCTGTAGCTGTACGGCATGCTCCCGTCGAGCCCGGGGCAATCTGCCCGGCCCGCTCGGACTGCGGTGGCGATAGCCGGGGCCTAAGAACTCCTGACAGAATGATCTTGGAATAGGCTTGGGGTGCGGTGTCGTCGCCGACGTGCTCGGTGTCGTGCATGCGCTCGGCGAGATCCGCCCAGCGCTCGTGCGGCGTGGCGGCGAACTCCATGAGAATGGCGGCGGTCCCGGCGACGTCCGGGTCGGCCTTGCTGAAGAGGGCGGAGGTTGTCCGCCCACCGCGGGCGATCAAGGGAAAGGAGAGTAACCATTCCCCTCCACTTTCAACATATAGCGTACCGGGGGGCTTGCGGCAAGACCCGGGTCGTGCCGCATAATCGCTGGCCGAGGCCAGAACCTGCGGAAATGGGAGTCGCGGAGTGCGTGTGCTGTTGTCGACGTATGGGGGGCGCGGGGACGTCGAACCGCTGGCGGCACTCTCGGTGCGGTCGCGGGCAGTCGGCGCGGAGGTGCGGGTGTGCGCGCCGCCGGACTGCGCGGAGCGGCTGGCCGAGGCCGGCGTGCCGCTGGTGCCGGCCGGCGAGCCGGTGCGCCCGCTGGTGCACGGCGCGACGCGGCCGGCGGCGGCGGACCTGCCCCGGCGCGCGGCCGAGTTGATCGCCGCGCAGTTCGACATGGTTACCGCGGCAGCTGAGGGATGTGATGCGCTGGTGGCGACCGGCTTGGTGCCGGCCGTGGCCGGCGCGCGGTCGGTGGCCGAGAAACTGGGCATCCGCTCCGTACACGTGAGCTGCTGCCCGATCGCCCTGGCGAGGGCCGTGGCCGGCCCGATCCGCACCGGCGGGGCGACGGTGGCCGCGACGCTGCTGGCCGACGCGGTCAGCCGGGAACGGCCGCAAGTGTCCGCGTGAACCACGCCGGATCGTCGAGCCAGGACCCAGAACACGAGAACCTGCAACCCCGGCGACCTGAACCGGCAGCGGCC
>JBKQSL010000015.1:0-2785 GCA_052143655.1 Streptosporangiaceae bacterium | reverse complement strand
AGGAGCCTGCTGAAAAAGCCAGTTCCCAGGGTCTGCGTGGCTGCCGAGTGCCCGCTCCGGTACCTGTGGCCAGCCCGTCTGCGCTTGAGATCCAGCCCTCCCCGGTAGCCTCCCGTGTCTGGGACATGGCCAGCCACCCGAGCCGGATCCGTTTAAAGGGCATGCCGTGCGGGCCCGGCCGCCTGGTCAGGTGGCCAGCGCCCAGGCGCCGTCGCGGCGGGCCAGCCCCCTTCCGGTCAGGTTGCGCAGGTTCAGCGCGGCGGTGCGGCGCTTGAGCCAGGCGTGGTTTTTTGCGGTGCCGCGGTAGCGGAGCTTGAGCCGGCGTCCCCGCCAGGTGGCGACCTGGGCGACGGCGCGTTCTACGTTGGGCCGGCGGGCCATGTAGTCCTTGCGCAGCCCACTGCCGGCGGCCCAGTCACGGCGGGCGGCGCGCAGCAGGTCATCACGCTGGTGCAGGACGAGCTTGCGGCCGGTCTTGCAGGTGGTGCACTGTGCCCGCAGCGGGCAGCCGCGGCACAGGACGCCGAAGGTGGCGACCCGGGTGCGGCTCAAGGCGACGGTGTTCCCGGCCGGGCAGGTGACCATGCCGGCCTTCTCGTCCACGGTGAAGTCGTCGACGGTGAACCCGCCCTCGACAGCGGGGCGCAGCGGCCTGGGCTTGATCACCGCCTGGTGCCCGGCCTTCTCGATCGCATCGCGCAGGTCACCGGTGCCGTAAGCGGAGTCGCCGTACCAGGCCAGCGGGTCACCGCCGCCGCCGTTGTCACCGCCGCTGCCGCTGCTGGCACCGGGGGTTGCGCCGGCGCCGGCGGCCTCGGCGGCCAGGAACTCCTGCGCCACCGCCGGGTCGGAGTTCTCCTGCCCGGCAGCCCTGGTTAACTTCTCGCCGGTGATGATCCCGGTCTCCGGGTCGGCGGCCAGGTGCGCCCGGTAGCCGTCGCGGCGGGCCTCGGGGGACTTGCGGGTGTGCCGGGCCTCTGGGTCCACGGTGGAGATGGTCCGGTCCCCGGCGACCTTGCGGGCGATCCGCCACCGCCCGTCCCGGCCATCGGACCCTTCCGCGGGCTCGACATCCTGCCCGGCGACCAGGGCCAGCAGCGCCAGCACGCCGGCGGCCCGCTCATCCAGGCGGCGGCCTTCCAGCGCAGCCACCAGGGTGTTCGCATCGTTGACCAGCGCGGACACCAGTGCCTCCTTCGCCCGGGGATCATCCCAGTCGATCTTCGGCTTGCCGGGCTCAGAGTAGTCGTGGCCCGTGCACACCTGCGCGATCTGCGCCGCCGCGCCGGGTACCTCCCGGGCCACCTTGCGGATCGCCGAGACCAGCTGGGTGACGGTGTCCTGGGTGGCCACCGCATCGGCCAGGATCGTGGAGTCCACCGCCCGGCGGCGCCGGCCCCTCAGCACCCCGGTCTCCTCGATCACCTTCCTGACCGCGTCGTTCACCCGGTGCGGGCGCTTCGACCTCGCGATCCGGTTCCGCCAGTACACCAGCGACGACGGGTCAAACCCCGCATCGGCCAGCGGCACCCCGATCGCCACCTTCCACCGCACATCGAACCGGACCGCCTCGGCAGTCTCCCGGTCCGAGAAATCATGCAGCACCTGCAGGGTCAGCACCGCCGCCATCTGCGTGGCCGGGATCGACGGCCGTCCCACCCCCGGCGGGGCGAACAGGTCCGCGTAATCAGCGTCCGGGAACATCTCGGCCCGGTGCGCGGCCAGGAACGCGAACATGCTGCCCGCCGGGACCAGGTGCCCGGCCACCGCCGCAGCGTCCGGTAACTCCCCGCCTGACCGCTCGAAGCCCTGCATGACCCAATCATCCCAGATACTGGAACACGACCAAGCACGCCAACGAGCGGCCCGGGAGCTTTTCAGCAGGCTCCTAGCAGGCACGCGTAGCGTGCTAGCAATAGATCTATGCGGGATCCGCCCTTCTTGCTCCGGCTCGCTGCTGAGGAACAGGCGCAACTGGTCATTGATATGCTAGACAGTGCGGCGGCCTGGTTACGGACCATCGGCACCGACCAGTGGGTCCGGCCGTGGCCGGACCGGCGCGGGCGTGACGCTCGGGTCCGGACCCACATCTTGACCAGGTGCACCTGGATCGTGTGGAGCGGCGACAGCGCCGCCGCCTCGATCACTGTTGATCCCGCGGCGGACCATCGGTGGCCCGAGACACACTGGCCTGACCCGGCTGTGTACATTCATCGCCTGGTAGTCGCTCGCCGCTACGCGGGCCAGCAGTTGGGAGCACAGTTGCTGGACTGGGCCGGGAGCAGGGCATCTGGGGAGTACCAGGCCCGGTGGATCAGGCTCAGCGTATGGACAACCAACTGCCGGTTGCACAACTACTACCGGCACCTGGCCTTCAGCCTGTGCGGGATGTGCCGGGACCGCAGTTACCCTTCGGCCGCGCTGTTCCAGCGCTCGGCGCGCGTCGCGCTCGAAAACAGCAGGCCGCTGTTCTACGAGGTAACCGGCTGAGCGGAGGGTTACTGTCGGGCCCGGGCCGGGAAGGCGGCCGCCGAACCGGTGATCGTGGCCGAGCCGAGGACCGTCTCGCCCGCGTACAGGACTGCGGCCTGGCCGGGGGCTATGCCTCGGGCGGGGGCGTGCAAGGTGAGGCGCAGCGCCTCGCCGTCGGCGACCGCGGTGGCCGGGATCGGGTCGGCGTGGGCGCGTAGCTGGACCAGGCAGTCCAGCGGGCCGGGCGGTGGCGGGCAGCCGGTCCAGACCGGGTGCCGGGCCTCGATCTGGGTCACGTCCAGGGCCTCGGCCG
>JBKQSL010000014.1:0-5679 GCA_052143655.1 Streptosporangiaceae bacterium | reverse complement strand
CCTGAACGCCGCGCTGATGGCCGCCAGCATCTACAGCCTGTTCTTCATCCGCCGCAGCACCGTCACCGAGGAGGGCTCTGATGGCGAAGCAGTCGCTTGAGCTGACCATCCTGCGCAAGGGCCGCCGCGAGGCCGTCATCTCGGTTGTCGCCGACCCGGACGACGTGCCCGCGCTGCGGGACAGCCTGCAGGGCTGGCTGGCCGGGAACGGCTGGTCACGGGGCCGGTGGGGCGAGTTCGAGGCTGAGGTGCGCCGCGCCGATTCGGGTCGCGTCCTGCGGACGGTACTGGGGGGCTGACATGTCACCGATGAAGGCCATGGCTGTGCGCCGCTGGCGCTGGCGCAGGGAGATGCAGACTAATCCCCTCGACTGGGACCAGCCGTACAGCTGGCTGCGTGCCGAACTGGCCGACCTGGAGCGCGCCCGCAAGGCCAGCCGCCTCCTGCGGCTGCGAACTGCGGTACCCGCATGGCGGATCCGCCGTGAAACCACACGTCTCTTCCTCCGCTGCGCCGCCCGGCTTGATGCGGCAATCCCTGCCGACCCGGCCGAGCTTGCCCGGTGCGAGGACAGGCGCCGGGAGATGGCCTCGGCGCGGACGGAGGACGAGCGTACCTGGCGTGCCCGCGGCTGGCTCATGTCATCGGAGATAGCACTGGGCTGCGACGGGACCTGGCGCCCCGTCGCAGCACTTCTCACGGCACGCCTGGCCGCTCTCGCCGAATCGGTCGCACGACTCCGGAAGGACGGCTGACATGGCACGCAAGACACGCATCGAACTGCGGCAGGAGCGCATGCGCCGCCGGCTCGCCGAAGCGGACACGCCGCTGAAGGAAATGAACGCTGCGTTCGACTGGCTCCGCTCATCGCTGGAGTACCTGGGCAAGCGCGGCACCCGCAGCGAGGGCGCTCGCGGCACGGGCTACCCGGCGACGGTCCGGATCACGGCCCAGGTGAGGGACTTCCTCGCGGCCATCGCCGCCGACATTGACGAGGGCGGTTACTACGGGGGAGATGACCGAGCGTGAGCGCGAGCATCCAAAGGGCAGGCGAAGAGGCAGTCGCCGTGAGCGAGCCGGAACTTGATCCCATGAGGCAGTGCGCGCAGCGCGCGAAAAGTCTAACACCGACTGCTCCTCTGCCCTTTCCTCCCGGCGTGTCCGTCACGGACAGTGACCCCGCGGCGAGGGCGCGGGATGCCGTTCTCAGGCTCGCCGCGACCCGCGCATGGCTTCTCACCCGGATCGAGCGGGCGAAGGCACGGGAGCTGAACCTGGTCAACGGGCCGCCCCCGTCGATCCGGCAGATGCACGCCCGGCACGCCGCCGCCGCCGGGCACTGGCAGGGAGGCTTCCCGAAGGGCTGCCGCCTCGCGTGGGGCTGGCTGCACACCGCCGTGTTCACGCTGGTACTCGCGGCCCTCGACGCGGCGTTCTCCCCCGCCGGCGCCATCATCGCCGTCCTGTTCATCTACGCACTGCTGCACTGGCTCTAGGAGGGCCGCCATGCTCGCTTCACTGTCCCTCGCCGTTATCGGCGCCCTGTGCCTGGTGGCGTTCGGGGTGTTCTGGTTCCTGAAGATCTTCGCCACCGTCCGCGCCATCCTCGGCTTCGTCGGCATCATCCTCATCGGCACCGCCGGGTTCGTCGGCCACGCCATGACCACCGTGGGGACGTGGGTGGCGCACCTCGGCGCGACCGTGACGACATGGCTGTTCGGGTTCCCCGTCCTGCCTGCCGTGTCCCTGGTCCTGGTGGCCATCTTCATCTATGACCTGATGCCGAAGCACACCGCCGGGAAGCGCACCGGCCTGGTGGGGCTCGTCCTCGCCGGGATGATCGTGGCCCAGGCGACGGGCATCCCGGCACTGAACTCCGTCGGGTCGGCTGTCACCGGCATCGCGACCAGCGCCCGGTCGATCGCGGGAGGCTGACATGGAAGCGGTCTTCATCCTGTTCCTCATCGGCGTCGGAGTCACGGTCAAGTCCGGGTGGGACCACGCGAGGCAATCCCGGCAGCAGTCCGGCAGGCAGCGCGTCCAGGCCGCCACCAGGGCCGCAGGAGGAACCCTGCCGAAGGGTCGCCAGCAGATGATCCGCCGCCAGTCCGACATCGGCTGGTGGGCATCTGAGGCACTTCACGGCTTCCCGGTGATGCGCACCGGTCAGCAGGCGGGGTGGCTGTCGCATAAGGCAGCCGCCGACCACCAGAAGGCACTCCGGGAGGAAGCCCGCACCACCCACCTGGAGACCCGCGCGTCGGTGCTATCGACCATCCCCGAGCATCGCAGGCGGCAGCGGGACGCCCTGCAGCAGATCCACGACGTGCTCGGCGACGGAAAAGGCAAAGAGGCAGTCAGGGAGGCAGCAGACGCGGTCGTCCTGCCTTTCCCCGAGCGCCCCGCGCCGGAGCCTGAGCCTGCCAGTGCAGCCGAGCCCGGCCCCTATGCGCCGCGCGAGGATGCCCGGCCAGGCGACAGCTCGTGGCTGCGGCCCGGCGAGCGCCGCTGCGAGACCTGCGGCGGCACCGGCGCGAACGCGGACCGAACCAGTAACTGCCCGGACTGCCGCGGCTGGGGCTCCGGTCCCGCCGACCCGGACGCACCAGAGGCCCCGCCCGGGACCATCTGCACTGCCTGCGGCAACCCCGCCAGGGAAGGCGACCCGGTGCTGCAGGACGGCCCGCACCCGACCCACCGCTCCCACGCACTCGACGACCCGAGGAACCAGCGCCCCTCCGGGGACGGCTGGCCGACCGGGCAGCCCCACCGACGCAAGTCCGACAACCAAACAGGAGGAACCGTGTCCGACACCACCTACAGCAGCGTCCTGCAGAGGGCGCAGGCGTTCCTGGCGCAGTCCGACCAGGACTCCGCCGCGATCGAGGCCCGGCTGAACGACGCCATCACTGACGCCGACGGCATGCAGGGCGCCGAAGTCGATTCCGCGACCCTCGGCGAGCAGATGGACCTGATCGACCGGCTGAGGGAAGCACAGGCCGCGCTCACCGCCGTCGGCGAGCAGGCGACGGTCGTGGCGAACGGCGTGCAGCAGCGTCACAGCGGCCTGGATGAGGCGCACCGCGAGGCCCCTGTCCGCGCGGCGCAGCGCGACTTCTACGGGGAGGGCTAGTCCGATGCCGGGCCAGGCGAGGAAAGAGATTCCAAGGTGGAAGCGGCGCCAGCCGCCCCCGCCTGGCCCGGTGCTCCACATGTCCGGGCGGCAGGCGAAGCGGGTAGCACGCGACCTCGCTAACGCTGTCGGCCAGCAGGCGCCAGCACGCCAGGGAAATGCCTCACCTGGCGTGCTGGCCCGGACCGGCGCCTACCGTTTCCGCAACCACCTCGTGCCGTTCTGGCACCTGCTGGCCATCATCATCACTGGCGTGACCTGCCATCACGCACACAACATCAGGGCTGCGCTGCTCCTCGGCCTCGCCGGCGGTTTCGCCATCTGGCTCCTGACCCGGCACCTGTCCGACACTGCCCGGAACTGCGAGCTGGCGCAGGCTGCGATGACCGCATTCTGGGTTCCCCTGCTCGCCCTGACGGGGTGGACCCGTCCGTGGCCGCCGCTCCTGCTCGCCTGCTGGATCGTCATCCTCTACCCGTGGGTGAGGCACTACAGGTGGCGCCCCGAGATGATCCAGCCTGAGCCCGCGCCGGGCGACAAGGACATCTGGGACCGGCTTGCCGCGAAAAACAAGTGGACCGGGAACCTCGGCTTCCGCAGGGACCTTCCCGGCGGCGGCCGGCAGTACGCCATCGTTCTCGACGGCGCGGAGACGCATATCGGCCAGGTGATGAGCGAGCCCCGGAAGATCGCCGCAGCGTGGGGCAAGTCGATGACGGAGGCATACGCGGAGCCGTCCCCCGATGGCATCGAATCCCGCGGGCTGCTGACGATCCTGCTCAGGAACACGCTGGAGGCGGACCGCGAATGGGACGGCGCGGGCATTGACCCGGAGACCGGGATGGCGGTTGTCGGCCGGTTCCCTGACGGGCAGCCTGTCCACGAGCGGTACTTCATCCGCAACAACGGCGTCAGGCACACCATCGTCGCCGGCGCGGACGGGTCGGGGAAGACGGGCCTGCTGGATCTGGGGCTGTGCCTGTCCGCCACCTCGGGCATCATCGCCCCTGTCATCCTTGACCCGCAGGAAGGGCAGGCCCTCCCCGCGTGGAAGGACCACGTTCCCTACGCCAGCGGCGCCGAGGAATGCATGGAGTACCTGTACGGCCTGCACGCCGCGCTGCTCGCCCGGTCCCGCTACCTCGCCGGCCTGCGGTGGCGCACCGACGACGGCGATGAGCGGAAGGGCATGGGATTCTTCGACGCCGCGCTGACGGGCCTGCCCATAGTCGAGATCACCCTGGACGAGACCCCGGCCCTGCTGACTGACCCGAAGCAGGGCCCGGACGCGCTGCGGCTGCTCGCGGACATCGGCAAGCGGGGCCGCAAGGCAGGCTTCCGGCTCCGCCCGGCTATCCAGGTGCCGTCCCTGTCAGAGTTCGGCGGCAACGCCCAGGCGCTCCGGTCCATGCTCGTCGGCGGCAACGTGTTCTGCGGCCGGACCGGCGACCGGGTGTCCGGCGGGATGATCGGCGTCCAGGCCGACCCGTCGCAGCTTCCCAAGTATTTCGCCGACCGCTCCCCCACGGTGGGCCTGGGATACGGCAGCGGCCCCGACAACCGGCCGTCCACGCCGCTGCGATGGGACTGGGTACGCGACCCGTACAAGATCGCAGCCACGGCCCCGATCCGCGCTCTGGATGACCGGTGCGCCGAGGCTATGGACAGGGTCATGTCCCGCCGCGGCGCGCAACTCGAGATGCCGGCCGCTGCCCCCGCGCCGCTCGCCGCGGTAGCGGATGACAAGCCGGGCCGGACCTGCGCTGACGCGGTCCTGGCGGTGCTGACCGGTGACCTGCCGAAGGGCGAGCTTGTGAACCGCATGAAGGCCCTCGTGAAGGGCGAGTGGGGCCGCGCCGAGCCGTTCGGCCTCCGCGCCATCACCGACGCCCTCACGAAACTGACCGCAGAGGGCCGGATCGAGAAGACCGGGCACGGCTCCTACGCCCCCGTGCGGGCGAGCCTGCATGTCGTGGCGGGAAATACCGGGCCGACTGCGGGGGAAGGGCGAGGATGACCCGCATGGGAAATCACGTGAGGATGGGGAAGCTCGCCGCCGTTGTCACCGACAACCCCGCGCTGCTCGGCGTGGCCGGCATCGGGTTCGCGGTCTCCTTCCAGACCATCGTCCTGCTGGCCCGCAGCCACCACCTGCCCGGCTGGCCAGTGCTATACCCCCTCGGCATCGACGTGGGCATCCTGGCGCTCATCATCGAGTCCAGGAAAGCCATCGACGCTCACCGCTCCGACCTGGTGCCCCGGGTGCTGGCGTGGGCACTGGCGGCCCTCACGATCTACGTGAACGCGCATGGCGCGCCGCCGCATGACTGGCTGGGCCGGACCCTGCACGTGGTCATGCCCGCGCTGTGGGTGGCGTTCCTGGAACTGACCCGCTGGCGCAAGCTGGCGAGGCGCCGCGCCGACGACAGGCGCGACCGGATTCCCCTCGCCCGATGGGCTGCTTCCCCGGTTGCCACGGTAACGATGTGGCGGCGGATGATCCTGCACAACATCACGTCGTACCCGGTGGCGGTGGCACGGGAGG
>JBKQSL010000013.1:0-26484 GCA_052143655.1 Streptosporangiaceae bacterium | reverse complement strand
GCGCCGGCCGGCCTGCGGCACGAATCTGAGGAGGGGCCGATGACGAGGATGGCCGCATGACCTGCACGCTGCACGTGGCCTGGGACGACCGGCTGACCGGTTACGACTTCGGCGGGGATCACCCGCTCGCCCCGGTACGCGTGGAGCTGACCATGGAACTGGCCCGCGCTCTCGGGGTGCTTGGCAGCGACAGCGTCACTGTGACGAAGCCGCCGCCCGCGACCGACGCCGAGCTGGAGCTCATTCACGACCCGGGCTACATTGCCGCGGTGCGCAAGGCCGGCGGCCCGCGGCCGGATGCCACCGTGCTCGGGTTCGGCCTCGGCACCGAGGACGACCCGGTCTTCCCCGGCATGCACGAGGCGTCGGCGCTGGTGGCGGGAGCAACGCTGGCCGCGGCCCGGGCAGTGTGGTCGGGCCAGGCACAGCACGGCGCGAACGTCGCCGGAGGCCTGCATCACGCGATGCGCGGGTATGCGAGCGGGTTCTGCGTGTACAACGACCCGGCGATCGCGATCGCCTGGCTGCTGTCCCAGGGCGCCGAGCGCGTCGCCTACGTCGACATTGACGTGCATCACGCCGATGGCGTCCAGGCGGCTTTCTACAACGACCGGCGGGTGCTGACCATCAGCCTGCACGAGAGCCCGCAGACGCTGTTCCCGGGCACCGGGTGGGCCACCGAGACGGGCGGCCCGGACGCGCCGGGCTCGGCGGTCAACATCGCGCTGCCCGCGGGCACCCGGGATGCGGGCTGGCTGCGCGCCTTCCACGCCGTCGTCCCGCCGCTGCTGCGCGCCTTCGCGCCGCAGGTTCTCGTCAGCCAGCATGGCTGTGACTCGCACTGGCTCGACCCGCTCGCCAACCTGGAACTGTCCATCGACGCCCAGCGCGCCGCGCACGCGGCGATCCACCGGCTGGCCCACGAGACGGCCGGCGGCCGCTGGCTGCTGACCGGGGGCGGCGGCTACGAGCTGCTCCAGGTCGTGCCCCGGACGTGGACGCACCTGCTCGCCGAGGCTGCGGGGCAGCCGATCGACCCGGCTACGCCGACGCCCGCCGCCTGGCGCGAGTACGCGGCCGGCCGCATTGGCCGGGCAGCACCGGAGCAGATGACCGACGGCCTCGACGGCAAGTACTCCCCGTTCGAGTCCGGCTACGACCCGGCCGAGCCAGTCGACCAGGCCATCATGGCTACCCGGCTGGCCGTCTTCCCCGATCACGGCCTGATGCCGCATTACTAGCCGTCTGCGGCTGCTCCCGGGCCGCCGGACGGACGCCGGGCCCGCTATCCGGGAACCAGCCGGAAGCCGCTGACGACCTCGGCCCGGATCGAGATCACGTCGGCCATCACGCCGGAGACCCAGGGCTGCAGCAACTGCCGGTAACGGTCGGCGGCGGCCTGGTCGGTGACCCGGCGGGCGCGGCCCACGACGACGACGCTCCAGCCGGTCCGGTCGGCCAGGTCGAGCATGTCGCCCTGGTAGGCGACCACCATGCCGCCGTCAATGCCGGCGCCATCGCTGACCGCGGTGCCGAGATCGGCGCGGATGATGATCTGCTCGCCGACCACCATGTGGTTGACAGGCCGGATCGCCGGCAGCGCCCGGTGGCTGAACACCACCCGCCCGACCGGCACGCCGGCCAGCAACTGCAGGGAATCCATACGGGAGAGCTGCTCCAGATGGCGTGCGCCGATCACCGATCGTCCCTCTCACCGGGCGGGCTGAGGCCGCCGGCCGGGGACTGCCGTCTCCGGCCGTCATCCCACGTTCCAGCCGCCGCGTCGCCCGGCCAAGGACCATTGGCCCCCGGCCGGGCGACGGAAGTCCCATCCGGTCCGGCCGCGGCAGGCACCGACGTTGGTCCCGCGACGGTGTCCCGTTGGTCGCTACCGGAGCGCGGCCAGTGCGGGTGGGCTGGAAATGGGAAGGCAGAGGAAGAAGGTGTGCGCGATGAGCACGCTGACACGCAGGGAGAGCCGGGGGACGCTCTCGGACCTGCTGGACTGGCTGGAGTCGCCGTTCGCGGCCTTCCGCCCGTTCAGCGCGCAGCCGCTGCGGATGGAGGACTACGTCAAGGACGGCCGCTATACCGTCCGGGCCGAACTCCCCGGCGTGGACCCGGAGAAGCACGTTGAGGTGACGGTGTCCCGGGGCATTCTCACCATCACCGCGGACCGCCAGGAGGAGACGGAGGGCAAGCACCACTCCGAGTTCCGGTACGGCGTCTTCACCCGGCAGATCACGCTGCCCGAGGGGGCGGACGACGAGCACGTCCAGGCCAGCTACGACAAGGGCATCCTCGAGGTGAGCGTGCCGCTGCGCCAGACGGCGGACAAGGAAGCCAAGCGGCACATCCCGGTCCGGGTCGTCGGCCACATCAAGCCGAGCTGAGCGGCGGCCGCCCGCCGACCGGGTACCCGGCCGGCCCGGGACAAGCTGGCCGGCAGGCAAGCCGAACCGGCTAGCCCGCAGGCGCCGCAGCCGGCCGGGCGTAAGAGCCGCCCCGGGGCCCTCGCCGGATTAGGCGGCGAGGGCCCCGGCCGCCCGGCGGCACTATGGCCTGGGACAGACATGCGGCCTTTGGCTAGGGTCGGCGGGTGCCTGGCCGCCGGGCCCGGGTGCGTCGGCAGGGAACCGCCAGCTGACCTTGGTGCCGTCAGGCCGTCGGCCGGATGTCGAGCGCAGCGCCGGCCTGCCGGGCACCGGCCCGCAGGCCAGACAGGGAAGGTCGGGCGCCGAGGTGCCGACGCTAACAGGGCAGTATTTTCTCCCCCGCTGGTCAGCCGTGTCCAGTATCCAGGGCAGCCAGTTTGGCAGAACTCAGCGGGCAGAAGAGAATGGCGAGAAGGACCATCCGCTTCTCGCGGATCCAGATTGCGCGGTGTGCGGTGCCGCCGGACCGGTCCCGTAACTCCGCGTCATTCTTGTCTGGTCCTTCTCGCCACTGCCAATACGACCGCAGGCCGAGGTGCCCCAGCAGGGCCCAACGACTCATCACCGCGGGACCAAGGTCCCGACTCGCCGGTCCGGACCTTGGCCCCTGGCGCCAGCTGGCTGCCCGGGCCAGGATGGGGCCAATGCCCGGCTCCCGGCTGTGCCGGGCGGAGGAGCAGGCATCATGGCCGATGCACGCGGGATCCCCAGCACGCCGCTGACCAGCGGCGCAATGTCAACTGCGGGGTCGGCATCTGCGGCGCCCGGGACGAGCGGGACGAGCGGGCGCGCTGTCCCCGGCCGGCCGGCCGGGGACGGCGCTGCGGTGGTCATCGAGGCCGCCGCGCTCGGTGAGCTGCACGCCGCTCTGCGCACGGCTGGCTACCGGGTGATCGGCCCGGCGGTTGACGGCGACGCGATCATCCTGCGCGAGCTCACGTCAGCAGACGAGCTTCCCTACGGCTGGGCAGTCACGCTGGAGCCGGGCGGTTACCGGCTGCGCGAGCGGGATGACCGGGCCGCGTTCGCCAACAGCGCCGGGCCGCAGTCGTGGAAGCAGTTCCTGCACCCGCCGCGGGAGAAGATGTGGTCCGTGCACCGCAGCGGGGACGGCATCGAGACGCGGGCACCCGAAGGCGCGCCGCCGCGGCTGGCGTTCTTCGGCGTGCGGCCGTGCGACCTGACGGCGATCGGCATTCAGGACCAGGTGCTCGGCGCCGCGGCGCATCCCGGCTCGCGCTATGCCGCGCGCCGGGCCAGCGTGCTGATCATCGCCGTGAACTGCACCGAGCCCGGCGCGACCTGCTTTTGCGCCAGCATGAGCACCGGCCCGCGGGCGGAGGCCGGCTACGACCTGGCGCTGACCGAGCTGACTGAGCCCGCGCACCGGTTCGTGGTGGAGACCGGGTCAGCGGCCGGGGCGGCCATCATGGCGGGCGTTCCCGCGGTCGCCGCCGACGCCGCGACCATCGCGCAGGCCCGGGGGCAGGTGCAGGATGCCGCGGGCGCGATGGGCCGCGCCCTGCCGGCCGCGGAACTGCGCGAGCTCATGGCCGGCAGCTACGGCGCGCAGCGCTGGGATGACGTGGCGGCCCGCTGCCTGACCTGCGGCAACTGCACGATGGCCTGCCCGACCTGCTTCTGCACCACGGTCAGCGACACCACCGACCTGTCCGGCGAGCACGCCGAGCGCTGGCAGGAATGGGACTCCTGCTTCAGCGTGGAATTCTCGTTCCTGCACGGCGGCCCGGTCCGCTCGTCGCCCCGCAGCCGGTACCGGCAGTGGCTCACGCACAAGCTCGGCACCTGGCACGACCAGTTCGGCACGTCCGGATGCGTGGGCTGCGGCCGGTGCATCGTCTGGTGCCCAGTCGGGATCGACCTGACCGAGGAAGTCGCCGCGCTGCAGGCAGAGGCCCGCCAGTCGGCGCCCGGCGAGCCGGCCGGAGAGGAGCAGACATGAACGACCCGGTGCTGGCGGCGCTGGCCGGCCATCCGTTCGCCCGCGGGCTGGACGCCGGCCAGGTGGCCCGGCTCGCCACCGCGGCCGCCAAGATCACCGTCCCGGCTGGCTACCGGTTCTTCGAGGAAGGCGGGCCCGCCAGCCAGTTCTGGCTGATCCTCAGCGGCCGGGTGGCGCTCGACCTGAACGTGCCGGGCCGGGACCCGATCACCGTCGAGACGCTCGGGGCCGGTGACGTGATCGGCCTGTCCTGGCTGTTCCCTGAGCCGCAGTGGCAGTTCGGGGCACAGGCGGTGAAGGAAACCCGGGCGGTGGCGATCGATGCCGTCGCGGTCATGGCCATGTGCGACGCCGACCCGGTGCTCGGATACCGGCTGCTGCGCCGGATCGTGACCGTGGCCACCGGGCGGCTGCACGCGGCGAGGGTCCGGCTGCTGGACCTGTACGCCCCGCCCGCCGACGCCTCGAGCGCGCGGTGACCGGGCATGCCGTCCCGGCCTGGTACCGGGTCTCGGACAGCAAGGCCGAGACCCGCGACACGGTAACGCTGACGCTGGCCCCGGCCGGGCCGCCGATCGGCGCGCACCGGCCTGGCCAGTTCACGATGCTGTACGCGTTCGGCGTGGGCGAGGTACCGGTGTCCATCAGCGGCGCGGCCGACGGGCCGGAGCTGATCCAGACCATCCGCGCGGTGGGCGCGGTCAGCAGCGCGCTCTACTCGGCAGTGCAGGGCCAGCTGATCGGCGTGCGCGGCCCGTTCGGCACGGACTGGGGCGTCGCCGACGCAGCCGGCCGGGACCTGCTGCTGGTGGCCGGCGGCATCGGGCTGGCCCCGCTGCGCCCGGCGCTGCTCGCGGCCCTGGGCCGCCGTGCCTCCTACCGGCGCATCGTCGTGCTCATCGGCGCCAGGACCCCGGCCGACCTGCTGTTCGGCGCGGAGATGATGGGCTGGCATACGGCTGGGGCGGAGGTGCACGTCACGGTCGACCAGTCGCAGCCCGGCTGGACCGGCAACGTCGGCGTGGTGACCCAGCTGCTGGACCGGGCTCATCTCGACCCGGCCGGGACGACGGCACTGGTCTGCGGGCCGGAGGTGATGATGCGGCTGACCGCCCGGGCCCTGGTCAGCCGCGGGCTGCCGGCCGCCCAGATCCGGCTGTCGCTGGAGCGCAACATGCGCTGCGGCATCGCCGAGTGCGGGCACTGCCAGCTCGGCCCGTTCGTGCTGTGCCGGGACGGCCCCGTCGTCAGCTACCAGCGGGCAGCCCCGGCGCTCGCGGTCCGGGAGATGTGAGATGAGCCGCCCCAAGCTGGCCGTGTGGAAGATGGCGTCGTGCGACGGCTGCCAGCTGACCCTGCTGGACTGTCACGACGAGCTGCTGGCCCTGGCGGCCGAGGTGGAGATCGCCCGCTTCGACGAGGCGACGAGGGCGAAGGTGGCCGGGCCCTACGACGTGTCACTGGTCGAGGGCTCGATCACCACCCCGCACGACGCCGAGCGCATCCGCCAGATCCGCGAGCAGTCCCGGCTGCTGGTGACCATCGGCGCCTGTGCCACCTCCGGCGGCATCCAGGCGCTGCGCAACTTCGGCGACGCCGCCGAGTTCGCCGCGGCGGTGTACGCAAGGCCCGAGTACCTGCAGACGCTGGCGCAGTCCACGCCGATCGCCGAGCACGTCCAGGTGGATTTCGAGCTGCGGGGCTGCCCGATCGACAAGCGTCAGCTGCTCGAGCTGATCTCCGCGCTGCTGATCGGCCGCCGACCGCAGATCCCGGCGCACAGCGTGTGCTTCGAGTGCAAGCGGCGCGGCACCAGCTGCGTGCTGGTCTGCGGCCCCACCGCCTGCCTGGGCCCGGTGACCCAGGCCGGCTGCGGCGCGATCTGCCCGGCCTACGGCCGGGGATGCTACGGCTGCTTCGGCCCGGTCAGCGCGCCGAACACGGCCTCGCTCATCCCCCGGCTGCGGCAGACCGGGATGTCGCCGGACGCCATCGACCGGGTGTTCCTGACATTCAACGCGGCCGCCCCGGGATTCTCCCCGCAGTCCAGGGCAGAGGCCGGCGAACTCGGCGGCACGTCACCCGGCGGCACGTCATAGCCCGGCCCGGGCCGGCCGGGGCGGCCAGGCGCCAGCGGCTCAGCTGCCCTGGGCGGGCTGCGACTGCGGCAGGCCGACCGGGTGCTCCCCCCGGCCGGCCAGCTTGTTGATCACCGACACGACTCCGTCGACGCCGGAGGCCAGCCGCTCGGCGACCGGGATCAGGTCCGGCCGGGCCAGCGTGCCGGACAGGACGGCCACCCCCTCTTGGACCCGCACGCCGATGCCGTCGGGCTCGTCGGGCATGATGCCCGCCAGCAGGGCCCGGATCTCGGCGGCCAGTTCCTCGTCGGGCCGCAGGTAGATGCTGAGCAGGTCCCGGCGGCTCACGATGCCGAGCAGCTTGCTGGCCGGATCGACGACCGGCAGCCGCTGGACATGGTGGCTGTTCATCAGCCGCGCGGCCGCGCCGAGCGGCGCGTCCGGGTGGATGGTCACCGGCGGCTCGGACATCAGCTGCGCGGCCGTGCGGGCCTCGGCCTGGGCCCGCTCGTGACGGCTGCGCATCGACAGGCCGGTGCCCGGCCGCCGGAACTCCCGCTCCTCCTTGCGCAGCAAGTCGACCTCCGACACCATGCCGATGACGTGCTTCTTGGCGTCCAGCACCGGCACCGCGTTGACCCGCTGCTCGGTCATGATCCGGGCGACTTCCTTGTACGGCGTCATCCGCTCGACCGTCACGACGTCGGAGATCATCACGTCGCGCACCCGCCACCGGCCCGAGCGCGGGGGGTGGTGGTGCGGGTGCGCGCTGCCGTGACTGCGCGGGCTGAGCGCCTCCACCGATTCCAGCGCCCTGGCCACGTCCGACGGCGTGGCGTCGCCGTGGATGGTCTGGTAGTAGATAGCTCCCAGATGCCGGAGCATTGCATCGTAATGCGCTTGGCTACGGGTCATGGTCGCTCCAGGTGGCTCGGCGTTGCGAGCATGGCGCTCCTTCATTTCAGCAAATCAGCGAATGCCCCCAGACGGCAGAGGCGAAAGACCCGACGCCGCCCGGGACCTTCAGCCCGACGGCTCGAGGCGCCCCCATCCCGACGGCGCGGCCGCGGGCCGCCCGCCCGCGGGGCGCCGCTCAGCCGGCCAGGTCGCGCAGGACCGCATCGGCGAGCGGCCCCGCGGCGGCGGCGACAGCCGGTGTCAGGCCGACGCCCGGGCTGACGTCGGCGGCCTCCACCGCGTGCACGATCAGCCGCCCGGGCATCCGGCCCAGCGCCCGGGACAGGCCGATGGCCTCGGCCAGGCCCAGGCCATGCGAGCTGACCGGCTGCGGCGGGTCAGCGGCCGCCGCCTCGGCGACCAGCCGGTGGCGCCGGCCCGGGGCGGCGGGCCGGGCGACCACCGCGTCGACCACTATGGCGAGCGATGCGCCGGCCCAGGCCTCCATGAGGCTGACCGGATCGCCGTCGCAGAGCACTAGCCGGGCGCCTGCCGCCCGCCTGCGCAGCCGGGCCAGCACCTCCCGGCCGATGCCGTCGTCGTGCCGGAACTCGGTGCCCACGCCGATCACCACCTGGCCGCCATCGCGCGCCGCGCGGTCAGCGGGGACCGGCAGCCCGGCCGGAACCGGGCTGCTGCCCGGGCCGGTCATCGCGGCGCGGCGGCACCGGCCGGGCCGGGCGCGCCCCGGTCCACCTGCAGCCGCAGGAAGTGCGCGGCACAGGAGATGCACGGGTCGTAGTTGCGGATGGCCTGCTCGCAGTCATGGGTCAGCCGGGCGTCATCGAGGTCCAGCCGGTCCTGCACGAACTCGCGCAGGTCGGCCTGGATCGCCGCCTGGTTCTGCGCGGTCGGCGGGATGATCCGGGCGCTGCGCACGGTGCCGTCGGCGGCCAGCTCGAACCGGGTGTACAGGGTGCCGCGGGGCGCCTCGGAGACGCCGTGCCCGGTCCCGGCGACCGGCGTGAACAGCTCATGCGGCCGGGCCGGCGGCTCGTACCTGTCGATGATCGCGATGGCCTCCTCGATCGCGCAGACGGTCTCCACCGCGCGCACGACGATGCTCTGGAACGGGTTACGGCACTTCGGCCCCAGTCCGGCCTCCGCCGCGGCCTGCGCGGCGGCCGGGGGCAGCCACGCGGAGTTGAGCGCGTACCGGGCCAGCGGGCCGGTCAGGTAGCTGCCCGGCCGGCCGGCCAGCCGGGCGTGCAGCGCGGTCGAGTGCGGGACCTGCTCCTCGATCACGTACTGCTCGAAGTCGGCAGCGGGGAACGCCAGTCCGCCGGTCGTCGCCAGGGTCCCGGCCTCGATCGGGTACGTGCCCGGCAGGGTCAGGGCCAGCATCTCGTGCTCGCAGCGCATATCGGGGAAATCGAAGCCCGCGACCCAGCGCACGGTGGCCAGGGCGTCGTCCAGCGCCCGGCGCAGCTGCCCGGCCAGCGGCTCCAGGTCCGCGCGCGCGGGAGCCCGGTAGAAACCGCCGATCCGGACGTTGACCGGGTGCACCGACCGGCCGCCGAGCATTTCCATCAGCGACGTGCCGGCCTTGCGCAGGGCCAGGCCGCGCTCGACCAGGGCCCGGTGATCGGCCGCCATCTCGACCGCGCCCGGGTAGCCGAGGAAATCGGGCGCGTGCAGCATGTAGATGTGCAGGGCGTGGCTGGAGATCCACTCGCCGCAGTACAGCAGCCGCCGCAGGTCAGCCAGCGCCCCGGTGACCTTGATGCCGCACAGCGCCTCGATCGCCTGGCAGGCGCTGGTCTGGTATGCCACCGGGCAGATGCCGCAGATACGGGCCACGATGTCCGGCAGCTCGGCCGCAGCGCGGCCGCGCAGGAAAGCCTCGAAGAACCGCGGCGGCTCGTAGATGTCCAGGCGCACCTCCTCCACCCCGCCGCTGCCGAGCCGGACGTACATGGAGCCCTCGCCCTCGACCCGGGCCAGGCCGGCCGTGGTCAGGGTCCGTTCCGTGCGGTGCGTCATGCCACTTCTCCCCGCGTCCGCGCCGGGCGCCCGGCGCCCGTGGCGTTCGGGCCACTAGCAGGCTTGGCCCCGGCTGGCCGGCCAGGTAGGGACGAACGACCCTTGACCGGGTCTCTAAGTCCCCTGTCGCCGAAGCGATCTTAGGTGGAATATATGACGTGGGATTAGTGGCTGCCCGTCGGGCAGCTTCCGGCAGAAGGAGCAGGCCATGCCCGGAATCATCGTTGGCGTCGACGGCTCGGGACATTCCCAGCGGGCGCTTGAGTGGGCAGTGCGGCAGGCAGCACTCCAGCAGGTCCCGCTGACTGTGCTGACCGTCAATCCAGTGGCCACCGAGGCCTGGACAGGTAACCCGGTTGTCTACCCTCCGGACGCGGCCAAGCAGGAGACCTTCCGGCAGGCTGCCGAGGAGGCTACGCAGAAGGCCGTCAGCGAGCTTGGTGACACCAAGCCGCCGTCGGTGACCATCACCGCCGTGAGCGGGCAGGCCGCCCCGGCGCTGATCGCCGCATCGCAGGATGCCGACATGGTGGTGGTCGGCTCGCGCGGATCCGGCGGGTTCGCCAGCCTGATGCTGGGCTCGGTGAGCATGCAGCTTGTGCACCACTCGCACTGCCCGGTCGTGGTCATCCCAGGCCCGCGGTAGAGCGCAGAGCAGAAACGGCAAGGTGCCCGCCGGGTTCAACCCGGCGGGCACCTTGCCGTGGCCCCTTAGCTGTGCCGTCAGCCCCTTTAGCTGTGACCGCGCAGGACGGGGCGGAGGGCCTCCAGTGCGACCGGGTCCTCGATCGTCGAGGGCACGGGCTCCTCCTTGCCGTCGGCGATGCCGCGCATCGCCTTGCGCAGGATCTTGCCGGACCTGGTCTTGGGCAGCGCCGCGACCACGTCCACGTCGCGGAACGAGGCCACCGGCCCGATCCGGCCGCGGACCATCTCGACCAGCTGCGCCCGCAGCGTTTCCGCGTCGGTGCTCACCCCGGCCTTCAGCACCACGAAGCCACGCGGGACCTGGCCCTTGAGCGTGTCGCGCACGCCGATCACCGCGCACTCGGCGACGTCGGGATGGCTGGCGAGCACCTCCTCCATCTCGCCCGTGGACAGCCGGTGGCCGGCCACGTTGATCACGTCGTCAGTCCGGCCCATCACGTACAGGTAGCCGTCCTCGTCCCGGAAGCCGCCGTCGCTGGTGCGGTAGTAGCCGGGGTAGGTATCCAGGTACGACGCCACGAAGCCGGCGTCGTTGTTCCACAGGGTGACCAGGCAGCCGGGCGGCAGCGGCAGCCGGACCGCGATCTCGCCGGTGGCGCCCGGCGGCACCTCCTGCCCGCTCTCGTCCACGATGCACACGTCGAATCCGGGCACCGGCATGGTCGGCGAGCCGGCCTTGGTCGGCAGCGGCTCCAGCCCCATCAGGTCCGCGGCGATCGCCCAGCCGGTCTCGGTCTGCCACCAGTGGTCGATCACCGGGACGCCGAGCAGCTCGCCGGCCCACCGGTAGGTCTCCGGGTCCAGCCGCTCGCCGGCCAGGAACAGGTACTTGAACCCGGACAGGTCGTACTTGCGGGTGAACTCGCCGGTGGGATCCTCCTTCTTGATCGCCCGGAACGCGGTCGGCGCCGTGAACAGGGCCTTGACCCCGTACTCGGAGGCGACCCGCCAGAACGCGCCCGCATCCGGCGTGCCGACCGGCTTGCCCTCGTACAAGATCGTGGTCGCGCCGGTCAGCAGCGGCGCGTAGACGATGTAGGAGTGGCCCACCACCCAGCCGATGTCGGAGGCTGCCCAGAAAACCTCGCCGGGGTGGATGTCGTAGATGTTCGGCATCGACCAGCGCAGCGCGACCGCGTGGCCGCCGTTGTCGCGGACGACGCCCTTGGGCTTACCGGTGGTGCCCGAGGTGTACAGGATGTACAGCGGGTCGGTGGCGGCGACCGGCACGCAGCCGGCGGGCTGGCCGGCGTCGGCCGCTTCCGCCCAGTCCAGGTCGCGGCCGGGGGTCAGCGCGGCGGGCGCCTGCGGCCGCTGCAGGATCAGGCAGTGCTCGGGCTTGTGCGCTGACAGCTCGATGGCCTGGTCGAGCAGCGGCTTGTACTCGATGACCCGGGTGGTCTCGATGCCGCAGGAGGCCGACAGCACGGCCTTGGGCATGGCGTCCTCGATCCGCACCGCCAGCTCGGGCGCGGCGAAGCCGCCGAACACCACCGAGTGCACGGCGCCGAGCCGGGCGCAGGCCAGCATGCCGATCACGGCCTCGGGGATCATCGGCATGTAGATGACGACGCGGTCGCCCTTGTCCACGCCCAGGCCGCGCAGCGCGCCGGCCAGCCGGGATACCTCGTCCAGCAGCTGGGCGTAGGTGATGGTGCGCGAGGTGCCGGTAACCGGGCTGTCATAGATGAGCGCCGCCTGGTCGCCGCGCCCTGCGGCGACATGCCGGTCGACAGCGTTGAAGCACGTGTTGAGCACGCCGCCAGAGAACCACCGGTGGAATGGGGCTCCAGCGGAGTCCAGCACCGCGACGGGCGGTTCGTACCAGTCAATCGCCGCCGACGCTGCGCCCCAGAAACCTTCCGGGTCCGTGCGGGCCTGGCGGAAGGCTTCCGCGTATCCGGCCATGTCAGGTACTCCCCTCAGCCGACATCCTGTGCCAATGTGCACTCAAGGTCACTTTCCCACGGGAAGAAAGACCAGGGCCCAAAGACCCTGCCGCGGATGCCGTATGCCCGTACCTGGCAGTTGGCCCGGACAGCAGAGTCGAAGCGCGCGCTGCGATCGTCATGCCTGCGGAGCCGCCGGATCACGCCCGCGGGCCGGGCGCGCCGACGACGGCGCCGGAGTGACCGGGACACCGGAGTGAGCGAGGACAGCCATGACCGTCCGGGTCGGGATCAACGGTTTCGGGCGCATCGGCCGAGCGTTCGCGCGGAGCGCACTGGAGCGGACGGACATCGAGATCGTCGCGGTCAACGACGTGACCGATGCGGCCACCCTGGCCCATCTGCTCGACTTCGACTCGACCTACGGGCGCCTCGGCGCGGCCGTGCAGCACACGGCCGACTCGATCAGCATCGCCGGCCGCCCGCTGGCGGTACTGCGCTGCCCGGACCCCGCGCAGCTCGACTGGGGCCAGGCCGGCGCGGACGTCGTGGTGGAGTCCACCGGCCGGTTCCGCACCCGCGACGCCGCGGCCGTGCACCTGAAGGGCGGCGCGCGCAAGGTACTGCTGTCGGCGCCTGGCAGGGATGCCGACCTGACCGTGGTGGTCGGGGTCAACGACAGCCAGTACGACCCGGTCGGGCACGACGTCATCTCCAACGCGTCCTGCACGACCAACTGCGTGGCCCCGATGGCCAAGGTGCTGAGCGACGCTTTCGGGGTTGAGCGAGCCTTCATGACTACCGTGCACGCTTACACCGGCGACCAGATGCTGCTCGACGGGCCGCGCAAGGACCTGCGCCGGGCGCGCAGCGCCGCGCTGTCGATCGTGCCGACGACCACCGGGGCGGCCAGGGCAACCGGCCTGGTCGTGCCCGAGCTGGACGGCCGCCTGGACGGGGTGGCCGTCCGGGTCCCGGTCGAGGACGGCTCGCTGACCGACCTGACCGCGATGCTGAGCCGCGAGGTCACCGCAGCGGCCGTCAACGAGGCGTTCGCGACCGCAGCGGCCGGCCCGATGGCCGGCATCCTGCGCTACAGCACCGACCCGCTGGTGTCCCGCGACGTGATCGGCGACAGCTCCTCCTGCATCTTCGACTCCGGCCTCACCCAGGTGGCCGGGCCGCTGGTCAAGGTGTTCGGCTGGTACGACAACGAATGGGGTTACGCCTGCCGGCTGGTCGACCTCGCGGCCATCGTCGGCAGTCAGCTGTAGGGGGCGGCGATGAGCGGGCCACTGGCCGGAGACGGCGTGCTGCGGCGGATCCTGTCCGCGGCGGGTGCGGCGCCGTCCATTCACAACACCCAGCCATGGCGGTTCCGCGTCACCGGTGACGTCATCGAGCTGCACGGGGACCCTGAGCGGATGCTCTGGATCGCCGATCCGCAGGGCCGGGCCCGGCATCTGAGCTGCGGCGCCGCGCTGTTCAACCTGCGGATCGCGATCCGCGCGATCGGGGCCAAGCCGCTGGTGTGGCCACTGCCGGACCCGCAGGCTGAGCCGACGCTGCTGGCGTCGGTTCAGGTGGTGCCGGGTCGGCCGGCGACCGGCCCCGAGCGCGAGCTGTCCGAGACCATCGGCCTGCGGCACTCCAGCCGGTTCCCGTTCTCCGACCGGCCGGTCCCCGACTCGGTGCAGATCGCGCTCGAGCAGGAGGCCGGCTTCGAGTTCGCGGTGCTGCGGATGCTGAGCATGCGCGACGTCGCCAAGGTGCTCGACCTGGCCGCGACCGCCGACCGCAAGCTCGCCACCGATTTCGACCACCGGGTGGAGCTGACCGAGTGGATCGCCACGGCCGGCGACGACGGCATCCCGGCCGCGGCGCTCGGCCCGGTCCCGTCAGCGGAGCCCGCGCCGGTCCGCGACTTCGGCTACGCGGCGCCCACCGCGGCCCGCCCGTCGGCTACCTACGAGGCGCTGCCGCAGCTTGCGGTCCTGTCCACCGCCCGCGACGAGCCGGCCGACTGGCTGCGCGCCGGACAGGCGCTGGAGCGGGTCCTGCTGGCCGCGACCCGGCACGGCGTCGCGACGTCACTGCTGTACCAGCCCATCGAGCTGCACGATGTCGAGCACGCAGGCCAGGGCTGGTGGCCCTGGCCGGAATGCCCGCAGATCATCGTCCGGTTCGGGTACGGGCCCGGCGGGCCGGCCACGCCGCGGCGGCCGGTGACCGACCTGCTGGCACCGTCGCCGGACAGCGCCGGGTAGGCCGGCGGCGCTAGCGAGCCCGGCGGCCCCGCAGAGCCCCGCACCGGGCGGCTTACCTGCGACTGCGCGGGCTCTGGCGCTGCGGCAGGGGCCTGGCGGGAGCTAAAGTGATCTCGGGTGCGCCGAGCCGGCGCGCCGGGCTGGCCGGATGACCCAGTCGCGGCGCGAGCCGGGCCGGTGGCCCCGGCCGGGCATGGCGCGCCGCCGGGCGCCGGACGGCCGCCGACACGGCGTGAAACAGGGGTGCCAGCGGACATGACTGAAACGTCCCAGCCACAGCCAGAGGGGTCTGCGCGGCATGCCGGGGATATAACTGTGTTCCTGCTCGACGATCATGAGATCGTCCGCCGCGGAGTGCGCGAGCTGCTGGAAGGCGAGTCCGATATCACCGTTGTCGGCGAGGCGGGCACTGCTGCCTCGGCGCTCGCCCGCATCCCTGCGCTGCGCCCCCGGGTCGCGGTGCTGGACGTGCGGCTGCCCGACGGTGACGGGGTCAGCGTGTGCCGCGAGATCCGGTCCCGGATGCCCGAGGTGGCCTGCCTGATGCTCACCTCGTTCGGCGACGACGAGGCGCTGTTCGACGCGATCATGGCGGGCGCCGCCGGCTACGTGCTCAAGCAGATCCGCGGCACCGACCTGGTCGGCGCGGTCCGCACCGTCGCCGCCGGGCGGTCCCTGCTCGACCCCGAGGCCGCGAGCCGGGTCATGCGCCGGATGCGGGACCAGGCCGCCCGCACCGACCCGCTGTCCGGCCTGACCGGGCAGGAACGGCGGATTCTCGAGCTGATCGGCGACGGGCTGACGAACCGGCAGATCGGCGAGCAGATGTTCCTGGCCGAGAAGACCGTGAAGAACTACGTGTCCGCGCTGTTCGCCAAGCTGGGGATGGAGCGCCGGACGCAGGCGGCCGCCTACGCGGCGCGAGTGTTCGAAGAGCACGAGCAGGCCAAGGGCGAGCACTCCGCTAGCTGAACCCGGCCAGCTGGCCCGGCCAGCTAGGCCCGGCCAGCTAGGCCCGCGTCCTCGCCGGCCTCATCCGCGGCTGGTCCCGGGGTCGGCAACGGTACCTCCCAGCGCAGCTCGGTGCCCCGGCCGCCGGGCCCTGGGCCGACGGTCATCGTCCCGCCCAGCTGACCGCTGCGCTCGGCCAGGTTGGCCAGCCCGCTGCGGCGCACGGTGTGCCGGATGCCGACGCCGTTATCGCGCACGGCCAGCACGAGGACGCCATCAGCGGTCACCGTGACCTCCACCCGGGTGGCCCCGGCGTGCCGGGCCGCGTTGGACAGGGCCTCCCGCAGCGCGCCGAGCAGATGCTCGGCGACGTCTTCGGGCACCCGCTCGGCCAGGTCCCCGGCCATGCTGAGCGAAGGGGCGAACCCCAGCGGCCCTGTCATCTCCTCCAGGATGTCCAGGATGCGCTCGCGCAGCCCGCCCTGCTTGATGTCGGGGCGGGACTGCAGCGCGAAGATAGCCGACCTGATCTCGCCAATGGTCTCGTCCATCGCGTCGACCGCCCGGCTGACCCGGTCGGCCACCTCGGGCCTGGCGATCAGCGGGATCGCGCCCTGCAGTGACATCCCCGTCGCGTACAGCCGCTGGATTACCAGGTCATGCAGGTCACGGGCGATCCGCTCGCGGTCTTGCAGCACGGTCAGCTGCTCGGCGTCCCGCCGGGCATCCGCCAGCTCCAGCGCGACGGCCGCCTGGGCGGCGAACGAGGCGATCATCTCGGCCACCGCGGACGGCAGGGGCATCGCGCCCGGGCTGCGGCCGACCGTGAGCGCGCCGTGCACGACGTTGCCGGTGCCGCCGAGCGGGAAGATCACCGCCGGGCCGAGCAGCATCCGCTCCTTGGCGGCCGCGGACACCCGCTCGTCGGCGCTGAAATCCTCGATGGTGACCGGCTTGCCGGTGGCGAGCACCTGAGCCGACAGCGACTGGTCGTCCAGCCGCAGGCCGCGGGCGGCGGCCGCGCCCTCGCCGGCCACGTGCCGGATGACCAGCTGGCGGTTCTCGCCCTCGCGCAGCGTAAGCGTGACCATGTCGGCCCCGGCCATGTCCAGCACCTGCTGGGTGACCAGATCGAGCACCTCGCCGGGGTTGGCTCCCGACAGCAGCCGCCCAGTGACCTCGGCGCTGGCCTGCAGCCACCGCTGGCGGCGCCGCGCCTCGTCATACAGCCGGGCGTTCTCGATCGCCACTCCGGCCGCGGCGGCGAGCGCGACGACGACGGCCTCGTCCTCCTCGTCGAACTGCCCGCCGTCCCGCTTCTGGGTCAGGTACAGGTTCCCGAACACCTCGTCGCGGATCCGCACCGGCACGCCCAGGAAGGACTGCATGGGCGGATGCCCCGCCGGGAACCCGAACGACCGGGGGTGACCGGAGATTTCGGGCAGCCGCAACGGCCGCGGGTGACTGATCAGCTCGCCGAGCAGGCCGCGGCCCTCCGGCCAGTGATGAATGCGGGCTATCTGGTCCTCATCCAGGCCGACCGGGACGAATTCGGACAGCTTGCCGGCCTCGCCGATGACGCCGAGCGCGCCGTACTGCGCGTTCACCAGGCCGGCCGCGACCTCGACGATGCGCCGAAGCACGGCCTCCAGCTCCAGCTGGCTGCCCACCGCGACAACCGCCTCGAGCAGCGCGTGCACCCGGTCCCGGGCAGCCAGCACGGCCTGCAGCCGGACCTGCAGCTCTGTGAGCAGGTCATCAAGTCGCAGATGCGGCAATAGCGGGCGCGGTCCTGCTGACTCCACCAACGGCTCCTGCAGTTCATGCGTCCGGCGCCAAAGCCCTAACAATAGCGCTCGCGCCTGCCAGGACCTATCCGGCCAGGGCTGATGGGCTGATCCGCTTGGCACGGCGGCGGCGGCGGGCCCCGGACGCGGGCCGAAAGTCCCGGCAGGGCGGGAAAAAAAGCTCTGCCCGCCAGCGGCCGGGCGCCGCAGGCTGATCGTGGGTGCGCTATGACCGCGCCAGTCGTGAGCCGCCTGAGGAAGGTATTTGCCGTGAAGACGAAACCGCCGGCTCCGCGCCTGTTTACCTGGCTTGCCCGGCGAGCCGGTCTTGACGGCAACCCGCTGCGCCGGCCCGCTGACCGCGCCCAGTCCTGGCTCAAGCTGCTCGGGTTCCTGCTGCTGGTGGTGGCCGGCCCGCTAACCGCAGTCAGCGCAGGCCAGGCAGCCTACCGCGCCGCGGTGGCCGAGGCCCGCGCGCAGCTGAGCGGGCTGCACCGCAGCCCGGCCGTGCTGCTGTCGGCGGCGCCGGCCACGGCTGGCGCCAGCGGAGAGTTCGGCTCCGGGCAGACGTGGGTGCGGGCGCGGTGGCATGCCGCTGACGGCGCCGTGCGCACCAGCCCGATCCTGGCGCCCGCCGGGACCCGGGCCGGGGCGACGGTCACCACCTGGCTGACCGCGGCGGGCCGGATCTCGCCCGGGCCACTGCAGAAGGGCCAGATCACCGGCCGCGCCATCACCACCGCAGTGCTCACCGCCGCCGTGTTCACCGTGGCGGTCCTGGCCGGGCTGTGGCTCGTCCAGTGGCGGCTCGACCGGCGGCGACTGGCCGCGTGGGATGCCGCGTGGCAGCGAGTCGAGCCGCGCTGGAGCAGGCGCGGCCCGTCGCCGGCACCCTGAGGATGCCGCTGAATGGCTTCCGGCTGAATGTCTTCCGACACGCAAGCGCACAACCAGCTCGCCGCTCAGAAGATCGTCTTCCCGGCCAATAACAGCCCTCGGGTTCTCCCACCAGCGCCGCACCCCGGCCCAGGCCGGGATGTTCGCCAAGCCGACCGGCGAGAAGGTCGGCGCCTGATCTGTGTGCCAGGCCCGAACCGGGACTAACGTCCCAAGATCACAGGGCGGGCGGCCCTCCCGCGCGGGGCCGCCCGACCGCATGCTGGCCCGGGTCTGGCAACTGCGCGCCGGAGGACGAAATCGATTGCCGAGTCTATGCGGATCCGGTTGGCCCCGGCAGCCGCCTGTCGCGGCCCCGATCCCCGGCGTGACCCGCGATCAGGACGGCGCCGGGGCGGGCAGCGCCGCTTCCTGACAACTGTCATCCGACCACGGAGCTCCCTATGAAACTGCCCCTCGTGCCGCACGCCGGACCGCTGGCCCTGAACCTGAACCAGCCGGGCTCCTTCGTGCACTGGAACATCTTCAACGTTTCGGTCGCGAACCTGGTCCTGATCCTGGTCATGGTGGTCATCTTCGGCGTCGCGCTGCTGCTGCCGTTCCCGCGCGTCGAGCCCGCGCCCGCCGGGGACTACGCGGACACCGAGGACGCCGCGCCGCCCGAGGACCCGGGTACCGCCCGGATGTGGACCTACCGGCTGCGCCGCGCCTGGCTGCGCAAGCTGCCGCCCGGCAAGCTGCTGCCCGACAAGCAGCCCGCCTACGTGGCCTCGTGGGCGTACGTGTTCGGCGTCGGCTCGCTGGCCGCTTTCGGCGTAGCGTGCGTCTCCGGCTTCGCGCTGGCGCTCGGCGGCCCGGACTGGTGGCGGTACAACCCCGTCGGCCACTTCTTCAACAGCCTGCACCTGTGGTCCGTCGAGCTGTTCATGGCGCTGCTGGTCATCCACCTGTGGGCCAAGTTCTGGATGGCGGCCTGGCGCGGCCGCCGGGCGATGACCTGGATCACCGGCGTGGCCGCGTTCGCGATCTCGGTCGTCGAGTGCTTCACCGGCTACGTGTCGCAGCAGAACTTCGACTCGCAGTGGATCTCCACCAGCGGCAAGGACGCGTTCAACTCCGTCGGCGCCGGCGCGTTCTTCAACGTGATGAACTTCGGCCAGATGCTGATGTGGCACATCGTGCTGGTCCCGCTGATCCTGACCGCCGCGATCGGCGGGCACGTGCTGCTGGTCCGGGTGCGCGGGGTCTCGCACCCGATCGAGGCGCACACCGGCGAGGTCAAGGGCCAGGGCCGGGCCCGCAGGCGGGCGCTGGCGAAGGCCGACGCCGCGGCGTGGCGCGGGCCCAACCGGCGCTACGACATCATCAAGGAGGGCACCGTCGCGTCGCTGATCGTACTGCTGCTGGTGGTGTTCCTGGCCAGCCTGCTGTCCTCGCCGAACGAGCCAGAGGTGTCGGTCGCCAGCTGGTCCAAGCTGGCCCCGGCCGACTTCCTGGCCACCGCGGCGTCCGAGCTCAACGGCACCAGCGAGACGGCGACCTACGGGCCGCCCTACAACAGCCAGAGTGGCAGCACCCAGTCGCTGCTGTTCGCCCCGGCCAAGATCACCGGCATCACCCAGCCGGTGAACGCTGCGCAGAACTTCGTGCTCGGGCCGCTGACCACGCTGGCGCGGACCGACCCGTCGATCGCCGGGCCGCTGGCCACCTACAAGGCGGCATCGCCAGCGCAGCAGCTGAAGTGGGCCAACGCCTACGCCAGCGCGGTGACGAAGGTCAAGTTCGTGAACGGTAGCCCGGTGGTGCCCGCGGCGGCGGACGGGCCGGTGCCCGCCCTGCTGGCCGGCGAGCTCAACCTGGCCCGCAGCGGCGCGCTGGACAGCGACCTGATCGCGCAGAACGCGTTCTACGGCACTGACTTCACCAAGCCGCTGCTGTTCATCGAGGACGGCGCGTACTTCGTCAACAAGGCCCAGGCGCTGGGCCTGACCGGCGAGCAGTGGGGCGTGATGAACGAGACCGGGTCCTACCCCGGCCAGCCGTGGCTGTGGCTGTACACGCTGTGGTACCAGCTGCCCGGCTTCCGCTCATCGGCCAACGTCGACATGATCGCCATCTACATGACCGGGCTGGCCACGATCCTGCTGCTGTGCGTGCCGTTCATCCCGGGCCTGCGCGACGTGCCCCGGCTGATCCCGGTGCACAAGCTGGTCTGGCGGTCGTACTACCGCTCCCCGGGCGGGACCGGGACCGGCCAGCCAGCCCAGACGGTGTCCGGCGGCACCGGGCCAGCCGACCGGGGCGGCGCCAAGGACCTCCCGGCGAAGGACACCGCGAGCCAGGCGCAGGCGCGCCAGGCGCCGCCTGACCCCGCGGCGTCGTAGCGGCGGCACGGGGCGAGACGCTGACGCTGGCCCGCGGTCAGCGTCAGCGTCTCGCCGTGATGGCATATCTGCATCGGCGACCCGTCGCCGGCTATCTCGCACCACGGCTCGATTCCGAACGCCGGATGACCGATCACCGGCGGGCCAGCAGCTCGTCCAGATCGCTGACGACAACGTCGGCACCGTGCTCGCGCAGCGCGTCAGCCTGCCCGACCCGGTCCACGCCGACCACGTAGCCGAACCGGCCCGCCCGCCCCGCCGCCACGCCCGCCTGGGCGTCCTCGAACACCGCCGCGGCCGCCGGGGCGGCCTTCAGCTCGGCCGCCGCGGCGAGGAATGTGTCGGGGGCCGGCTTGCCGGGCAGGTGCCGCTCGCGGGCGAGTGCCCCGTCGACGATCGTGTCGAACTCCCCGGTGATGCCCACCGAGTCCAGCACGGCCCGGCAGTTGGCGCTGGAGGACACGACCGCGCAGCGCAGCCCGGCCTGCCGGGCGGCGCGCAGGTAGCTGACCGAGCCCGGGTACACCGCCACCCGCCCGGCCGCGATGGCCGCCAGCACCAGCTGGTTCTTGCGGTTGCCGAGCCCGTTCACCGTCTGCGCGTCCGGCGGGTCGTCCGGGCTGCCCTCGGGCAGCTCGATGCCGCGCGAGGCCAGGAACGACCGGGTCCCGTCCGCGCGCGGCTTGCCGTCGACGAAGGCGTCGTAGTCGCCGGAATCGAACGGCACGAACTCAGCGCCGCCGACCTGCGCTCGCTGGCGCAGGAAGTCGTCGAACATCTGCTTCCAGGCCGCAGCGTGCAGCGTGGCGGTCTTGGTGAGCACGCCGTCCAGGTCGAACAGGCAGGTGGTGATGGCATCGGGTAGACCTAGCACCGGACCAGCCTAAGAGGACCATGGACCCTAGCGGCTGTGACCCCCGATAGTCACCCTGAACTCATCTGACGCTTCTCACCCGGCCGGGAGTTGCCATGGCCAGGAAGGTGCTAACCCCGCAGGTCGCCGCACGGCTGATCAAGGCCGCCGTGCGGGCGCCTTCCCCGCATAACACCCAGCCGTGGCTGTTCGTGGTCCGCCTGGCCGACCAGGCCATTGACCTGCATGCCGACCGCAGCCGGACGCTGCGGCACAGCGATCCGGCTGGCCGTTACGTGCACATCGCCTGCGGCGCGGCACTGTTCAACCTGCGCATGGCGGCACTGCAGCTCGGCGTCGAGCCGGTCGTCCGGCTACTGCCGTGCCGGGCCGACTACCTGCTGCTCGCCTCGGTCCGGCTGGCCGGACCGCATCAGCTGCGCCCGGCCGAGCGCGAGCTGTATCAGGCGATGACCGCGCGGCGCGGCGGCCCGGGCCGGGCCGCCGCCCGGCGGCCGGCGCCGTGCCTGCCGCGGGCCGAGCTCACCGAGGCGGCCGCGCTGGAAGGCGGCACCCTGCGGTTTATCGAACCGGGCCAGGAACTCCAGATGACCGGGCCGGTCAGGCCGCTGGTGGCCGCCGATTCCGGCAGGCCGCCGCAGCTAGCGGTGCTGTCCACCCCGTCCGATGACCGGGCGGCCTGGCTGCGGTCCGGCCAGGCGCTGCAGCGGGTGCTGCTGCTGGCCGCCCAGCACGGCTTCACGGTCGCCCCGGCCGGCCCGGCGCTGGAAGTCCCCGCAGTCCCGGGGCCGCGGGGCGGTCGCTGGATGGGCGAGCAGGCACAGCTGATCCTGCGCTTCAGCCCCGGGCGGCGGATGCTGCCCGGGGCCCGGCGGCCGCTGGCCGAGGTCATGCAGATCGCCGATCCGGCCCGGCCCGGCCGCTCCCGGCCCGCGGCGCTGCCGGGATCGGCGCCAGACCCCGCGGCGCGGGCCAGGCGGCGCCTGCCAGCTGCCGGCCGGGCCAGCCCGCAACCCGGCCAGCCCGTGGTCAGCTTAGCCGCGGCCAGGTCAGCTTGCGGTCAGCGGACGATGAGCACGGGACGGTCGGCCAGGTGGATCACCTTGTGCGCGGTACTGCCGAGCAGCAGCCCGGCCAGGTCGCCGCGGCCCCGCGAGCCCATGATGATGACGTCCACGTCGAGCTTGCGCGCCTCATCCACGATCTCCCTGGCCGCGTAGCCGAAGATCGTGCTGCGGACCTCGCCGTGCGCCTTGACCCCAGCCGCAGTCAGCTTGGCCACCGCCGCCTCGATGTCGGCCCGGGACTCCTCCGACGTCTCCATCGCCGCCATCCCGGGGGCGCCCGGCACCTTGCCCATCGTCTCGCGCTCGCGCAGGTGCAGCACCATCACGTGCCCGCCGGACAGCAGCGCCAGGTCCCTGGCCGCGGCGAGCACGCGGTCAGTGATCTCCGAATGATCCACCGCGACGAGCAGCTTGTCGTACATGGGGTTTCAGCTTTCGCTACCGGCCGGGACTTGCCCCCGGCCCGCCGCTTCCAGTCTCTGGCCAAACATGATCGCGAGTTAGGGGCGAAAGTCCCTGGCGGCCAGGCCATCCGCCTGTTTACCAGGGGCGACGCCAGGCGCAGGGTGGAGGTAACAGCGGACTGGCGGAGGTGGCCATGAACGCTCGGTTGCCCGATGACTGGACCGGAGGACGCCGGATCGTGGTGGGCGTGGATGGCTCACCGAACTCAATCGCCGCACTCCGCCGCGGGGCCGCGCACGCGGCCGCGCGGCACGCAGAGCTCGACGTAGTGCACGCAGTAGCCGCGGATGCCGACCCAGTGGTGGTCGCGGCCGGCATGGACCTGCTCAGGAGCATGATCGGCGGGGCCTTCCCGGACGGGCTGAGGGTCCCGGCCAGGTTCGTTGTCGAGCCCGGCGAGCCGGCCACGGTACTGGTGCAGCTGAGCGCCGAGGCCGAGCGAGTGGTCATCGGCGCCCGGACGGCCATGACAGACGGCGTGCCGCCCCGGGACGGGGCGGTACGCCGGTGCCTGGAGGGGGCCTGGTGCCCGGTCGACGTCTGCGAGGCGGGCGCCAACCGCGAGCGGGCCGCCCGTCATCCGGCCGCAGCCGGGCCCCGGCGCGGCGCTGACTTCTGAAGGAGGAGCGATGAGGAAGACGATTCTGCTGGCCGTCGACGATGAGCCGCATGTCAGCGCCGCTACCGAACTGACCCGCGAACTGAGCCGCGACACCGGCGACCGGGTGATTGTCCTGCACGTGCACGAGTTCGCCGTGGGCCGGTTCGGCCGGCTCCAGGTCGACTGCGCCGAGGGCGACGGAGAGCGCCTGGTCAGCGAGGTCGTCGCAGACCTGAGGGCATCGGGCGTGGCGGCCGAGCCGGAGGTCCGCGAGACCGGGGTGGGGCACATCGCCAAGGCGATACTCGCCTCTGCCGACGCCCACGTCGCCCGGGTCATCGTGCTGGGCTCCAGCGGCCGGACCGACGTGCCGCACCTGCCCTTCGGGAGCGTCTCGCTCCGGCTGCTGCACATGGCCAGGCGCCCGGTGCTGATCGTGCCGCGGCCGGTCGAGCCGGCCGAGGAGATGGCCCACTCCGGCGCCCAGGCGGCCGGTGCCTGACCTGCGGGTGCCAGGGCGGCGCTGTCGCCCCGCGGCACCGCCCGGGGGGGCACCACCTCAGGGGCGTAGGCTTTCGCGGCCAGGGTCTAAGGACCCTGGCCACCCGCGTGCCGGGCGGGATGAGATCTGAATGCCCGGAAGTCTCCAGCGATAGCCCCTTTGAGGAGGGCGTCACGATGTTCCAAGTACGGCTGCACGGCCGAGGCGGTCAGGGCGTGGTGACCACGGCCGAGCTGCTGGCGGTCGCTGCCTTCGACGAGGGCAAGCATGCCCAGGCCTTCCCCAGCTTCGGATCGGAGCGGATGGGCGCGCCGGTCATGTCGTTCTGCCGGATCGACAGCAAGCCCATCAGGAGCCGCGAGCCCGTGGTGAGCCCGGACGCGCTGCTCATCCAGGATCCGACCCTGCTGCATCAGGTAGAGGTCTTCGCCGGGCTGCAGCCGGATAGCTACATGCTGATCAACACGCCCAAGAGCTTCGAGGAACTCGGCCTCGACGAATACGTGGCCAGGATGCGGCGCGACCGCCTCATGGTGGTCCCGGCCAGCCAGATGGCGCAGACCCACCTGGGCCGCCCGCTGCCGGGCGTCCCGCTGCTGGCCGGCTTCGCGGCGCTGAGCGGCCAGGTCAGCCTGGACAGCGTGATCGCCGCCATCAGCGAGCGATTCAGCGGCAAGGTCGCCGCGGGCAACATCGCGGCCGCCCGTGAGGCATTCGAGTTCGTCCAGGAAGAACGGAAGGCACTGGCTGATGCTTAAGCAGATCGAGGGGTCGCAGGCGGTGGCGCAGGCCATCGCGCTGTGCCGGCCGGAAGTCATCTGCGCTTATCCGATTACCCCGCAGACCCACATTGTCGAGGCGCTGTCGGCGGCGGTGAAGTCAGGCTCGCTGAAGCCGTGCGAGTTCCTGAACGTGGAGTCCGAGTTCGCCGCGATGTCGGTGGCCATCGGCGCGTCCGCGGCCGGCGCGCGCGTCTACACCGCGACCGCCAGTCAGGGCCTGCTCTACATGTCCGAGGCCGTCTACAACGCCTCCGGTCTCGGGCTGCCGATCGTCATGACCGTGGCCAACCGGGCGATCGGCGCGCCGATCAACATCTGGAACGACCACAGCGACTCGATGTCGCAGCGCGACGCCGGCTGGATCCAGCTCCATGCCGAGACCAGCCAGGAGGCCCTGGACCTGCATATCCAGGCGTTCCGGATCGCCGAGGAGCTGTCGGTGCCGGTGATGGTGTGCATGGACGGCTTCATCCTCACCCATGCCAGCGAGCGGGCCGACATCCCCGACCAGTCGCAGGTGGATCAGTTCCTGCCGCCGTACGAGCCGCGCCAGGTGCTCGATCCGGCTGACCCGGTCTCGATCGGGGCGATGGTCGGTCCGGAGGCCTTCACCGAGGTGCGCTACATCGCGCAGGCCCGGCAGCTGGAAGCGCTCGAGCTCATCCCGTCGGTCGCCGGCGACTTCCTCGAGATTTTCGGCCGCGACTCCGGCGGCCTGCTGCGACCCTACCTGCTCGAGGACGCGGAAACCGTCATCATCGCGCTCGGCTCCGTGCAGGGCACGATCAAGGACGTCGTGGACGAGCTGCGCGAGGAGGGCATGCGGATCGGCGTACTCGGAGTCATCTCGTTCCGGCCGTTCCCGTTCGAGGCCGTACATGCCGCGCTGGCCGGCGCCCGCCGGGTGGTGGCCATCGAGCGGGCCCTGGCGCCGGGCTCCAGCGGGATCGTGACCAGCGACATCCGGGCGTCCCTCGCCGAGCAGGCAGTGCCCATCTACCCGGTCATAGCGGGCCTCGGCGGCCGGGCTGTCACCTCGGCCTCGCTGCGCAAGATGCTCATCGACGCCCACGCGGATAATCTGGACAAGCTGACTTTCCTGGACCTGAACCGGCCGCTCGCCGAACGCGAGCTGACGCGCGCCCGCGAGGGCCGCAGGTCCGGCCCCGCCGCCGAGAACATGCTGCGCGACATCGGCGTCGTCGCGTCCCGCATCGGCTGATCAGCAAGGAGCACAGTAATGCCGTACCAGCCGATCAAGTTCTACCAGACCGGCAGTTTCGTCGTCGGGAACCGGCTGCTGGAGCCCGACCAGCGCTCCGTGCAGTCCGATGCCGAGCGCAGCAACTCGCTGACCTGCGGGCACCGCGCCTGTCAGGGCTGCGGGGAGGCCCTCGGCGCCCGTTACGCGCTGGATGCTGTCATGCGGGCCACCGGCGGCCAGATGATCGCGGTCAACGCGACCGGCTGCCTGGAGGTCTTCTCCACCCCGTTCCCCGAGACCTCCTGGCAGATGCCGTGGCTGCACTCGCTGTTCGGCAATGCGCCGGCGGTGGCGGCCGGGGTCTCTGCCGCGCTGCGCGCCAAGGGCCGCACCGACGTGCGGGTGGTCGGCCAGGGCGGGGACGGCGGCACGGTCGACATCGGCTTCGGCTGCCTGTCGGGGATGTTCGAGCGCAACGACGACGTCCTGTTCGTCTGCTACGACAACGAGGCCTACATGAACACCGGTGTCCAGCGCTCCGGTGCGACACCTCCGGCGGCGCGCACGGCCACCACGGAGGTGGTCGGCACCCATCGGGGCAACACCTTCGGGCACGGGAAGGACCTTCCCCGGATCGCCATGGCCCACGGTGTCCCCTACGTCGCCACCGCCACCGTGGCCGACCTG
>JBKQSL010000012.1:0-14893 GCA_052143655.1 Streptosporangiaceae bacterium | reverse complement strand
GTTCGGCCGGTCTCCTGGCCTGATCCGCTGTGCGGTCAGCCCCAGAGGGCTTCGGACATGCGGTCGGCGGCGTGCTGGCTGAGCGCGGTGGTGACGTGGGTGTAGCGCTCGGTTTGGCTTAGCTGGGAGTAGCCGAGGAGCTGAGCGCAATGACTGGGCGCGGGCCCTGGCCGGCCGGCCGGGTGTTCATGTAGCGGGCGGCCTCAGCGCCGTGCTGGGGGTTGTGGATCAGCTGATCGCTGAGCGCACTTCTGTGGGCGCGGAGCTGCGCCGGCTGGCTTCCGCCTGAACCATGGCCGACCAGGAGGCCATCGCGCGGCTGAGCGCGGCCTGATATCGGACGCCCCGCACTGTCTTCAGTGGATCGGCGCGCAAGGCTTCCTCGGTACCATCTCGCCGTGGTGGGCGATCGTGGCGGCAGATCTGGCCCGCCGCATTCGCTGGCGCCGCTGTGCTCCCCGGCGCGGCGCCGGGCGGCTGCTGTGGATGTTCGAGCAGATGCCACCCCAATCCATGCCGACACCGCCGTACCCGGCATGTGGCAGGCCGCGAGCGCACGTGACTTGACAAGCCCTGACTGGACCGCGAGCACCAGGCCGGCGCGCTGCCAGCTCGACGACATCGCCTGCACCACGCTCCTTCGAGACCGCATCACCCGGGTCCACACTCGACGTGCGGCAGGATCACGCGCTGGTCAACAGTTCTCCTGGCACCGCGATCGTGACCTGGACTGGCCACAGGCTCGCCCGCCAGCTCGCGAGTGAGGAAACCTGGCAGGTCAGCTACCCCGACGCGGACGACGACGAAGCGCGGGACGGCCACGGCGCGGCATTGTTCACCCGGCGAGGCGACCACCTCGCAACCGGCTGGCTCGCCAGCTGCCAGCACATCCAATAGCCGCCACCGCAAGGCACGGCCCGGATTGCCCTGGATCGCGAAGGGCCCGGTGCCGGTGACTACGCTTCATCCGCGGACCATGGGACGCTGGGGAGCGATTAAGGGAGTCAGCATGAGCGGGCCACCAGCGGGCACGCTGCTCGACCTGCTCGAACCTGGCTGGCGTCGGCATCTCGCGTCCGGAGAGCCGGCCGGGACACTCGACGTGGAACCCGAGATGCTGGACGCGGCGGCAAAGGCGCTGGGAAGCCTTTCCCGGTCCGAGCCGCCGACAGTACTGAACTGCCGGTGGCCGGCCTGCGTCGTCGTCGCCATGGCGCAGATCACGGCCCACCACGACAAGAACGGGAAGGTCTGGCCGGCCTGGCACCGGGCGACCGGATCGCGCGCGACCAAGCGCTCCACCGCTGAGTGGGCCGAGACGTTCCTGGGCTCGCTTGCGACGCTAGGCGTCCCGGCCCCGGCGGGCGACCCGGTTGAGACTGTCCTCGCCCACGCGGCAGTGACCGAGTCGTCCCTGCCGGAGTTCCTGCGGCTGGCCGGTGCCGGAGCGCCGGAACAGGATCTAGCCGCGCTCGATCCCGCGGTCGCCGCGCTGCTGCGCCTCAGGGCGGGCGCCGGGTTCGTCGAACGCTGCCGTGCGCTCATGGAGCTGCTCTCCGGCAGCGATGAACCCGGCGCTGAAGACCTGGCGGACCTGTCTCTGCCGGTCCGCGTCATCGACGCGGCCCGGACGGTCGCGGCCGCCTCCCCGGGACCGGGCGGGCGGCCGCCGTTGCGGCTCGATCCGTTCGGGCGGGGCGTGCTGACCCGCGACGTGGACCCCGCCGATCCTGGCCGGGATGAGGCGGGATCCTGGACCCCGATGTCTCCGGACGAGGTCACCGATCCTCCGGGTCCGCTCCTGGCCTTCGACGCCGACGGTGAGCCGATCGCGGCGGTGTTGCCGCCCGAGGCCGTCTGGCTGGTCCACCCTGAGGACCGGGCGCTGCGTGCCGATACCGCGCCGCGGGTTCTGGTGGAGAGCAGGCTGCCGCTGACCTGGAAAGGCTGGCGGCTGGTCCAGCTGGACCTGTCCGGAATCGCGTGGCTGGAACTGGAGCCTGCGGGCGAGGATGTGCCGCGACGGCACATTGTCCGCGGCCGGTCGAGACCGCGGCTGGTGACGGGCGCCCCGGTACCGGGGATCCACACGACGAACGGGCTTGCAGTCTTCGGGACGCTGCCGACGGTGCGGCTGCCCGCCGGTGATACCCGGTGGTGGGCCGAGGTGCGAGGGCCGGGCTCCGGCCGGGTCCTGGGGGCGGTCGAGGCCAGCGGGGATCGCTGGGATCCGGAGCGTCTGTGGGATCGGGTGCCTCGTCCGGTGCTCGGCGAACTGGTGGTGACCGTGACCGCGCTGGACACCGCGCCCGTCGCCGGGCTGCGCCGTGCCGTATTCGTGGCCGAGGGCTTGGACGTCGCCTACTCGCCCGCGCTGCGATTGACAGCTGAGGAGGGTCTTGATGCGGCCGAGGCCGTACTCTCGCCCGCGCCCGGGATGACCGCCTCGCCCTGCGCGGCCATGATCGGGGCCGAGGACACCGGGATTGAGGTGGCATGTGTGGCGGGTCCGGTCGTGTTGCCGCTCCGGGTCACCCCGCCGTACTGCCGGATACGGATCGAACCCGAACCGGGCAGTGCGGGTGCTCCCACGGCCTGGCACAGTCTCGGGCCGCTGCAGCTGGATGCGGCGGACCTGATCCGCGGTGGCGCGCTGCGCCTGGACCTGCCCGGGGCCGCCGCTGACCCACCCATCGATGTGGTCACCGCGCGGGGGATCGTGCAGGTACTGGAGCCTTCGAAGCGGGGCAGATATCCGCTGCGGCGGATGCTGGACACGGTGAGCGCCCACGGTGGCGCGGAGCTGCGGATGACTGTGGGTGCGCGAACCGCGGTGATTGCCCGGATCAGCGCTTCCGCGCCGGCCGCCGACTCGTGGCTGCCCGGTTGACCCGGCGCCTTGCGCCGGCGCGTCTGCTGGCGCTGTAAGGTTTCCAGAAGCATTTGTGTTTGGTACACCTTCTTCCGCTCGGGAGCGGCTTCCATCGTGGACGCGATCGCTACCAGCACTCTGCTGAGCACCACCTACCGGCGCTACCTGCGGTCGCTATTGCCCGTCCGTGACCGCGGGCTGGCGGTCGCGCTTGCCGACTGTATCGCCGCCAGCCCGCTGCTGACCAAGGGGCCGCTGCTGGAGGCGACGCCGCCCTACCGGACCGGGGCGAGCCTGCGTGACCTGATCGGCGAGGGCGTGCTGGATCCGGCGTTCGCCCGGCTGGGCAGCCCGGCGCTGCCTCTGGACCGGCCTCTTTATGGCCATCAGGAGCAGGCGCTGCGGAAGGCCGCTGCGGGACGGAACCTGGTGGTGGCCACCGGCACCGGGTCAGGGAAGACGGAGAGCTTCCTGCTGCCGGTACTGTCGGCGCTGACCACTGAGCACGAGGCTGGCACGCTCGGACCTGGGGTGCGGGCGCTGCTGCTGTATCCGATGAACGCACTCGCCAACGATCAACTACGCAGGCTCCGCCGGCTGCTGGCCAGCGTGCCGCAGATCACTTTCGGCCGCTACACCGGGGACACTCCGGAACGGGCCGGCGAGGGCACGTCGCTGTTCGAGTCGCTGAACCCGGGCGAACCACGGCTGCCGAACGAACTGCTCAGCCGCCAGGAGATGCGAGACAGCCCGCCGCACCTGCTGCTCACCAACTATGCGATGCTGGAGTACCTGCTGCTGCGCCCGGCGGACATGGAACTGTTCGAGGGCAAGCACGGCGGGCACTGGCGGTTCGTCGTGCTGGACGAGGCGCACGTCTATGACGGGGCGAAGGCCGAAGAGGTCGGCATGCTGCTGCGCCGGCTGCGCGAGCGCGTTGGCCGCGGCCATGCTGACGCGGCGTTCCAGGCAATCGCCACGAGCGCTACTGTCGGCGACCATCCGCGGGCGGTGATGGACTTCGCCGCCAAGTTGTTTGACGCGTCCTTCGAGTGGGTGGACGGCGACCCGGCACGCCAGGATCTGGTCGGCGCGCAGCGGGTAGCCATCCCGGCCGGACCGCTGTGGGGGCCTCTTGGTCCCGACGACTATCTCGACCTGGCCGGCTCGGCCGATCCAGGGTCGGCGCTGCTGGGCCGCGCCGCGGACGATCCGGTGGCCGTCGGCCTTGGCGGTAACGACGCCGCGCTGCTGCTCGCGCACGAGCAGACGATGGCGCGGCTGCGCACTCTGCTGGCCCATTCGCCCCGGCCGTTTACCGACCTGGCCGCCGAGGTGTTCACCGACGCCGATGGTCCTCGCGGCGGACCAGCGCTCGCCGCGCTGGTCGCGGTGGGCTCGAAGATTCGTGACAGCGCTGGCACTCCGGTGCTGTCGGCCCGGTACCATCTGTTCGCCCGGGCCACCGAGGGTGCGTACACCTGCCTGACGCCCGGCGGCCCGCACGTGTCGCTGGCCCGCCGCGAGGTCTGCCCGGACTGTTCCGGCGCTGTCTTCGAGTTCGGCTGCTGCAAGAGGTGCGGCGCGGTGCATCTGGCGGGCTCGGTGGAGCGCACCTCGGGCGGTGAGCACTTCACATCGCGCGCAGTGCGCCCCGACCGCCGTACCTGGCTGCTGCTCGACGCGCCGGCCGAGACGGCCGACGAGGACGATGAGATCCTCGAGCGTGCCGCGGCGGCGACCGCCAAAGACGCGTTGCTGTGCGGCAGATGCGGAGCCCTCCACACAGCGTCCGCGCCCGTGGCGGGGACGGCACCCTGCGGATGCCGCGCCGCCGAACTGCTGTCTGTGCGGCGACTGGCGGCCACGTCCGGCACCCCGAGCGGGTGCCTGGCCTGCGGGGCGCGCGGTGCCGGGCAGGTGCGGCTGTTCGAGAGCGGCAACGAGGCAGCCGCGGCAGTGCTGGCCACCGCGCTCTACCAGGCGCTGCCCCCGGATGAGGAGCTTGCGGACCGGCCCGGCGGTGGCCGGAAGCTCCTCGCGTTCAGTGACAGCCGGCAGGCTGCCGCGTTCTTCGCCCCCTACCTGGAGTCCAGTCACGCCCTCGTGCAGCAGCGGCGGCTGATCCTGGACGGGCTGGCGCGGGCCACCACCCGCGACGCGGACCCCACGGTGGACGACCTGATCGAGGAGACCGCGGCCGCGGCCGGCCGCGCGGGGGTGTTCTCCCGGCGGGAGTCGCGGCAGGGCAGACGCCGGGAGGCCGCCCGCTGGGTGCTGCGCGAACTGGTCGCCCTCGACGAGCGCCAGTCCCTGGAAGGCCTTGGGCTCCTGCGGGTCGGGCTGGGCATGGACCCGTCATGGCGGCCGGCCACCCCGCTGCTCGATCTGGGCCTGTCCGCGCCGGAGTGCGTGCTCCTGCTCACCGAACTGCTCCGCACGGTGCGGCTGCAGGGCGCGCTCACCATGCCGGACGACGTCGACCCGGCCGACGAGATGTTCGACCCGCGGCGCGGCCCGATCTACGTCCGCGGCGACGGCGCGGAGGCAAGGCTCAAGGTACTGAGCTGGCTGCCCACCCGTGGTGTCAACAAGCGACTGGACTACCTGCGCCGGCTGCTGGCCGTCCTCGGCGAGCCCGCGTCCGGAATCGACGCGCGCGACGTGCTGGCCGGCTGCTGGCGGGCACTCACCGCTGCCCGGGACGGCTGGCTGCACGCGGCGGCGCTGCCCAAGCTGGGCCAGGTGCACCAGGTCGATCACACATGGCTCACGTTGTCGGCTGGCGGCGACCTGTGGCGGTGCTCACTGTGCCGGCGGGTCACCACGGCCGTCCTTCGCGGGGTGTGCCCGACGATGGGATGCGCCGGCGAACTGGCCGCCGACCGCGCCGCCGACGACCACTACCGCTCCCTGTATACGCAGACCGCACCGGTGCCGCTGACAGCCCGGGAGCACACCGCGCAGTGGACCGGCTTGGAGGCCGCCGACATCCAGCAGCGGTTCCTCGCCGGTGAGGTCAACGTGCTGAGCTGCTCCACCACGTTCGAGCTGGGCGTCGATGTCGGGGCGCTTTCTGCGGTGCTGCTGCGGAACATGCCGCCTACTACCGCCAACTACATCCAGCGGGCCGGGCGGGCAGGCCGCCGCAGTGGCACCGCCGCGCTGGTGGTCACCTACGCTCAGCGCCGCTCCCATGATCTGTCCCGTTACCAGGCGCCGGAGTCGATGCTGACCGGGCAGGTCCGTGCCCCCTACGTGCCGCTGGGAAATCCGCGCATCGACCGGCGGCACGCGCATTCAGTGGCGCTCGCAGCGTTCTTCCGGGACGCCAAGGACAACGGCGGCCGCGAGTGGAAGACCGCAGGAGATTTTTTCCTCGGGGGGTTCCGGGCCACGGGGTCCGGGGTCTCCCCGGGGAAGCAGAGCGCCCCCCCAGGCCAGCAGAGCCTGCCCGGCGGACGCGCCGAGCAGCCCTGCGACGCGGTCCGCGGCTACCTCACCCCGGTGCCCGCCGAGATCGCCGCGGCGCTGCGCGCCGTGCTCCCGGAGCGCGCCTGGCGGCTGATCGGGCTGGACGACGGTAGCTGGGTGGAGCAGCTGTGCGGGCTGCTGGAGCAGGTCCGCGCCGAACTGGCCCAGGATGTGGCGATGTTCGAGGAGCGCCGGACGGAGGCGTTCGAGTCCCGGCGCAGCGACCTGGCGGCCCGGTTCGAGCGCAGCATCGCCACCATCACGCGGCGGCCACTGATCGGCTACCTGGCCAACCGGAACGTCCTGCCGAAGTACGGGTTCCCGGTGGACACCGTCGAGTTGCGCACCGCGCATTGCGACAGCCAGGTCGGCGCCCGGCTGGAGCTGAACCGGGACCTGTCGGTGGCGATCCACGAGTACGCGCCTGGCGCCGAGCTGGTCGCTGGCGGGGTGCTCTGGCGTTCGGGCGGCATATACCGGCTTCCCGGCCGGGAACTGATCACCCGCAGCTACACGGTGTGCCGGGGCTGCCGGCACTACCGGGAGGGCGGCACCGAGCTGGAACCGGCCTGCTCGGCGTGCGGGCGGCCCGCGGATGGCCCGGTCCGCGAATACTGCGTGCCGGAGTTCGGATTCGTCGCCGACCCGCGCACCGGCAAGCCCAGTAACGTGCCGCCGCAGCGGTCCTGGAACGGCGCCGTGCATGTGGTGTCGCTGGGCGAGGAACTCGCGGAGGCCCGCTGGAAGGCCGGCACTGGCGCGCTGGCGTGGTGCCACTCCGGTGCACGGGGCCGGCTGGTGTCGCTGGCCGAGGGACCAGGCGGCTCGGGGTTCCTGATCTGCGACTGGTGCGGGTGGGGCGCCGCCAACCACGGCCGTTCCCCCACGTCGCACCTGAGCCCGCTGCGCGGCAAGCCCTGCACGGGGCCGCTGCGCTGGCGTTCGCTCGCGCATACGTACGAGACAGACATCCTGCGACTGCGGCTTGACGCTCCCGGCCTGGAGACCGGGGCGCAGTGGCACTCCCTCCTGTACGCGGTGCTAGAAGGCGCCGCCGACGGCCTGGAGATCAGCCGCAACGATATCGACGGCGTGGTGCATTCCGGGGCGGATGGCCGCAGCGGCCTGGTGCTGTTCGACACCGTCCCGGGCGGGGCGGGCAGCGTGCTGCGAATCGCCGCCGCACTCGACGCGGTGGTCGCCACCGCGGTCCGGCGGGTTGGGTCGTGCGATTGCGGCCTGGAGACGTCGTGCTACGGCTGCCTGCGCACCCCGCGAAACGAGCGTTACCACGAGGACCTCAGCCGCGGCGCCGCGCTGACGGTGCTGACATCGCTGCACGGCCTCGCGAGGTGTGCCGAGCCGCCGGAGGGCTGACCGCGCTGCGGCCTTTGTTCGGCGTGTCTTTGGCGTCCGTCACGGCGATCCGGCACACTAGGCAGCACATCCCCCGGCCGTTCCATGACGAATACCCCCGATGGTCGAGATGATCAGAACCTGTGACCGGTAGTCAGCCCGCTACCTCAGTGAGTGATCCCCGTGGCCGGCCAGCCGCTGTTGCTGGCGACGCGGCCGCCGGGGACGCCGCGTTCGGCATCGACGCGTTCACCCTCGATGACCGGCTGCGGCTGTTCCACTTCGCGGCCACCGAGAAACGCCACGAGTACCTGTGGCTGCTGCGTGCCTTCGACCGGGCCAGGGCAAACTACCAGGTGCTGATGCACGCGTCCGACGCCCGCGAAGCACTCGGCCAGCTGGCCGAGCAGCATCCGGGGGCGGCCGCCGTCGGCGACGTGCAGGTCCTGCTGGATGCCCTCGCCGAATGGCAGGTGCTGGACCGCTCCTATGACGGCACCCGCGCCGCGAACCTCGCCGAGTACCGTAACCGGCACTACGTCTACCAGTTCAACCAGGCCGGATACCGGGCCTTCCAGGCCGTCGAGGAGGTGCTGACGGCCAGCCTGGAAGACGCCCAGCTGTCCCGCCTCGTGTTCCCTGACATCCTGGCCGACCTGCGGGCGCTCGCCGAGGCGGTGCGGTCCGGGGACGCCGCCGAGGTCTACCGGAAGCTGTCCCGGCTGGACGGAGTGCTCGCTGACATGGCGCAGCGCGCCGCCCGCTTCTACCTGATGCTGGGCGATCTGGCTCGCACCAACGACACCCGGCCTGAAGTGTTCCTCGCGCACAAGGACGCGCTGCTCACCCACATGCGAGAGTTCCACACCGAGCTGACCCGGTTCGCGCCGCTGCTGGCCGCCGCGGTCGCCGAGGTGGACGCCACTGGCGCCGAACGCCTCGCCCGGCTCGCCGCGGAGGCTGACGAGTCGCTCTTCCGCGGTGCCGACGAACGGGTCGCGGACTGGCGGGCGCGCTGGGGCGGCCTGGTGCACTGGTTCGGCACCGCTCGCCGCAGCGAGGCCGAACGCCTGCAGGACGCCACGGTCACCGCCATCGCCAACGTTACGGCGCTGCTGCGCCGGGTCACCGAGTCCCGCCGCGGCGGGGTGAGCAGGGAGACCCAGCTGCGCCATCTAGCGCAATGGTTCACCGCCTGCCCGACTGACGGCGACGCCCATGCGCTGTTCCAGGCAGTGTTCGGTCTCGGGGCACCCCGGCATGTCTCAGCTGCGCACGAGGACGCCGACGCGATCGGGAGCCGGCTGTCGTGGTGGGATGCCGCTCCGGTGGAGCTGTCCCGGACGCTGGTGCGCAACGGCAAGGCCCAGGCGCTGCGCGGGCCCGGCCGGATCCAGCGCAACGACGAGGAGAAGCAGCGGCTGCGCGCCGAGCAGCTGAAGGCGACCGCAGAACGCCGCACCGCCGCGGCAGCGCTGGCCGGTGACGGCGTCTACGGCCGGGTGCTGGACGAGCCGGAGACCCAGGCCCTGCTCAGCCTGCTGGACGTGGCGTTGTCCGCGCGGGTCCCGGTCAGCCGGACGGCGAGCGGGTCCGCGCACGGGGTGCGGCTCACCTTGCGCCCCGCCCCTGGCTCCACCACTGTGCACACGGTCCGCGGCCGGCTCCATCTGGACGGGCTGGCGGTGGAGGTCACCGGATGAGGGTCGCCGCAGACGTCAGCTCGCTCGAGCTGGCCGAATACCAGAAGGCGGCGCGGCTGATGCTGCGTCACCCGCTGATCACCGCGTCCTACCCGGACGCCTCGACGCTTCCCCTCGTGCGCAAGTGGGTCAGGCAGCTGCGGGCCGATCTCGGCGAGGTCCTGGGTTACACGCTCCTGTCCGGGGGCGACACTATCCGGCTGCGCCGGGTGCAGGACGCGCTGGATGGCACCCGCCCGGCGCTCACCCGAGCACGGCGGCCGTTCGACCGCCGCCGCTACGCCTACCTGGTGCTGACCTTGTCCGCGCTGGGCCGTTCCGGCGCTCAGATCGCACTCAGCGAGCTGGCGGACACGGTCGCCACTGACGCCGGGCGGATCGACGGCCTCGGCATGGACACCGGCCGCAAACCGGACCGGGACGCGTTCGTGGACGCGGTCGCCTGGCTGGAGGTGCGCGGCGCCCTGCGGATGGCCGATGGCTCGGCCATCGAGTGGGTCAACGATCCCGAGCGTGCCGAGGCGCTTTACGACATCGACCGCGAAGTGGTCGGCGCCCTCTATGCGCCAAGCCGGGTGCTGCAGCATCTGAACTCCGTCACCGAGCTGCTGGATGGCCCCGGCGGATCCGCGTCGGCCCAGGGCCGGGAGGCACGGCGGCGGGTGAACGCGCGGCATGCCCGCCGGCTCGTCGTGGAGCAGCCGGCTGTCTACTACGCCGACGTCGATGAAGGGCTGCGCGGCCAGCTCCGGTCGGCGAGTCTTGCCGAGGACATCGAGCGGCTCACCGGCCTCGATCTGGAGCGGCGCGCCGAAGGCGTGGCGCTGGTCAACGCCGGGCAGCGGTTCAGCGACGTGGCGTTCCCGTCGGCCGGCACCGTCGCGCAGGCCGCACTGCTGCTGTGCGCGCGGATCGCCGGCTACCTGCAACGCAACAGATCCAGGATCGAGCCGCTGCCCGCCGCCACCGCCGCGGAACGGCTCGCCGACGCGGCCCGGCGGATCGACGCTGCCCTGCCGGACCGGGGCCGCGTCGCCGACTTGCTCGCCGAACAGGCCTGGCTAGCGGAGACCGACGACTCCGGGCCCGGGGACGGAACCGATTCCGGATCGGGTGCACCCGGCGACGGTGCCGCCGACGCCGCCTACCCGTTCCTCAGCGACGTATGGCTGCGCACCGAGCTGCGGAAGCTGGTGGAGGACTTCGGCGCGGGCATGGCGGAGAAACAGGCCGCCGACCCGGGTCGCCTGCTGACCGAGGCGGTCGCCCTGCTTGCCTCGCTGGGCCTGGTGGCGAGGGTGGACGGAGGCGTCCTGGTGCTACCGCTGCTGGGCCGCTACCGCAGCATCACCGCCCACATCAAGAGCCCGCCGGGCACGTCCTGAGCCCGGCGGCACGTCTTTTTCCGTCAGCGCGCCGGCGACGGGAATGCGAGTAATGACCGTGAAGGAAGGCTCCACGTGACCCGCTTCCAACCCACCCGGGCCGGAATCATCAACATGTGGGACTACCGGGATGAGGAGTTCTGCTTCGCCAGTGGCTGGCTGATCCTGCGCGGTCCCAACGGATCTGGGAAGACCAAGGCTCTTGAGGTTCTGTTCCCGTTCGTGCTGGACGGCCGGATCGACCCGAAACGGCTGAACCCGTTCGCCGCCGAGGACCGGACCATGAAATCCAACCTCCTGTTCCGCGGCGGCGAGAACGCGGTCGGTTATGTATGGCTGGAGCTGCGGCATCGCGACACCGGTGAGGCCGTCACCATCGGCGTCGGCCTGCACGCCCAGAAGCACCGCGACACTCCGGTCCGCTGGCATTTCGTCGCCGAGGGACGGGTCGGCGCGGACTTCTCGCTCATCACCGGCGATGACCGGCCCATGACCAGGAAGCAGCTCGCCGAGGAGATCGGGGAGCCGAGCCTGCACGCCTCTCCTACTGACTACCGGGCCGCCCTGGATCAGCGGTTGTTCGGCCTCGGCCGGGAACGCTACGAACAGCTGCTCACCCTGATCCTGACGCTGCGGCGGCCGCAGCTGGCCAAGAACCTCGACCCGGCGAAGTTGTCGGACACGCTCACCGACGGGCTCCGACCGGTCGACGACGACCTGATCACCGAGGCTGCCCGCTCGTTCGACGACATGGAGACGGTCGCCACCACGCTGGAGGGGCTGACCGCCGCCGACGAGGCTACCCGCACGTTCCTCGCCTCCTACACCACCTATCTGCGTACCCACGCCCGGTCGGCCGCCGATGCCCTCACCCGCCGGCGCGGGGCAAGTGCGCAGCGGCGCACCGAACTCAGCCACGACATCACGGCGCTGGCGGGCGCTGAAACCGGGCAGGCGGAGGCGCTGGCCCGCCGGGAGGCGGCGGAGAACGCTCTCGCCGGGCTGCGCGCCCGGCTCGACCAGCTGAAGTCCACCAGCGCCTACCAGGCGGTCGGGCAACTCGCCGACCTTGAACGGCTCGTCCGCACCAACGAGCGGACGGCTGCCGAGGCCACCGCGGAGCTAACCCGGCGCAGCGCGGGGACCGCGCGTGCTCAGGCCGACCTGGAGCAGGCCGCGGCGGTACTCGCCGACCTGGAATCGGTCGTCTCGCGCAGTGCGGCGCAGCTCGCCGACCACGCCACCGCGGCCGGCATCGGCTGGCAGCCCGCCGACGCCGGAGCTGACGGGTTCACCGAACGTGCCGGCGGCCGGGTCACCGCCCGGCTGGAGGCCGTCCGCTCGGTACGGGCCGCGCTGCAGGCGCACCGGACAGCCGAGCACGCCCGGGACCTGGCCAGGCTCGCACTCGACCGGGCGCTGGAGGCGGTGACCGCCGCCGAGCAGGCCGAGCAGTCCGCAGCCGATGCGGTGGCCACGGCCCGCGCCGACGCCCAGGCCGCACTGGCGCGGTGGGCGGCCGACTACGCCGATGTGCTGGACGAGACGGCCATGCGGGAACTGACCGAGGGCCTCAGCGCGGCCATCGAGACGTTCGGCGACCCGGATGCGCCCACCGTCGAGTCGGTGTTCGCCGGGGCGACCACCGCCGCCGAGCAGTCCATCCGTGACGAGCAGGCGCGGCTGCGTGCCGAGCGTGCCAGCACGCAGACCGAGCGGCAGCGCATCGCCGGGGAGCGGGACCGGATCGCCTCGCAACGCGACGACGCGCCCCCGGCCTACCCCGGACGCGGCGCCAGCCGGTCAGGCCGCGACGGTGCACCGCTGTGGCGGCTGGTCCGCTTCGCCGGCAACGTCGATGACACGCGGGCCGCCGCGCTCGAGGCGGCGCTGGAAGCCACCGGGATGCTCGACGCCTGGATCACGCCGGACGGCCATGAGGTCACCGCCGGGGACGACGACGGTTACCTGGTCCCCGGCCCGCCCGTGAAGGGGGATGGGGAGGCGAGCGGGGCCAGTCTCGCTGAGGTGCTGGTGCCCGAGGACGACACCACCGTGCCCGCCGCGCGGATCGGCGCCGTGCTGGCTTCCATCGCCCTGGACGGCGAATTGTTCTCCTCGGCCGCGGTGATCGGCGCCGACGGCCGGTACTCCCACGGTGTCACCGCCGGTGCGCACCACAAGGACCACGCCGAGTACATCGGAGCGACCGCCCGGGCCCGCCGCCGGGCCGCGCGCATCGCTGAGTGCGAGGACCAGATCGCCGGGCTGACGGAGCTGCTGACCAGCCTCGACCGGAAGCTCGACGGGCTGGCCGGCGCACTGTCTGCGTTCGCGCAGGCGCGCGCCGCGCTTCCCCGCGGCACCGCGACCGCCGCCGCGCTGCGCACCCATTCGCAGGCCGTCGGGCAGCTGCGTTCGGCCCGGGCGGGCGCCGACGGCGCCCAGTCCGGTTACGACGAGTCGGTGGCTGCCTGCACCGTCACCGAGCGGGCGCTGCGCCGCACTTCCATCGACCATGCTATCGAATGGGACCAGGCCGACCAGGTGGAGGCGGCCACCCGGCGGTTCGAGGCCACCGCCCGGGACCTCACCGGCCGCCGCCGCGAGGAGACGCAGCAGCGTGGCATCGTCGCCGACGCCCGAGGCCGGCTGGAGCAGGCCGCCGATGAGGAGCGCGTCTGCGCCGAGACCGAACGGATGGCCCGCCGCCGGCACACCGAGGAGGCCGCCAAACTGGCGGCGCTGCACGGCGCGGTCGGCAAGGAAGCCACTGAGGTGATGGCACAGGTCGACGAGACCGAGCAGGGCATCACGGCCGCCCAGTCGGCTGAGCATTCTGCCCGCACCGCCGAGGTCGAGGCCATCAAGGCCGTCAGTGCCGTGACCGAGCGGGTCTCCAGCGGCAGGCGCGCCCTCGACGTCGCGTGTGCGGAGGAGCGGGCCACCGCGCGCGGTCTCGCCCCGTTCGCCGCCCGGGAGCTGCTGGACGTGCTGAAGTGCCCGCCGCGGCTGGCCTGGCCCGCGCAGGAGGCGGACTGGACCGGTGATGACCTGCCGCGGGCGGTCGTGGAAGTGCACGAGGCGATCCTCGAGGTCACCCGCGACCTGACGCCGAGCGAGACGTCACTGAAGATCTCTACGACCCGGCTCACCAGGGCGCTGGAGGATCTGCAGGCCCAGCTGGGCGCGGCCGGCCAGGACTACCACCCCGAGTGGGACAGCGCCGACGGTGTCATCGTGGTCCGCATCGCCGATGAGCAGGGCCCGCTGCCGGTCGGCGCGTTCGCGGAGCGCATCACAGCCGCCCGCCGTGACCAGCAGCTGCTGCTGACCGACTCTGAGCAGCGCATCCTCGAAGACGCGCTGCTGGCCAGGCTCGCCCAGCAGATCCACGAGCGGACCGTGGACGCCAAGGACCTGATCAGAGCGATGAACACCGAGATGCGGTCCCGGAAAATGTCCTCGGGGAAGACGGTCGGCGTGCGGTGGCTGCTGGCGGACCAGCTCGATGACGAGCAGCGCGCGGTGTGCGGGCTGCTGGATGCCGACGCCTCCCGGCTTAACCCGGACTCTCTCGCCCGGATGCGCGGCCACTTCGCCGCGCAGATCAAGACCGCTCGAGCCCGGTACCGCGAACTCCCGTACCGAGAGCTGCTGGCCGGGGTACTGGACTACCGTCGCTGGCGGCAGTTCGTGTTCCAGATGGTCAGCGCTGAGGGCACTGAGGAGAAGCTGACCCGGACACGGCACAGCCAGCTGTCCGGCGGCGAGCAGTCGGTCTCGTTGCACCTGCCGCTGTTCGCCGCCGCGCACGCGATGCTGAACTCGGCACATCCGCACGCACCGCGCCTGCTCGCCCTCGACGAGGCGTTCGCCGGAGTGGACGACACCGGCCGCAGCGAGCTGATGGGCCTGGCCGCGCAGTTCGATCTGGACCTGTTCATGACCGGCTACGACCTGTGGGCGACGCAGGCCGCCGTCCGCGCCGCCGCGCACTACGACCTGGCGCACTCTCCCGCCGAGCACACTGTCAGCGCACTGCTACTGGTGTGGGACGGAGCGCAGCTCCTCGCCGACGAGGCGGGTGAACTGTCCGCCGT
>JBKQSL010000011.1:0-3076 GCA_052143655.1 Streptosporangiaceae bacterium | reverse complement strand
CGCGGGAAGCGCTTACGTGGCTTTCGCCGTGCTCGTCCTGCTGCTGTCCGCATCCGGGCGGCTCATCCCCCGCGCGGACGGCGGCGGCCCGCCGCGCCCTGACCGCGATCACGCTGACCAGGGCTGGCCGGGAGCGAGGAGTTCAGCACGAATTAACTAGTTTATAGATCGAAATACTTGACTTATGGCCTGACGGCATGCAGATTGCGAAGGAGACCACAGCCTTCCCGGCCGTCCCGGACCCGCACCGGGCCGGCCGGGCTGATCGTGAAAGGTGTCAGAGCATGACTCAGCTGCACGAGCGCCCGGTGAGCCACGCCGCCGCCGCATACCGCCACATCGACGTGACTCAGGCAGGCGGCGTGATCGGCGCCGTGGTCAGCGGCGTGCGGGCCGGCGGCGACCTCAGCCCCGAGGCGGTCGCCGAGCTGCGCACCGCGCTGCTGCGCCACCGGGTCGTATTCCTCCGCGACCAGCAGCAGGTGACCGACGCAGACCAGATCGCCTTCGCGTCGCTGCTCGGCCCGCTGACCCGGCCGCATCCGACCGTGGCCGGCGACGGCAAGGCGGTGCTGCCGATCGACTCCGAGCAGGGCAAGGCCAACAGCTGGCACACCGACGTGACGTTCGTCGACCGGATACCGGCAATCAGCGTGCTGCGCGCGATCACGCTGCCGCCTTACGGCGGCACGACCGTGTGGGCCAACACGGCGGAGGCATACCGGAAACTGCACCCGGCCCTGCAGGCGCTGGCCGCCCGGCTGCGCGCGGTGCACTCCAACCTCTACGACTACGCCGCCGACCGCCCGCAGATCGGCGGCATCGACGTCCGGCAGGAGCGCTACCGGGCCGAGTTCCGGCACCGGGAGTTCGAGACCGAGCATCCGGTGGTCCGGGTGCATCCCGAGACCGGCGAGCCGTCGCTGCTGCTCGGTCACTTCGTCCGCTCGTTCACCGGGCTGAGCTCGGCCGACTCGGCGGAACTGTTCGGGCTGCTGCAGCGGCACATCACCCGGCTGGAGAACACGGTCCGGTGGACCTGGCGCGACGGCGACATCGCGATCTGGGATAACCGGGCCACTCAGCATTATGCGGTCGCCGACTACGACGACCTGCCGCGGCTGCTGCACCGGATCACGATCGCCGGTGACATCCCGGTCGGCATCGCCGGCGACACCAGCGTCGTCCGCAAGGGCGACGCGAGCGGTTACTCGGCGCTTGCGGCCTGAGCCGCATTTCATGATCGTGGAAAGTCGTCAGTTCCATGTGCGGACGAGTTACCACGATCATGAGACCGGGCGCGCTGCGGTGGCGGAGCGCGAGCGCGGACGGGCGAGCGCGGACGGGCGAGCGCGGCAGGGACCCGCGCGACGGGCTCCCCGCGGACAGCCGGGCGGGTCAGCTGTAGAGGCCGACGGCCGGGGTGACGGTGGTGGACGCGAAGCGCAGCACGACCGGGGTGCCGGGCGGCGGGGCCGGGTCAACGAACTCGTACCGGACGCCGGCCGCCAGCTCCCCGGCATTGCAGATGAACTGGCTGGTCACGATGAACTTGTAGGACGGCTGATCGACGCAGGCCCGGACGCCAGTGCGCTCGGCCTGGACCAGGAAGCCCACGGCGTCCCCCCAGGCCGCGTTGTAGGCAATGTGGATGACGATCGGCCGGCCCGGATGCCGGGCGGCCAGGGCCGCCACCGCCCTGGGCAGCCCCCGGTCGTTGTCGGACACGCTCATCCGCAGCCCCGGGACGAACGCGACCGCGGCCAGGGCCGCCACGGCGGCCAGCACCACTGCCGGGGTCCACCGCGGCGCGGCGACGGCCTGCACCAGGCCGACCACGATGACCAGGACCAGCAGCACCGGCACCGACCAGTAGAAGTAGCCGATGTAGTAGTCGGACAGGAAGTCGACGCCGACCGCGGCGTACCCGGCGAACGCCAGCGATGCCACCACGCTGATCGCCAGTAAGGCACCCAGGAACCGCCGCAGCGGGCCGCGGGCCAGCGCCGCCGTTACCGCCGCCGCGGCGGCATACAGCAGCAGCGGCGCCGCCCAGGCTGCGCGGTGCGGCCACCAGAACCACAGCGCGTAGGCCTCGACCTGGCCCGGGCTATGCCCGCCCGCCCGCGCAGAGCTGCCGTAGGCGAGGTACCGGCCGAAGTCGCCAGGCCAGTGCAGCGCCAGGCTGACGCCGATCGGCAGCGCAAACATCACGCTGATGACCAGCGCGGGCAGCCAGGCGCCCCGATGATCGCGGGCGAAGGCGCGGATCGCCATGCGCAGCGACCGCCGGTCCGGCCACGCCGCGACCGCCAGCACGGCGGCCGTGATCACCGGGACTATGAACAGGAAGCAGGCATGCCCGTGGATGAGGAACCAGCCGGACAGGGCCAGCACCCACAGATCGGCAGCGCTCCGGGCCGCCACTGACGCCGCCGCCAGCGTGAACACCAGGAACGTCAGCACGTACAGGTCCGGCATCCAGCTAGAGTCGAGGATCTCCGGGTGCACGGCGGCAAAGCCGGCGATGACGGCCAGGCAGGCGGCCGCGCCGCGCACCGAGCGGGTCCAGCCGTAGACCACCCCCACGGTGATTGCCGCGAATGCGCTGTCCAGCGCGAGAACGGCCAGCAGCTGGCCGTTCCACGCGGTCGGCACCACGTGCAGCACGTCCCGGCCCAGCCATTCACCGAGCGCCTGCACGTACAGGTAGGCCGGGCCGGGATGGTGGAAGCCCTCCCTGGAGTAGTTGCCGGCCAGCAGCTGCCAGCGCATGGCCTGCTCGATCAGGATGGAATTGGCCCCTGAGTCGCCGGACTCATAGAGCCGGGCCGTGAACAGGAACCGGTTGCACGCCAGCAGGACGCCGTAGACGGCGGCGAACGGGACGGTCCAGATCCACCAGGGACGGCGGCCGGCCCGGGCCGGACGCGCATCAGGCCCGCCGGGCTGGCCCGGCCCGGGGCGGCCGCGCCGGGTTCGGGGTGTCGCGCCGGCGGGGGGCAAGGCTCCGCGAGCGCGGCGCGCCCGCGGGGGTCCGCCCGGGCGGCACCGGCGCGCGGCCGGCGGCCACCGG
>JBKQSL010000010.1:0-5161 GCA_052143655.1 Streptosporangiaceae bacterium | reverse complement strand
GCGCGGTGCCGGGCCGGAATACGGATATCAGCTCACTGTCGGCCACCGCAGCACTGTCGCACGCCCAGCACCTGCGGACCACCGTTTTCGCCGCGGGCGATAGCGGTCCCCGGGGTCAGGAAGCGGTGGCGGGGTCAGGAAGCGGTGGCGGAGTCAGGGCTCGCCGGAGTACCCGCCGGGCGCAGCATCACCATGTCCCCGGCCGCGAGCGGGAGCTCGGGGTCACCGGGAACCGGATCGCCGTTCAGCCAGACGGCCAGGTCCGTCAGCCCGGCAGGACCGAACACTCCGACCGCGGCCGCCGCCGCGGTGAGCGTCGCGGCCCGGACCGGGCGGCCAGAGTCCGCCCGGACGGCAGGGCCGGCCAGGCCGGCCACGTCGGCCAGGCCGTCCGGCGACGTCCATCGGACCGTCACCAGCGGGGCTGGCCGGGCCCGTGCCCGCGCGTACTCACCCGGCTCGTTCACGTTGCACAGCGACTCCAGGTCCGGATCAAGCGCGGCCACCGCCGGGTCGGCGCGCAACGCGGCCTCGTCCAGCCGCATCACCGTGCACCGCTCGAACAGGAACGCCGGCCGCAGCCGCCGCTGCGCGACCAGTTCCGCAGCGGCCGGCGCCAGCGCGGTGCGGTACGCGGCCGCCAGCGGCTGGGCGAAACCCCGGGCCACCGGCAGGGTTACGTCGGCGCCCGGCGCCACGGTCAGCACCCGGCGGACGAACGCCGGATGCAGGAACGGCAGGTCGGTAGCGCAGACAAAGGCCCGCTCCGCCCGGCCGGACACGGCCGCCAGCCCGGCCGCGATGCCCTGCACCGGGCCCAGGCCCTCGCGCGGATCGTCGGTGACCTCTGCCTGCCGCGGCAGCGGCGGCAGCGGCTGGCCGGGCGCGCGGACTACCACGACCGGCCCCCCGGCCACCCGGCTCACCAGGCCGACGGTCCGGTGCAGCAGCGTGCAGCCGTGCCACTCCAGCCAGGCCTTGGGCGTGCCCATCCGGGACGACCGGCCGCCGGCCAGCACGATCGCGGCCCAGGTCGGCATGGGCCGATCCTACGGGCCGCACCGCCCGCCTAGGCTGGATGGCAGACAGCGCAGGACGGAGGCGGGATCGTGGCCGGAACTCATCCCGGGCCGGGCGGGCCGCGGCGGTGACCGGGCGGACCGCACGGCGCCGGGTGCTGCGGATCACCCTGCCCGGCCCGGCCCCGGCCCGGCCGCGGGCCGACCTGCTGGCGGCCGAGGAGCCGCTCGGCATCCGGGTCGGCGGCGAGGCGCTGACCCTGACCATGCGCACCCCCGGCGACGACATCGACCTCGCGGCCGGCTTCCTGGTCAGCGAGGGAATCGCGCGGTCGGCCGCGGATATCGCCTCGATCCGGATCTGCACCGGCCAGCGCTGCGGCCACGGTGACCACGACGGCACCGGGAACATCGCCGACGTGCAGCTCAGCCCGACCGCCGCCCCGGTCCGGCGGCGGAACTTCCTCACCACGAGCGCCTGCGGGGTCTGCGGCAAGACCAGCATCGAGGACCTGGCGGTCCAGCCGGCCTTCGACCTGGCCGCCGATCAGGTCACGGTGCCGGCCGCGGTGCTGGCCGGCCTGCCGGACACGCTGCGGGAGGCGCAGCGGGTCTTCGACTCCACCGGCGGCCTGCACGCAGCCGGCCTGTTCAGCGCGGACGGCGAGCTGCTGGCGGTCCGGGAGGACGTGGGCCGGCACAACGCCGTGGACAAGGTCGTCGGCTGGGCGCTGCGGACCGGGCAGCTGCCGCTGTCCGGTCGCGTCCTGCTGGTCAGCGGCCGCGCATCATTCGAGCTCGCGCAGAAGGCGGTACTGGCCGGCATCCCGGTCCTGGCCGCGGTGTCGGCGCCGTCGTCGCTGGCCGCCGAGCTGGCGGAGCAGGCCGGGCTGACGCTGGTGGGGTTCCTGCGCGGCGCGTCGATGAACGTCTACACCGGTGCCGGGCGGATCCAGGTCAGCTCAGTGCCGGGTCCAGCAGGCCCCGCCGACGCCGCAGCGCCTGGTCGGCCTTGGTGAACAGGGTGTCGACGACGATGCCGATGACCAGGATCACGATGATCATCGCGGTCGCGCCGGCGAAGTCCAGGTTCTGCTGGTCGACGCTGAGCTGCTGGCCGATCGAGAACTGGCCGATGATCTGCACGACCAGCTCGCCGGCCATCAGGCTGCGCCAGGCGAACGCCCAGCCCTGCTTCATCCCCGCCACGAACGACGGCAGCGACGCGGGCAGGATCAGGTGCCGGTACAGCGCGACGCCGTGCAGGCCCATCGTGCGGCCGGCCCGCAGCAGCAGCGGGGGCGTGTAGTCCACGCCGGTGATCAGCCCGTTGGCGATCGACGGGGCCGCGCCCAGCACCACCACGAACAAGATCGCAGCCTCGGTCTCGCCGAAGATGATGATCGCGAACGGCACCCAGGCGATCGACGGCATCGTCTGCAGCCCGGTGATGATCGACCCGACCGCGGCCCGCAGCGGCGCGATCCGCGCCACCAGCACGCCGATGACCACGCCGATGACCAGCGCGAGCGCGTACCCGATGACGGCGGTGCGCAGCGTGACGCCGATGATCTCCCACAGCTGGAGGTGCTGCATCTGCTGCCAGAGGCTGGCGAACGTGGCGCCCGGCCCCTTGAAAACGAAGGATTTCCAGCCGGACAGGTGCACCAGCTGCCAGACGGCGAGTACCAGCGCGATCGCGAGGAGCTTGGGCCACAGCGCGGCCCACGTCCTGGCCGCCAGCCGCCCCGCCTGGCCGGTGCCGGCGACGGGCTCAAGCTCCAGCTGATCCAGCCCGCGCAGTGCCTGGTCAGTGGCCATGACGTCGCATCTCCTCGCGCAGCCGGTCAGTGATCATGCCGGCCATCTCGGCGACCTCGGCCGAGTCGATGCGCCGCGGGCCGGTCCTGGGCACGGCGTACTCCTCGATGACCCGGCCCGGCCGGCTGCTGAGCAGCAGCACCCGGTCGCCGAGCCGGACGGCCTCGCGGACGTTGTGGGTGACGAACAGCACGGTCAGCGGCTGCTCGGCGCAGATCCGGTCCAGCTCGTCGTGCAGCAGGTCCCGGGTCATCGCGTCCAGCGCGCCGAACGGCTCGTCCATCAGCAGCACGTCCGCGTCCTGGGCCAGCGCGCGGGCCAGCGCGACCCGCTGGCGCATGCCGCCAGACAGCTCGTGCGGCCGCTTACCGCCGAAGCCGGACAGCCGGACGGTCTCCAGCAGTTCCTGGGCCCGCTGCCGCCGGGTGGCCCGGTCGACGCCGCGTGCCTGCAGCGCCAGTTCCACGTTGCGGGCCACGGTGAGCCACGGCAGCAGGCCGGGCTCCTGGAACATCATCGCCACTCGCCGGCCCGCGGTGGAGACGGTGCCGCTGCTGGCCGCGTCCAGCCCGGCGACCAGGGAGAGCAGGGTGCTCTTACCGCAGCCGGAGGCGCCGATGAGGCAGACGAACTCGCCGTCAGCCGCTGACAGCGAGACCTTGTCCAGGGCGAGCAGCGCCCTGGACCCCGATCCGTACCACTTCGTCACCTCCGACAGCGTGACGGCGGCCGACTGCGGTCCGGGCTGGCCGTAGCGGGCTGACGCCCCCGCAGCCGACGGCTGCGGGGGCGTGCCCTGGCGTGCGAATACGCTCATGAACTCACCTGGGGCTGTCCGTCTGCCTTGAGCAGCGTGTTCAGTGGGGTCAGGTCATAGATCCCGCTGAGGTTCTGCACCGGCTTGAGCAGCCCGACCGCCACTGCGTGCTGGGCGTCGCTAGTCAGCGACGAGGCGATCGGGTCGTTGGTGAAGCTGATCTGGCTGAACGCCGCGGCCAGCACGCTCGGCTTGAGGCTCTTGCTGGTCAGCGAGGCAAGCTCGGCGTTAGCCGCGGTCTCGGCGGCCGCCTTGCTGCCGTTGATGAAGCTGTTCGCCTCGATCTGGCCCTTGAGCAGGTTGCTCACCACCGTCGGGTCTGCGCCGAGGAACTTCTGCGTGACGACCAGGTTCGTGGTCACGAACTGCCCCTTCGGCCACAGGCTGGCCTCGTTGACCAGGACGTGCCCGCCCAGCTGCACCATCTCGGCGTCGTAGGGCGCGGGCTCCCAGCCCCCGGCGATCTGGCCGGACTGGAAGGCCAGCACCGCGTCGGAGTTCGGCGTGATCGGCGTGATCGGCACGTCCCCGCCGCCGGTCGGGCTCGTGGTCAGACCGTGCTGCTTGAGCCAGTAGCGCAGCGCCACGTCCTGGGTGTTGCCCAGTGACGGGGTGGCCAGCTTCTGGCCCTTCAGCTGGGACGGGCTGGTGATGCTCTTCTTGACCACGAGCGCGGCGCCGCCGGAGGCCGCCCCGGCGATGATCTTGATGAGCGAGCCGTTCGAGGTCTGCCAGGCCTTGATCGCCGGGTTCGGGCCGACGTAGGCGGCGTCCAGCTGGCCGGCCAGCAGCGCGGTGGCCTCTTCAGTCCCGGTGCTGAACGGCACCAGCTTGAGGGTGACGTTCTTGCCGAGGTTCTTGGTGAAGAAGCCCTCCTTGATCCCGACCAGGGCGGTGGCGTGGGTGATGTTCTCCAGGAAGCCCAGGCGCAGCGTGACCGGGCCGCTGGCGGTGGCCGACCCGCTCGACCCGCTCGGGCTGCTGGAACTGCCCGAGCTTGAGGTCGAAGACCCGGACGAGCCGCAGGCTGCGGCCAGGAGAGTCAGTGAGGCGGCTCCCGCCGCGACGATCGCTCGGCGCATATGACTTAATTCCGATCTAGTTCGTAGGCAAAAGGATCGCCCTATTTATAGCACAGGGAAGGTAGGGATCCAATGGTTCGCCGGAACGAGTCGATCGTGGTGTAGGTCACGCCGCCGCAGCGGCAGCCGGGCGGTCAGCCGCCCTCGTCGCTGGAGTCCTCCATGTCGACGCCGTTGACGGCCGGGAACTTCTGCAGGCAGACCTGAAGCTCGGCGACGTTGGCGTTGGACGCGCTGGTGGTGTCGAAGCGCAGTGAGCTGACCATGTCGATGGCGCTGGCCTTGCGGATCGCCGGCGCGGTGACGTGCGGCACGTGCGAGCAGACTTCCCGGACATGCAGCACGGTGGCAACCGAGGTGTTCTGCCGGAAGCTCACGTTCACCCAGGTCTGCGACAGTGACGCGGCCATCTGCCCGCAGCC
>JBKQSL010000009.1:0-11965 GCA_052143655.1 Streptosporangiaceae bacterium | reverse complement strand
CGGCCGGGGGCCGCGCGCCCCCGCCCCGCGGCCCCGGCCGCGGGGCGGCCACGCGGCGGGCGCCAGTCCGCCCGGGGCGCAGCAGGGCAGCCAGTGCCCCCGTTACCGGCTGGCCGGCATTGCCCCGGGCATGCTGCCCGTGCCGCCTGCCGCGTGGCGGCCGCGGCCGGTCCAGCGAAAGCATGACTCCCATATCTCAATCCCCCCCGCCATCCCCGGCGGCGCGCCGTGGATCCCGGTTGCGACCTTAGTCCGCAGTAGTGCGAAGGGTCAATAACTTCGCGCGAAGTCTGTAGATCTGGGAGCCAACCGGACCCTGTCGCGTTCTGCCTGCTAGAAGCGCAAAACTGGCGCGCAGAGAAGGTGGACGGAGATGCGAAGGTTGTGCGAAGGTAGCGACATGACCAACCGTCCTGAGCCGCCCCCGTGGGGCGCGCTCATCACCGACGCGCTCCGGCGCGAAGGCCTGTCCGCCCGGACGGCCGCCGGCCGGGCCGGGATCAGCGAGGGCCGGTGGCGGCAGATCGCCGGCGGCTACCAGGTGGTCAGCTCCGGGATCTACGCCGCGGTCCGCGGGCCGGCTTCGACGCTGGCGCGGATGGCCGCGGTCGTCGGCGTGACCCCGGCCGAGCTCACGGCAGCCGGGCGGCCCGATGCCGCCAGCGTGCTGGCCGCCGACACCGACCGCGCGGCCGGCAGCAACGAGGTGCTCCAGCGGGTCCGGCAGATGAACCCGGACCAGGCCCGCGAGCTGCTCGCGGCCATCGCCCAGCAGCTGGGCGTCGCACTGCCGGAGGCCCGCGCCGACGAGCCCGCGCCCCGGTACGGAACGTAGTCATGAGCACAGCGCCGCTGGACCTGGAGCGGATCGGGGCACTGGCGCGCGCGCTGGCTGCCAGCGACAGCGGCCCGGCGGCCGAGCTGGGCTGCGCGCTGGCCGCGGCCGTGACCGAACTGTCCCAGCGGGTGGACGCGCTGTGGCAGGTCATCGACGCCGCGCTGCAGGCCGCCGGGCTCGGTGCCGACGGGCTCGGCGCCGCCATGCCTGGGGGGACCCGCGAGCCGCCGGGCGGGGAGCAGGCTGGCGGCCCGCCGGCTGAGCTCGTCCGGGCCCTCGCCGCACCGCGCGGCCCCGGCCAGGGCGTCCGGCTGACCATTGACGGCCAGGACTGGGTTGCCGCCGTCAGCCCGGGCGAGCAGCCGGCCGACCCGGCGGCAGCGTGGGCCGCGCTGCAGCAGATCGCCGCCACCGCCGCCGATCAGGACCGGATGTAGCCAGCGGCCCGCGCGAACGCGGCAGCAGCCGACCGATCTCCCTCCAGCCGCCAGTCCTGATGGTACTGGCCCCTGTCCTGGGAGACGTCGAACCAGACCAGGCCGAGCAGCCGGTCGCGGCGCACGCCGGAGAACAGGTCGGTGATCTGCCCGGACTGGCCGGGGCCCGGGCCCACCGCGGTCTCCGCGATCAGGACGGGCTTGTCCAGGCCGCGCACCGCGGCCAGGCCAGCGCCGAAGACGCTGCTGAAGGTGTCACCGGGCCGGGTGTAGTAGCCGTCCACGCCGATCCACGTCACGTACCCGGCGCCGGGATACCAGCGGGCCGCCTGGGCCGCGTACGGTCCCTGGGCGTTGATCGTCCACAGCCACGTGACATGGCTGGCGTTCTGGGCCCGGAACACGCTGACCACGTGCCGCCATGCCGCAATCCAGGTGCCCGGGGAGACCCGGGCCGGGCCCCACGGGTACCAGTTGCCGTCGGGCTCATGCGCGAAGCCGATGATCACCGGGTGCCCGTAGGCCCGCACCTGGTCAGCGAACCGGCGCAGGTACGCGTCGTACTTGCCCGCGGCCAGGGCGGCCAGGCTCACCCCGTAGGGCTCGATCTGGACGGCGGGGATGGCGTCGATCCCGTAGGCCTCCTCGGCGAAGCCGGTCTGGAACGGCTCGTTCCAGCCGCTGAAATACAGCGCGACATCCGGATGGTGCCGCATCGTCACGGCGAACTGGTAAATCCCGCCGAAGCTGCCCGGCACGCCGGGCTCATAGACCCCCAGGTAGCTCAGCGGCCTGGTCGGCAGCCGGTCTGGGCGGGCCAGCCGGGCACGGCTCGCCCGGCTGGGCGAGACCGCGGCCGGGCGGGCCGGGCGTGCGCCTGGCTGGGCGGCGTGGCCGGGCATGACCGCGCTCGCGGTGATCACGATCGCGGTCCCGGCGACCGCGGTGACGGCCAGCGCGACGGCATTCACGTGCTCGGCTGCGCTGGCCGCCAGTTGCTGCGCATCGGTGCTGAGGGTGGACATCGCTGCGCCGGACCGGCGCAGCAGCGAGCGCGCCCCGTCGGCCAGCACCACGGGGACCAGGGCCAGCCGGGGGAACCGCCGGATCGCGGCCAGCACCTCGCGCATCGCCCGCCGCCGGCCCGCCGGGTCGAGCGAGTCCCGGACGATGATCGTCTTGCCGTCGGCCGACGCCAGCGCGTTGACCCCAGGCGGCAGGTCGTCGCTGCGCACGATCCGGGTGATCCCGGCGGGCCGTGGCGGCCCGCTATGCCGCCCGCCGGCGGCGGGCGTGGGCGGGATGCTCATGCGGCGCTCCTTCCCGGGAAGATCAGCCGGCCGACGGTGGCCGCGTTGACCAGGCCGAGCACGGCGACAACGGTGAACCGGAGCGACCCGGTGGTGGCGATGCGCCACCCGGCGAGCACCAGCCAGCAGACCGCCAGGCTGCCGTTCCAGGCCGTGACCCCGCGCCAGAACCGGGCCGAGGCGCCGGCCGGGCCGCGCGTCGGCTGCCACGACATCACCGACCTCCTGGCGTAGTCCCACAGCGCCAGCACCTGGGCCCAGCCCACGGCCAGCGATAGCGGCCAGACCCGGGGGCTGTAGGGGGCGTTGTGCCACAGCGGGTACAGCACGGTGCCGGTGACCACTGCGGGCAGCAGCAGCAGGGCATTGCGCAGCCGGACGTCGCCGGGCAGGAAGGCCAGCACGGTCACCGGAATCAGCGGCAGCACCAGCGTGCGCACTGCCATGGACAGGTTCCACAGCCAGCCGGCCAGGTACGGCAGCCGGGCCCGCCGCGGCATCGGCACCCGCCACATCCGGCGGGTCCAGATCAGCGAGGTGGCCCCGCAGCACCACCGGTACTGCTGGCGCATGAACGCGTCCAGCGTCCCGGGGCAGATGCCCGCGGCCAGCGGTACCGGCAGGTAGACCAGCCGGAAGCCGCTATGCCGGGCGTCCAGGCCGGTATGCGAGTCTTCCGCGTACGGGATGAGCGTGAAGCCGCCCGACGGCTCCAGTGCTGCGCGCCGGTACACCGCGTTGGACCCGGCGCACAGTGCCGAGCCGAACCGGTCGCGCGATACCTGCACCGCGCGGTAGAAGACCTCGAGCGCGGTCCCGGCGGCCTGTTCCACCCAGCTCTGCCGCGAGCTGACTCGGAAATACTGGGGCGTCTGCACGATGCCAGCCCCCGGGTCGTCCAGGTACGGCAGGGTCTCGGCCAGGAAATCGGCCCGCGGCCGGAAGTCGGCGTCGAAGACGACGATGTGCTCGCCGCTGGTCCGCTCGAAGGCAAAGTTCAGGTTGCCGGCCTTCTTGAAGACCCGGCTGGCGGGCCGCCGGAAGTAGCCGAAGCCGAACGAGACCGAGACCGACCGGGCCTCGTCGGACGGGCCGTCGTCGAGGACGTAGGCGCGCGCGCAGCCTGGGTAGGCATGGATGAGCTCGAACACGCCGGTCCAGGTGTTGCGCAGCACCTCGACGGGCTCGCCGCAGATCGGCAGGAAAATGTCGACGTCCGGCCACCAGGCCGGCCGCCAGGCCCGCACCCGCAGCACGTGGGCGGCCAGGTCGAAGCCGCGCCCGGCGAAGTTAACCGGCAGGCTGACCAGCTGGTAGGCGACGTAGACGAGCGTGTAGCCGGCGAACACCGCGGTCAGCGGATGACTGATCTCCATCCAGACCTGGGCGATGATCAGGCATGCCGCGCTGACCAGCAGGCTGGTGCCGAGAAAGGGCAGGCTGCGCCGGGCGTAGCTGGCTTTCTCCGCGTCGCTGGGCGGCTCGGGCAGCACGCCGGGCGTCTGCCGGTGCCGGCCCCGGGCGGTGACCGCGGTCATGGGGTGTCCCGCACGTAGATCAGGTAGTCGCTGGCTGCGCCGCCGGCCGAGTAAGGGACTGCCTGCGTCAGCCGGTAGTCCGGGGAGGCAGCCAGGTCGTGCTCGATTGCCAGCTCGGTCTGCCGGGTGTCCCAGAAGCTCAGCACCGCGGCAGCGAAATACCGGTGCGCGATCGCATCGGCGTAGGCCGGCAGGCCGGTGAGGTGCCGGCCGGTCACCGGGTCGGTGTACTCGAAGTACCAGGTGCCCGTCACCGGCCGCCCGCTCAACGGGCCGGGCAGGTAGTACCTCAGCACCTCCCCGTCGTCGCTGGCCAGTACCGGGCCAGGCCGCCCGGCCAGCGCCGCGCGCACCGCCGGCAGCAGCCCGGCGGTGCCCGGCCAGCGGTAATGGCCGGCTGCCAGCGGCACTCCGGGCAGTGCGGCCAGCAGCACGGCCGCCACGGCGAGCCGTCCCGCGGCAGCCGCCTTGGCCGGCGGGATCGCCCGGGCCAGCGAGGCCAGTGCGTAGCCGGCGACCGGGCAGCCGAACCATGCGCCGTAGCCGACGTGCTTGACCAGCGACGTCAGCGTGTGAATGCGGGCCTGCTCGGCCGACGCCAGGAAGACCGCGGCGGCGAGCAGCACGCCGGTCATGGCTCGCGGCGGCTGGCGGTCGCTGACGGCGACCGCGGCTCCGATGACGGCCAGCAGCGCTACCGCACCGACCCACCGGCCGCTGATGTACCACACGAGCAGCGCAGGAAAGCTGCCCGCCGGGCGGTCCAGGGTCGTGAGCTCGACGCCGCGCCAGTAGGAGCCGCCGGCCGCCAGCAGGGCGACCGTGAGCAGCCCGGACAGCGTCCAGGACATCAGCATCGCCGTGCGGACGCCGGCCGCGGCGCCCCGCTCGCGCCAGGCACTGGCCGCCGCGATCCCGATGACGACCGGATCGAAGATCGCGGCGGCGTACTTGGTCGCGCTGGCCAGCGCCAGCATCGCGGCGGCGCCGGCCGCCAGCCGGCGCCGGCCCGGGCCCGCCGCGGCCGCCTTCACCCCGAGCCATGTCGCCAGGGCGAGCAGGCACAGCGCGAGCGAGTCGTAGGTCGCGAGCGCGCCGAGGAACTGGGTGCTGCCCAGGCCCGCGAACAGCCCGCAGGCGAGCAGGGCGGCCCGCGGGCCGAACAGGCGCCGGGTGGTGTCGTGCAGCAGCCAGGTGGCTGTCACCATCAGGATGTCGGCGAGCAGCCGCGCGGCGGCCAGGCCGCCGAGACCGTCAGCGATGGCACCGACCGGCGGGTAGAGCACCGGCGCGCCCGAGAAGTAGCCCGCGACCGGTGGGACGCCGGCGCCGTGCAGCAGGTGCGCAAGCTCGGCGTGACCGGCCCACAGGTACAGGGCCTCGTCGGCGAAGGCGGTGTTGCTGCCGATCAGCCGGGCGGAGAGCACTGCCTGGGCGGTGAGGATCAGGGTCAGCGGCCACTGGTCGGCCAGGGCGGCGCCGAGGGCCTCCCCCGCCCGCGCGAGTGCCCGGCCGCACCCGGCCGCCAGGCCGCCTGCGACGGCGCTGCCGGGCGGCAGCGGCCGCCAGCGGACGGCACCGGGCCTGGCCGGCGCGGATCCGGCCAGGGCTGTTCTGGTCAGCGCGGCGACGGGAGGCAGCGGCAGGGGTGCGAGCGGGGACGCCTCGCCAGGCTCCGCTGCCGCGCCGCCGGGTGGCGCTAAGCCGCTCCGGGTCATCCGGGAAACGCTCTTCACCCCCCACCAGGTCCGCCCTCGGGCGGACTGAGCTCATCGGGCCGGTCGCCAGCCCGCCAGCGCGCGGCTGCGCGGGTCCGGACGCGCCCGCGCTGGCGGTCACCGGAGCCGGCTAGCCGACCTGGTCCCCGCCAGCGACTCCCGCCATCCGGCGGGGGCCCCGGCCACCGGCCCGGCCACCGTGCGTGGCCGGCCATGACGCATCCGCCCGCGGCCGAGCCGGCCGCTGACATGAGCGTCCGTCGGGTCACTACAGCCCGGCCGGCCGCCGGCGGGTCAGCCGGGCCGGACAGGCGTCCGGGCACCTGCCCCGGCCGCAGGCACGGCGGGTCACTCGCCGGATGCGCGCGGCAGGCCCGTGCCCTGCCAGCCGTTGAGGAAGCCGCGCACCTCGGCCTCGCTGTACCGGCGGTGCCCGCCGGGGGTGCGGATCGAGGAGAGCTTGCCCCCTCGGGCCCACCGGGTGACCGTCTTGGGGTCCACCCGGAGCATGGCGGCGACCTCCGCCGGGGTCAGGAGGCGGTTCTCCGGCTTGATCTGGGTTCTCACGTCGGCTGGTCCTCTCAAACTCGGGGGTAACGGCTAAGTAACGGAACGTGACTGGCAATGTCCGTCACTCACCGACATCGATCTATCACAGGATGTCATGCCCCCCTGGGATTTTCTGGCGTTCTGCCTGGCACAGTGAGAAATTCCCGCCGCTGCCCAAGCTTGTCTTGGTTAGATGACGCTGTGCCAGGAGTGCTGGTTTACTTCGAGGCGTAATTTCTCGAACACTGCAGGTTGCGGCAATCCCATAGGGGAATGCGCATGGGATTGCAGCATGATCACGCAGTGCGCGGACACGGCTGCGGAGCGCGAGATCGGGCGCAGGTAACGGCGGCGGCTGCCCACGACTAATGGCCGGGGCAACGACCGTGCGACCCCCCGGGGGGGCCGTCTGGCGGACCTGCGGTCAGCGCAGGTCGCCGCTGTCCATCCCCGCAGGCGCGACCGGCAGCGTCACCAGGCCCATCTCGGCCAGGCCGGCCAGCAGCGTATGCCGGGGCAGCACTCGCACGGTGTACCCGAACGGGCCGGGCCGCCCCAGCTCGGCCTCCCCGGCGTAGCGGGCCACGCCGTCGGAGCCGGGCGGGCTCTCCAGCGTCATCTCCCGGTGCGCCGGGTCGAGGATCTCATCCGACTCGCCGGTGACGCCGTACACCACCTCGACCGCGACGTCCTCGGGCGACAGCTCGCCAAGCGCGATGCTGGCCCGGACCGCGAGGGCCGCGCCGGGCACCTGAACGCCCTCGTCAGCCTCGACATGATCGACGCGGACCGCGGGCCAGGCCTTGATCACCCGCTGCTTCCAGGCGGCCAGCTCGCGCGCGCCGGAGTAGCGTGGCCCGGCACCGGACGCGGCGGCGGCCCGCGCGCTGCCATCGGCGAGCGCCTGCGAGGATCTGGCGGCCGGGAAGTAGAACTCGGTGACGTACTGCCGGACCATCCGGCTCGCCTGGGCCCTCGGGCCCAGCGTCTGCAGCGTCCCGGCGACCATCTCCAGCCAGCGGTGCGGCAGGCCGTCGGCCGCGGTGTCGTAGAACAGCGGGGCGACCGACTGGCCGAGCAGGTCATACAGCGCCGCAGCCTCGAGCTCATCGCGGCGGTGCGGGTCGCCGACATCCTCGGCGGACGGGATCGCCCAGCCGTTGGTCCCGTCGAACCACTCGTCCCACCAGCCATCGCGGACCGACAGGTTCAGGCCGCCGTTCAGCGCGGCCTTCATGCCCGATGTGCCGCACGCCTCCAGCGGGCGCAGCGGGTTGTTCAGCCAGACATCGCAGCCCTGCACCAGCGCCCGGCCCAGCTCCATGTCGTAGTCGGGCAGGAACACGAGGCGGTGCCGCACCCGGGGGTCGTCGGCGAACCGGACCAGCTGCTGGATCAGCAGCTTGCCGCCGTCGTCGGCCGGGTGCGCCTTGCCGGCGATCACGATCTGGATCGGCCGGTCCGGGTCAGTCAGCAGCGCGGTCAGCCGCTCCGGGTCGGTCAGCATCATCGTCAGCCGCTTGTAGGACGGCACCCGGCGGGCGAAGCCGATCGTGAGCACCCGCTTGTCCAGCACGCCGTCGATCCAGACCAGCTCGGCCTCGGAGGCGCCCCGCTGCCGCCACGAGGTGCGCAGCCGGCGCCGGGCGGAGTCCACCAGCTCGGCCCGGAGCTGATTGCGGATCTCCCACAGCGTCGCCGGCGAGGCGTCCAGCTGGCCCCAGGCCTGACCGTCGTCGGCAGCGACGTCCGGGCGGCCGGCCTGCACCAGGCCCAGGATCTGCGGCGCGACCCAGCTCGGCGCGTGCACGCCGTTGGTCACCGAGCCGATCGGCACGTCGCTGGTGTCGAAGCCCGGCCACAGGCCCTCGAACATCTGCCGGCTCACGGCGCCGTGCAGCATGCTCACTCCGTTGACCCGCTGGGCCAGCCGCATCCCCATGACCGCCATGTTGAAGATACCCGGATCGCCGCCCGGGTAGGTCTCCGCGCCGAGGGCGAGCACCCGGTCAGCTGGCAGCGCCGGGTCGGCGCTCGGGTCGCCGAACTGGCGCTGCACCAGGTCACGGGTGAACCTGTCGATGCCCGCGGGCACCGGGGTATGGGTGGTGAACACCGTGCCAGCCCGGCACATCTCCACGGCCTCGCCGAAGTCCAGGCCGGCCGTGACGTACTCGCTGATGCGCTCCAGGCCGAGGAAGCCGGCGTGCCCCTCGTTGGTGTGGAAGACCTCCGGCTCGGGGTGGCCGGTGATCGCGCAGAACGCGCGCAGCGCTCGCACCCCGCCGATGCCCAGCAGCAGCTCCTGGCGCAGCCGGTGATCGCTGCCGCCACCGTAGAGCCGGTCGGTGACCTCGCGCATGCTCGGGTCGTTTTCCTCGACGTAGGAGTCCAGTAGCAGCAGCGGCACCCGGCCGACCTGGGCGATCCAGATCTGCGCGGCCAGCTGCGCGCCGCCGGCCAGCCGCACGACCACCTTGACCGCGCCGCCGCCGGGCTCGCGCAGCAGGGTCAGCGGCAGCCCGGCCGGGTCACTGGACGGGTAGCGCTCGGTCTGCCAGCCCTCCGGGGACAGCGACTGGGTGAAGTACCCGTGCCGGTACAGCAGGCCCACGCCGATCAGCGGGACGCCGAGGTCGCTGGCCGCCTTCAGGTGATCGCCGGCCAGGATGCCCAGGCCGCCGGAGTACTGCGGCAGCGCCGCGGTGATCCCGTACTCCGGGGAGAAGTACGCGACGCTGGCCGGCCGGACCCCGCCGTCCTCCGCGCTGGACTGGTACCAGCGCGGACCGGACATGTAGCTGTTCAGCTCGCTGGTCGCGGCCGCCAGCCGGTCGGCGAAGGCCGAGTCGGCAGCCAGCGCGGACAGCCGCTCGGTGGAGACCTGGGACAGCACCGCCAGCGGGTCCCGGGCTACCGTCGGCTGCCCGGCCGGGTCGATGGCCGTGAACAAGTCGAGCGTGTCGGCGTGCCAGCACCAGCGCAGGTTCATCATCAGCCCGCGCAGCGCCGCCAGCGGCTCGGGCAGGACAGGGTGGACGGTGAAACGGCGGATGGCTCTCACGCTCTGCGCTCCTCGTGGCTCAGCTCTATCGCACTAACAGATCATGAAACGTGCCCGGGCCCGTTTACCAGCCCCGGACCGGTACCGTTCCACAGCGGGCGCTCCACGGCGAGCACAGTGCCGCTGCCAGCCGGAGTACGGCCGACCGGAAGGATCGTATGCGAACCGCAACCGCCAGGGAACGGGCCATACGGCCCTACCGGCCGGCCGGCCGGCGCCCGGAAAGGCGCGAGGGCACCGCCGGGGAGGCCGGCATTATGCGAGAAAGCCGCCGTTCACCGCAAGGCCGCGCCGATGTCTGCGACAGGACCCGGGGTGCCCGCTTTGCCGCCGGCCGGAGTGGGTAGTTTTCAGGGGTGATCGGCCGCATCCCCATCCTTGATGTCCAGCCAGCCGTGCACTGCGGGCGCTATCCCGCCAAGGCAGTAGCCGACGAGACCTTCCAGGTCAGCGCCACCGTGTTCCGAGAAGGGCACGAGATGCTCGGCGCGGGCGTCGTGCTGCGCGACCCTCGCGGCAGCCGTCAGCCGATCGCGGCGATGCGGCTGCTGGCCGTGGGCACCGACCGGTACGGCGCCGATGTCACCCCGGGCAGCGAGGGATCCTGGCATTTCCAGGTCGTCGCCTGGGGCGACCCGATCGCGCGGTGGCGCCACGATGCGGGCATCAAGGTGCCGCTCGGCCAGGACGTCGAGCTGATGCTGGCCGAGGGCGCCGTGCTGCTGCTGCGGGCCGCCGGGCGGGTCCGGCCGGCCCGCGGCGCGCCGCCGGCGGCGGTGCACGAGGCCAGCCGGGCCCGGGCCCGGCTGAAGGCCGCCGCCGCCGTGCTGCGGTCCGCGGCACTGCCGCCCGCTGACCGGCTGGCGGCCGCCGAGGATCCGGGCGTGACCGCGATCCTCGACGCCTTCCCGCTGCGGGAAATGCTGACCCGGTCGGCGTGGTACCCGCTGGTCGTGCACCGGGCGCGCGCGCTCTACGGCTCGTGGTACGAGATGTTCCCGCGCTCGGAGGGCGCGATCGTGGATCCGACCGGGCTGCGGCCGCCGCAGTCCGGCACGCTGCGGTCGGCCGCCCGCCGCCTGGACGCCGTCGCCGAGATGGGATTCGACGTGGTGTACCTGCCGCCGGTGCACCCAATCGGCTGCACGGCGCGCAAGGGAGCGAACAACACGCTCACCCCCGCGCCCGGCGACCCCGGGTCGCCGTGGGCCATCGGCGGCCCGGCTGGCGGCCACGATGCCATCCACCCCGACCTCGGCACGCTGGAAGACTTCGACTTCTTCGTCAAGCGCGCCGCCGAGCTCGGGCTGGAGGTGGCGCTGGACCTGGCGCTGCAGGCCTCCCCCGACCATCCGTGGGTGAAAGAGCACCCGGAATGGCTCACCACCCGGGTGGACGGCAGCATCGCTTACGCCGAGAACCCCCCCAAGAAATACCAGGACATTTACCCGATTAACTTCGACAACGACCCGGAGGGCATCTACGCCGAGGTACTGCGGATCATCCGGCACTGGATGGACCACGGGGTCCGGATCTTCCGGGTCGACAATCCGCACACCAAGCCGGTGCGGTTCTGGGAGCGGCTGCTGGCCGAGGTAGCCCGCACCGACCCGGACGTGCTCTTCCTGGCCGAGGCGTTCACCAGGCCGGCCATGATGCACGCCCTGGCCGCGGTCGGGGGGTTCCACCAGTCCTACACCTACTTCACCTGGCGCAATACCGCCGATGAGCTGCGCGAGTACATGCTGCAGCTACGCGAGGCCGCCGCCTACATGCGGCCCAACTTCTTCGTTAACACCCCCGACATCCTGTCGCCGTACCTGCGACATGCCGGGCCGGCCGCGTTCTGCGTGCGCGCCGTGCTCGCCGCCATGCTGTCGCCGTCGTGGGGCGTCTACTCCGGGTTCGAGCTCTGCGAGAACCTGCCGGCCGCACCGACCAGTGAGGAGTACCTGGATTCGGAGAAGTACGCCTTCCGGCCGAGGGACTGGGAACGGGCGGCGCGGGCCGGGCTGACGCTGGCGCCCTACATCACCACGCTGAATTCGATCCGGCGTGCTCACCCGGCTTTGCAACAGCTTCGCAATGTCACGTTCCATTACCCCGACCAGCCCGGCATACTGTGCTTCTCCAAGCGGACAGGGCCGACGCCGGCGGGCCGACCGGGGCCCGCGGCGGAGGAGCCGGCCCTGCCGGGCGCGCCAGGCGGAGACACCGTGCTGGTCGTGGTTAGCCTGGAACCGGACCAGGTGCGCGAGGCCACCGTATGGGTCGACGCCGAGGCCCTCGGCCTGGAGCCGGGCTCGGAGTTCACGGTTACCGATGACCTCTCCGGCGCGTCGTACCGCTGGGGGCAGGCGAATTACGTGCGGCTCGATCCGCAGTTTGCGGTCGCGCACGTTTTCACCGTAACGACATGACAGGAACGATGAACGCAGAGCACCGTTCTTCCCGTAGTCCCTGCTGGAGTAAGCAGTGGTGAACCAGTGGTAAGCCGCCCTGAGCCGGGGG
>JBKQSL010000008.1:0-7801 GCA_052143655.1 Streptosporangiaceae bacterium | reverse complement strand
ACGGCGACTTCGACGCCTACTGGCGCTACCACCTGCGCCAAGAGCACAAGCGCATCCACCACGTCAAATACCGCGATGGCCTCGTCCTCGCAGCATAACCAGCTCACCCCAGTAGAGCCGCACCCATCGTCGATGCCCACCGGGGCTGGTTCTACTGGTGGTATCGCCCGCACCACTTCTTCCTGATCGAGGGACCGTCGCTGGAGGCGCGGGGCATCCACTGGACCTCGTGGCGGAAGTTCGCGGCGAGCGGCAGCACGCGCGACATCCGCGGATGCGACGTCAGGTGCACGAACTACGGGCACGCGCACATCCGCCTGTACCGTCGCCGCTGGTTCCTGAATCAGGACAACCGGGTGGTCCACTACTACACCCGCCTGCGGATCACCGGAGTCCGCAACCCGGTCGGCCTCTCGCGCGACTGGCGCTGGAGCATGACGGACTCAGAGTGGACGGTCAGCGGCACCGCGCCAGCCACCAGAAATCGGGACGACCTGACCGCCAGCCTGGCAAGGGCCACCAGCCTCTAGCCGACGGCGGGCTCGCCAAGGGAGGACACCAGCTTCAGGGGGAAGCACATGCGCGAGGACCAGGATGAACCTGTCGCCAGTAATACGAAGCGCGCAGTTATCGACCGGCCGGGCCATCGCAGTGCCTGGACGCGGAAAGGGATTACCGCCGCCCTGGCGTCAGCAGCGGCTCTCGGTCTCCTCTCCGCGTGCAGCACAGCATCTGTAACCCCTGTCTCGTCGGCGCGCTCAGCCACCGCACCCCCGCCGCCGGCCTCCTCCGCGCCCGCGCCGACCGTCACCCATACCAGGATCATCATCCGGCGGCGGAACGCGCCAGCCGTCACCCAGCCCGGCCCCCCGGCGGCCGATCCGGATGTCACCGACCCCTGGGCCGTGGTCTCCGCGTACTACGGCGACATTGAGTCAGGCAACTACCCGCAGGCATGGGCGCTGCTCAGCTCGGGCGCGGTCACTGGCCAGACCTACCAGCAGTTCGTCAACGGGTTCGCCTGCACCGGCACACAGACGCTCACCGAACTGGGCGAGGCAGGCGATCAGGTCAGCTTCGACCTGGCCGCAGCCGATACCTGCACGGGAGTAGTGCAGCACTACACCGGCACCGACACCGTCGCGAACGGCCTCATTGTCAGTGCTGACGTCGTTCAGACCGGAGGCTGAGCAATGAAGAAGATCAGAAGGTGGATCACGATCCTCGCCGTGCTGGCGGTCATCATCGGAGGCGGGGCTGCATCAGCATCTGTCCGCCCTGCCGCTGTTCAGGTATCACCGTCGAGCACGGTGACGCTGGAAGTGGGCTTCTACAACTGCCACTACAGAGACTGCTGGGTAATTCGCCCGAAGCACTTCCAGCTTGAGGATGGCCCGGAAGTGTGGATTGCTCACATGGGCTGGTCACACTGGGGCACCAGGAACGCTAGCGGTTGGGGCGGGCTCTGGGAGGTAATCAATTCCCACGGGGCGCTGCGCTTGGGCCACGTGCACGTCCATCTCTACCGTCCCAGCACCCGGCGCATCTCGATCCGCCTGGGCAAAGGCGCGGCGATCAGGGTCCATTACTTCACCCGGCTGCACTTCTCGGGCCGCGGGAAGTACGGGAAGGTAGCAGGAACTCTTCGCTGGCACTTCAGCCCTGAGGGTCGAGGCTGGAATTAGCCGACAAAACACGCGGGGGGCCAATGACCATGAGGAGAATCACCACTGGAACTGTCACCATCGTGACGGTATTCATGCTGTGGCTGGCCGCCGCTGGGGGATCAGCATCGGCCGCGAGCGCACCGTCATCATCAGTCGTCCGCAACGGGGATTCAATCCAGTCATCAAATGCAGGGTACGCGGTTAACGACTGTGAGTGTGGGTTCACCTGGAACGGCGCCCCGCACAGCTTCAGCGCGCGGTGGGTCGAGCCGAAAGTCGTCCCTCGGGGCTACTTCGATGAGTACGCCACGTTCTACGTCGGGTTCCTCGATAATTTCCAGGACAACTCCTTCCCCGCGCCGCAGGTCGGGACCGAAGCTGACAACATCGGCGGGCACGCGCACTACTACGCCTGGTACTACAACTCGTGCGTTGGGGTGTTCGGGTCGCGCATCAAACTCAGGAAACGGACGGTGCGGCCGGGGGATCACATGTCCGCATCAGGCACCGTCCGCAGCCCGGACCAGAATCTCTACACTCTCAGGCTGACCGACGTGCGCCATCGCAGGCACCAGTCCCCGCTCAGGTGGACACAGATCATCCGGCTCGGAAACAACGGCTCCTGCGGTACCTCGACAGGTGTGGCAGCGGGTGTGAGCCTTCCGGGTTACGGCCGGGGACTGCTGTCTGACTTCGGCACAGTTCACTTCACCGACGTCAAGCTCAACGGGGCCGTACTAGGCAATGGCCTTGCGTTAAGCCGTTAAGTAGGGGCTGAGCAGGTGGAACTCGATTTTGCGGGTGACGTTGGTCACGCTGGGCTCGCCGGGCTGGTGGGCGGGGAAGTCGCCGGATTTCCTGGTCTTGCGGGGGCTGGCCCGGTCGGGGCGGTCGCGGACGAGGGTGCCCGGGGCGAGGATCTTGAGCAAGAACGTGGCGAATGCGAGACTGGCCTGCTCAGGGGGAAAAGGCCGCGACAGAATCTGTCGCGGCGGCCAGGGCATTCGGGAAGCTGATCTTGTCCGGCGGTATGCCCGCCGCGGCGGCGCCGATCCCGATGATCGTGCAGATCGCCTGGTAGACGGCGAACAGGGCCCACATTTCCTGCTCGACCCCGGCGGGGTCCTTGCTGCGCAGGACCGGCTGGCCCTCGCCCATGTCGGTCTTGTGGTGCCCGATGACGGTCTCGCATCCCCACCGGGCCGGGTAGCAGCACGCCAGGTCCAGCGCCGGGTACTGCTCCGGGTCCAGGAGGTCGGTGACCAGGCAGAACACCTCGGAGGTCTCCTCATCGCCGCCGTCGGGCGTGGTGTGCACGGCGTACTCGATGACCCGGACAGTCAGCGGCGGGCCGGCGGACTTGCGGGGAGGCGCCAGTTCCGCAAGGTAGGCGCCGTCTTCCAGGACTTTCACCGGCTTGAGGGTGAACGAAGCCGAGGCGCGCCACAGGATGTGCGCGCCGGCGGCGAGGAACTCCCGGGCCAGCGCCCAGGACAGGAACTTGCGGTCGGCCAGCACCACCATCCCCGGCCCGAAACAGCCGTTTTCCAGCAGGTCACGGGCCAGGGCCTGCTCAGAGTCCCGGTACGGGCCGATCGAGGCGCCGAGCAGGCTGCCGGTCCCCGATTCCGCCGCTGCCAGCCACCGGACCTGCGGGAACGCCCCGTCCCGCAGATGGTTCGACGGGCGGCCGAAATGCCCGTCGTTCGCCGGGCTGTCCGGCACGTCGGACGTGGACCCGTCGATCGAGACGACCCGCAGCCCGCAGCAGAACACCCCCGGGTCGCCGTCTTGCCCGGACGGGCCGGTGACCTGGTCGAACAGGAACCGGACCGGTGCGGGGCCGAGCTTGCCGCGGCCCCGCGACAGCGAGGAGATATTCGGCGGCCGCCACCGCCGCCCGCCGCCCGCGTCCACCCAGCCGTCCGGGTCCAGCTGCCCGGCCAGCAGGTCACCGCCGCGCCGCTGGTGATACAGCCCGTCGGCCAGCTTGGTCATCACCTGCCCGTAGCCGCAGTTCCGGCCCCGGAACAGCCACAGGGCCAGCACGAAATACATGACCAGCCGGGCCGGCAGCAGCCGCCGGCGCCGCTCCCGGACCCCAGCCGCCTCCACCGCCGCGTCCACCAGCTCCGGCGTGAAAACCCTGGTCAGCACACCGACCGTGATCCGGTCCGGCAGCCACCCGTCCGGGGACAGACCCTCAGAACCATCATGCGCCACAAAACGGTAACGATACCAGGCCAGGCCTTAAAGCAAGGCCATTGGCCGTACTAGGCAGCTACCCGGTGTCTAAGTCCGACATCACCGACACCACACAGCACGGATACACCCATGTCCTGGCCAGGACATCCCCGTTTAACGGCAGTGGCGGCGGATTCAGCGTCACCTGGCACCGCAAGAACTGACGCCGGGCGGGATCGAAATATTACCTATGCAGCACACTGCGATCGGATCAACAGCGGAGGCAGGATGATAAAGCTGCGCCGGACCGAAGGTGGTCTTGACCTGTACTTACTCCCTGGGTGAAGATCGGTTACGGCGTTATTCGGGGGGATCGCCATGAAAATGAAGATCATCACGGCTGCCGCGGTGGCGGCGACGTGCTGTCTGTCCCTGGTGCTGAGCGCTCCTGCGGCCCAGGCCAGCACAGTTCCGCGCGCAGCACCAGGCCATGCTTACAGCTCGGCGGACCCGGCCGGGACCATCGCTCCCGAGCCCTGCTACCACCGGAACTCACCGCCGTCCTGCTGGTCGTGGGTGATCCGCCCTGCCCATCTCCAGCTTGAGGTCGGCCCCTCGTTCTGGACGCAGCACACGCACTGGTCCCGCTGGGGCAGCCGCAATGCCTACGGCTACGGCTACCTGTGGGCAGAAGACGTCGGCAAGTGGACCTTCGGCCGGGTCAGCCTCCACCTCTACCGCCCCCGCATGCTGCGGATCAGGCTCCGCAACGGGCAGGTCATCAGACGGCCCGGGTTCACCCGCCTGCACCTGGGTGCCTCCTCCTACAAGGGCATGAAGTGCCGCAAGGAGCACGGCCGGCTCTACTGCTCAGGGGGCCCGCAGACGCTGCACTGGTACAGCTCTCCCCAGCACGGCATCGGATGGTACTGAAGGACTGCGGGACTGGCGAAGTGGCTCACGGCCGGGGATGCTGGCAGGGTGTTCGTCGCGAATGACCTTGGAGCGTGGCTGGTCGGGCTGCTCGCCGACGCGGGCCGCAAGAAGCTGACCAGTTAGTCCTCGGCACCGATCAGGACCGCGCACTGCGGCAGGCCGCCACGGTCGCCGTCAATCTCACCGCACAGGAGCTGCGCCCGGACGGCGCTGAGCGGGCTCAGGAACTGGCGGCGGTGGTCAGCCAGGTATTCCGCCAGCCGGTACTGGACGCGCCGCTGAGCGGGCATAAGACCGTGCTGATGGGCGGTCCCGGCAGAGCTAGGCCCGCTACGGCGTGCGGGTGACGGGGAGCAGCTGCAGGGGAAAGAGCTGATCAGGTTCCTGGCTAGCTGGTCAGCAGCGGGCGGGTCTGCCGGGTGACGTACAGCTCGCCGCGGAACCGCTCGGCCAGAGCATCGTGGGTAGCCCGGATCTCCGCCAGCGTGGCGACCTGGTCCGGGCTGAACAGGCCGGCCATCCTTTTCCGCCACCACCGCAGATTCGGGCGATCTCCGAGGTTGCAGTGGATCGGGGCGCGGATCGGCGCGTCGGCGTCGGCGGTGGCGTACATGTCGAACAGGGCGGACATGAACGCCTCGTAGGCGGTGAACAGCTCGGCGGAGAACAGCACCCTGTTGGCATACATGATCTCATCCAGCTTGCGCTTGGTCGCGATGGCCTGGCCGGGCTGGATCTCCTTCCAGCGGCCGACGAACGTGGCGAAGCAGAACAGCTGGTTCAGCAGCGGCGCGACCTCGGCGAAGATCTCCAGGCGGCGGGCGACCACGGTCTGGTTGGCCCACTGCACCTGCTCGATCCGGCGGCTGGCGTTATTGACGAAGATGCCCAGCCCCAGCACGGTCAGCGGGGTCAGCGCCGCAACGGCCAGGGTGGCGACCTGCACACTGGTCCACGAGTCCGCCATCAGCCGCGCTCCCTTATTGGTCGTCCGCGGGTTCCGCGGCCTTCTGCTCGGCCACCCGGCGTTCGACGGTGGCCAGCGGGTCAGGATCCAGGCCCGGCGGGACCAGCCGGGAATACAGGGCACCGGCCTTGCCGGTCCAGCCGCGGTCGATGCCCTCGGCCTGGTCGAGGGCGGCGTGCGCGCGGAGCGCGTCCAGCTCGTGCCAAGGCAGGTGGTGGCGGGTGGCTAGTGTCCCGGTCTTGAGGTTCTCCTTCACCACGTGAGGCGTCTTGTGTCACAGCCTCGGGCCGGGGGCTGTCGCCTGGCCAGCGGGTGCGGTCTGCTGGGGATATGCCAGATCCCAGGCTGGAGCCGCTGGTGCTGTCGGAGAACGAGCGGCGCACGTTAGAGAACTGGGCCAGGCGCCGCAGCACCGCGCAGGCCCTGGCGCTGCGGGCGCGGATTGTGCTGGCCTGCGCGCAGGGCGGCAGCACTGTCGCTGTCGCGGCGCGGCTGCGTGTCGACCGCGGCACGGTCAGGAAATGGCGGGCGCGTTTCCTGCGGGACCGGCTGGCTGGCCTGCCGGATGAGCCGCGACCGGGGGTGCCGCGCACCATCACCGATGCCCAGGTGGAGGAGGTGGTGGTGCGGACCCTGGAAGAGGTCCCCGAGGGCGGCACGCACTGGTCGAAGCGGGAGCTGGCCGCCCGGGTGGGCATCTCGCCGACCAGTGTGCACCGCATCTGGCGGACATTCGGGCTCCAGCCCTGGCGGACCGAGACTTTCAAGATCTCCCCGGACCCGCTGCTGATCGACAAGATCCGCGACGTGGTGGGCCTGTACCTGGCCCCGCCAGCGAACGCGGCCGTCTTCAGCGTCGACGAGAAGCCGCAGATCCAGGCTCTGGAACGCACTGCCCCGGTGCTGCCGATGATGCCCGGGGTGCCCGAGCGGCGCAGCTTTGACTATGTGCGGCACGGCACGATCGACTTATTCGCGGCGCTGAACATCGCCACCGGCAAGGTGATCGGCAAGCTGTCCGCCCAGCACCGGGCCGTGGACTTCCGCGACTTCCTGGACCAGATCGACCGCCAGACCAACCCCGGCCTGGCGGTCCACGTGATCTGCGACAACCTCTCCACCCACAAAGCGCCGGCGGTGCAGCGCTGGCTGCTGGCCCACCCCCGGTTCGTGCTGCACTTCACCCCCACCTACTCGTCGTGGATCAACCAGGTCGAGCGATGGCTGGCCGAACTGCAGCGGCGCTGCCTCGAACGCGGAGTGTTCTGCTCCGTCGACCAGCTCACCGACGCGCTCGAAGAGTGGATCAGGCTCTGGAACGAAGGCGCCCGGCCCTTCCGATGGACCAAGACCGCCGACCAGATCATCGACCGCATCTGCCGCTACTGCTCACGCATCTCAGGACCGGGACACTAGCCGGAGCGCGGCGTCGGCGGCGTCGCGGCCCTGGTAAAGCAGATCCGGGTGATCGGTGACTTTGGCTTGGTCGGCGCGGATGCGGGCCCTGACGGCCAGCCCGGCGGCATGGGCGGGGATCAGGCCGCGCGGTGCGGCGATGGTGATGGCCTCGGTGGCGTGTCGGTCGGCGGTGTCCGGGTCGCCGCTGGCGAGGGCACAGTCGGGCAGGGTAGCGGCCAGTTCGGTCAGGTAGTCGCCGTCGCGGAACACCGCCGCGGCGGCGGCCAGGTGCTGGCGGGCGGTGGCGCTGTCCCCGGTGGCCAGCGCAAGCCGACCCAGCACCCGGTCGCACCGCGGCGCTTGCACTGCCTGTTCGTCATCGAAGTCGGCAGCCGCTATATCCACATCCTCGGGGTCACCGCCAACCCGGACGGGCCGTGGACCACCCAGCAGATACGCAACCTCCTGATGGACCTCGGTGACCGGGCCGCGGGCTTCCGGTTCCTGGTCCGCGACCGGGCCGGGCAGTTCACCTCGTCCTTCGACGCGGTCCTCGCGGGCGCGGGCATCGAAGCCGTGAAGATCCCGCCCCGGAGCCCCCAGGCGAACGCTTTTGCCGAAAGATTCGTGCTCACCGCCCGGACGGAGG
>JBKQSL010000007.1:0-2548 GCA_052143655.1 Streptosporangiaceae bacterium | reverse complement strand
TCCCGGAATCGGCCAGAGTCCCGGAATCGGCCAGAGCGCCGGAAACGACGAGAGCGCCGCGAGTCAGCAGGCACAGGCAGGTCCGGGTCAGCACCGGCTCAGCCTAGTGCCGCCGCCGTCCCCGGCCGCGCGCACGCGCGCCGCGCCCGTGCACGCGCGAATGGCCCCGCCCTGCCAGCGAATCTGCCGGCGCGGCCGCCAGCCAGGGTGGCTCACGCGGCGCCGCCGGCCAGGGCGATGAGCCGGTTGAGCACCGCGCCGCCGCTCAGGGGATTCCAGCAGGTAGCGGGGTTGAGGAGCGGATCCGCCCGATCCGGCGCTAAGGGCTGGAGCTACGGGCGGCGGTGAACGCATGCTGCCCAGGGTGGACCTGCCCGAGGTGCTGCTGGAGGTGTTCTCCTGGACCGCCGGTACTCGTTTCAGCTGCCGGAACTGCCCGGTGACCTGCGACCCTATGTGATCCGGGCGCCGTCGACGAGACGTGATCGAACTCGGGCGGCCGTCCCCCTCCTGGCCCCAGGTGATCGCGCTGGCTGGGCGGCCGGCTGCCTGGTCGTATCGGTTACATTCAGTCAGGTTGGAAGAATGCGAGCATTTTCTGGCTGGCGTCCGGCGACGTCAGGATTTCCTGGACGTGCGCGGACTGCCGGCCGGCCCAACGACAGGTTCCGGCCCGCTGATCAGCCGGTTCACTGGCGGAGCCGGGGCGCGAGGATCGCGCGCACGACCTTGGCCACGTTGCTCGCGGCGGATCCGTCCTCTTCTCCGGGTACCGGTTCCAGCACATGCTGGATCTGCAACAGCAGCTGGTTGGTCGACCGCCAGAGCGGAACGAACATGCCGGCCACCGGCCCGACGCCCTGGATCGGGCCGTTGGACAGCTCGGCGACCTTCTTGGCGATCGTGACCGTTGTCGGGTCCCGCAGGATCAAGTGCACCTCATCGTCGACCAGCCGGATTTCCATCGTGCGCGCGGCGGCCTCCTCCGGGTTCGCGTCCGTGGTCGTCTCCGGATCCAGTTCGTCAATCTTGGCGGCGACCGCGTCCGGGTCGACCCCGAGTTCACGCAGCACCCTGGCCGCCATGCTGTCCTCCACCCGCAGCATCGCCTCAAGCAGGTGATGGCTGCCGACCGGTGCGCCACCGGCCAGCGCGCTGGCGGCGGACACGGTGTCCTCGGTGGCAGATGTGCCGGCCGGCCATGGGCTGGCCGCGACGTCCTGCGATCCCTCCGATGACGCCAGCACCGCGGCACGGATCCTGCTGATCGGATTGATCCGCTCGGCGAGTACCTTCGCGCCGACGCCCTCACCTTCCCTGACTAGGGCAAGCAGGATGTGTTCCGTACCGATGTAGGTGTGGTGCAACTGCAGCGCCTCGCGAAGGGCGAGGTCCAGCGTCTTCTTCGCGCGCGGTGCGAACGGGATATGGCCGCTCAGCTCCTGCGTGCCGGCCTTGACCACCGCGGCGATATCGGCCTGCGCCGTCTGCTTGTCGTACCCGAGCTGGTGCAGGACTTTCGCCGCCATGCTGTCCGGCGCGTCGAGCAGCCCCAACAGGATGTGCTCCGTGCCGATGTGGTTGTGCTTGAGCAGCCTCGCCTCCTCCTGAGCCGTGACGACCACCTTGCGGGCTTCCACCGTGAACCTTTCAAATGACATGGCTCCATGCTCTCAGCCATGTCAATACACTGTTATTGATAGGGCTACTATGCTGAAGGGAGGGTGTGATGGAGACACCGACGGACTGGGAGGACCGGCTCGCTCGCTGGCAGAACGAGCTGAAGCTGTTCGAGCAGCTGGACGAGACACCCTGGGTCACGCTCGCCAAGGCGGAAGCCGAGGCCGGTGTTTCCCGCTCGGCCCTGCGGTCCTGGTACCGCAATGGCGAGATCCAGTCCCGGCTGGTGGACGGCCCGAACGGGCCGCAGCGCCTGGTCCAGCTGGAGGCGGTGATCGAGCGCGCCGCCGCGTCACCGCGCATTCAGCGCAGAGCAGAACGGGAAGTCAGCCTGGAAGCCCAGGTCACCCTGCTACGGCATCGGGTTGACCAGCTTGAGCTGCGGCTGGCCGCGCTGGAGCGGAAGTGACCGGCGGGAGCAGCACCGTGCCATCGGCCCGGAACGGTGCCACCGTCGCCGGATCCGCCCGCTCCCAGCCCGTCCCCGGCCCGCGCACCGCAGTGTGCTCGTCCAGCAGCGCGCGGGCTTGCCCGTAGGAGAGTCGGGCCAACCCGGTGTCCGGGCATACGTCACGCGGGCCGACCACCTTGCCCGGTCCCGAGCGGCGGTGTGTGACGAACACCGGTCCGCGGGTACGGCCCTTGAGCAGGCGTGGCAGCAGCCGCCGGGCGGTGCCAGCATCCCAGTACACCGTCTCCAGCACGAAGTCCTTGCGCACCGCCATTTCCCTGCCTGCGGCATCGGCGTGTAGTCCGCGGCCGGGGGTGATGCGTTGAATGGGTGTGGGTACCCAGCGACTGGACTTCGCGGAGTTCTACCGCGAAGCCAGGGATGACTGCCTCCGCACCGTCCTGGTCAGTATCGGTG
>JBKQSL010000006.1:0-6933 GCA_052143655.1 Streptosporangiaceae bacterium | reverse complement strand
ATATTCGCACCATTACGAACTCGGCTTACGATACGTCCGCGCTACGAGGCGGCCGACTGGGTTGGGGACCACGCAGCCGCGACGGCCAAGCTGGTCATCGGCTGCATAGGCGGCATGGCCTCCCGAGCCGTCGCGGCGCAGTGCCACCAGAAGCAGGCTGGTGGCGAATGTCATGGTTTGTCGGTGTAGTAGATGAGTCCCTCTGGCATTGCTGGCCGTGGGCAGCCAGCCGCCGTGAGCGCCGAGTCGAGCGCCAGGAAGGCGCTCATGACCGCGCCGTTCTGCCCGTCGTAGTACTTCTCCGAGAGGCCGACGATGAAGCTGACGCTCACGTTGCGCGATGCCGCCAGGGCCTCGATAGTCTCGGTATTGCCCTTCGGCACGACGTGCCGGTACGAACCTTGCTGGAGCGGCGCTGGCGTGGGAGACGGCCACTGGCCGAAGTTGTCATTCAGGCCGAGGATCGCGGTGCTGTTCCAGAACGCGGCCTCGTCATTGTCCACCTGGGCGGGGCCGAGCTGGGCGTTGTTCTGGACCTGGCGCAGCAGGGCGCGGTCGTCCCACTGGCCGTTGGACCACGCATAGGTCTGCCAGCCGAAGGTAACGAGCCCGGCGTTGAATGCAGCGTTCACGGAGTTGCGGCCGCCGTAGATGGCGGTGCGGGACTTGCCTATCACCGAGCCGGCGCCCTGCAGGTAGCCGATCAGGTCCGCCTCTGCGGGCTCGTCCGCGGCAAAGAACACTGGCGCGCTCGCGACCGACGAATTCTTGATGGCTGAGGCGAGCCGCTCTAGCTCGGCCTGCGCCGCGCCCGCGTCCGCGACGCCTTGGGCCTTGCTGGGCATCAGGCCATCCGTCTCCCACACGAAGACGACGCGGATGCCGGCCGCCTTGTAGTTGGAGAGTTCCAGGCTGTCGATGTCCTTCGGGGTGCCGCCGGACAGGTAGCGGCACACAAAGGCGCAGCCGGCGTCACTGATCTGCACAGTAGTGAGCCCGTTGCCGTACGAGAAGTCGATTCCCTTGAGAACCGTTTTCCTCGTCTCTAGTTAACTCGACGGGTATGTAATGGCGCCATTCAAGTACCGGGAGAACGCCTATGTTCCGTCGCGAAGCTACATTCCTGTGAATGATGGGACGATGCCGCCAGCAGTGTGAGACGAGTTCTGGGCGGTGAGTCAGTTGGCTAACTTACCCAGCACCCACCATCCGCCCCCTCACTTACGCGACGAACTTCCTCTCGGCGGCGCTCATGCTGCGGACCTGCCAGCTTAGGAATGATGCTGCTTAACGCCCGGACGTTCTGCGGTGCGGTGGTGCTCACACTCCATGGCCCGCCAACCATTTGTTCACCTGCTGAACTACTTGGTCCATAGCGGTTACCTGATAATAATTCAGGTCATCGGCAAGTCCTTGCGCCTGGGCTTGTTCCGCTTGGGCGATGAGAGGCTGAGCGGCTTGCATGGCCGCTGCGAGCGTTGCACCTGTAGCTGACTTATTGTAGGTTACATTGCCCTCTATGTTCGCGTAATAGACCGTCACTACGTAGTAGTGGATTCCCGGCTTGCCGAGCGGAGTTGTAACGTTTACAACTTGGCTGCTCACGCGGACCTGATTCCCTGAATTGATGTAGGCGGTAACGGGGCTGATGCTCGCACTCAGGTACCCTACGCCAGTTTGAACCTGTTGGGTGTCAGTGGATGTGACGAAACTCGGGAAGATGGTGAGGATCGCTACCCTTGAGAGCAGTACTCGCCCCATGACGAGCATCATCGATGTTGCGGGGTAGACTTCGCCGTTGTATTCTTCGATTATCCCTGCGAGCCCAGCCTCCGATGCAGTAAGGGCTTGCCCCTGAGATTCCGAATTTTGTGTCTGTTCCCATTCCGCGAGTGCCACGCCAGCCTGATCGGCATACGAAAGCAGGCCAGCCATTTCGTTTCCGAACACCTCCTGAGAGAGGGTGCTGATCGCGGCCAGAATTTGAGTACTGTATTGCTGAATGTCTCCGGCTAGTCCCTCCAGCTCGGATTCAATTGCATTGAGCTGCGGCTGGTCATTGGAACTGCTGTCCTGACCGAACGATACAAGTTTGCTGATTATCCCCGCCACAGCTAGAAGCGCTTGGAGAACAGCCCCCCAGTCCATGAATCCTCCTCTTCGTGGTCTTGCGACCAAAGATCTTTAAGCATCGAGGCACCCTGCTCGCTACCTAGCTTGGTCTTCGGTGTAATTTCGCTTTCAGCGGCAGACTCGGGCTAGCTTGCGATTTGGAGGCGCTTCACCGTGCTCCTTTGGTACCTTGTGCACGGTACGAGGCGTTAAGCAAGCTTGGTCACGCAAGCGTGGCTAACAGGTTAGGTTTAGCGGCGGCATCCCTCTGGTCACTCAATGCCATCAAGGTGACTTTGGCAACTCTGGCCTTCACGTGCCGCGCGTGTATTCACTGCCGTCGTCGAAGGGATAAGAACCCCAGCCAGACGCTGGCCTCCACCGCCCCCGGACCGGCCCCTGGCTGCCATCCGGTTATGAGCAGAACTTTTGAAATGTCGCTTAGCACTCGACTTCCGCACTTTTCAGGGTTCGGCGGATTGTTGCGGAACGGCCAGGTAGCGCAGGCGGGGGTGGCTTCGCGGCATGGCCGTAAGGGCTGAACCGGGCGGCGGACGGTGTGCGGGATGCTGACCGGCGCGGGCCTGTCCCGGATCTGGCCACACCACGGGCGCACTATTTCTTCTCCCGCGCCCGCTGGCAGCCTGGTGACCTCGGCCTCACCCTGGCCCGCCTGGCAGTAACGCTGCTGGTCCCGGCCGGGCAGCCGGTCACGGTCGCGATCGATGACACCCGGTTCCGCCGCCGCGGCAAGAAGGCCTTTATCTGACGCTGGGTTGGCGGATAAGGCCGTGGTCGCGGATCTGGCGGTGGCCTCCCGGAGGCGCTGGATCTGGGCAGGCACGGACCGTGAATGCACTCGCTTAAGGAGATGGCCAGCATGACCGAGAACGACCCGGCCGGATCAACGCCACCTGAGGAGGAGCCGACCCTGTCACGCCAGGAAGAGCCGGGCACCTCCCAGCCCGCCGATGATCCCGGATACCACACAGAAACGGGCGAGGCGGTCGGCGAGGACGGCTCGGTCGCTCCGGTGATCGGTGGCCTGCCCGCCGTCCAGGGTTCGGCCTGGGACATCGGCGCCCCTCTGGACGAGCGCGGTGCGGGCCTGGCTGACGAGCAGGCCCGCCGAGCGGACCAGGATTGACCATGATCCTCCGCCTGCTTTCGAGCGGCAGAGATCCAGCAGATATGTGCGGCCAGGACTGCGAAGAGCTCTCTCTTTGGCACCGTCCAGATCAGCGGTTACCGGACATCTGGTGGTGGGCTGTGCCTGGGGCGGGGAGGTGATGGCCGTGGCCGCGGCATCCCGGGTCGGGCGGGCTGGCGGTTCCCTGGCGAAATTCGGTTGGCGCCGGGTGCGGGCGGGCGGGAGGCTACTGGTTATGGGCTCGATCACCTGGGGCCGGGAGATAGCCGAGGTTTACGACAAGACCTACGCGGCCATGTCCGAGCCGCCGGTTCTCGACCCCGTGGTCGGCGTGCTGACCGAGCTGGCGCGGGGCGGGCCGGCGCTGGAGTTCGCGGTCGGCACCGGACGGGTGGCGCTGCCGCTGAGTGCGCGGGGGATCGCCGTGCGCGGCATCGAGCTGTCGCCGCATATGGCCGGGCAGCTGGCCGCCAAGCCCGGCGCCGCGGCGGTCCCGGTAACTGTCGGCGACATGACCAGCACCCGGGTGCCCGGCACGTTCCGGCTGGTCTACCTGGTGGCGAACACGATCATGAACGTCACCACCCAGGACGAGCAGCTGGCGGTCTTCGCCAACGCGGCCGCCCACCTGGAGCCCGGCGGGTGCTTCGTGGTGGAGGTGGAGGTACCCCAGCTGCGCCGGGTGCCGCCCGGCGAGGCCGCCTGGGTGTTCACCCTTGATCCTGATCACGTCGGGATCGAGACCTTCGACGACACCGCGCACCAGATCGCCTGGTCGCATCACTGGATGGAGACAGACGGGCGGCTGGTGCGCCACTCCGCGCCCTACCGGTATGTGTGGCCATCCGAGCTGGATCTCATGGCCAAGATCACCGGCTTCCGGGTCCGGGACCGCTGGGCGGACTGGGACCAGGCGCCCTTCACCTCCGCCAGCCACAGCCAGGTCGCAGTCTTCGAGAAACAGCTCTAGCCGCCCGCGCCCGCAGATCTACCGGATATGGCCGCCGAGCTGGCAGCACGAGGACCTTGGCAGTCATCCAGATCGGCGGGACCTCGCGCCTGCGCCGCCGGGATACTGACCACGCCCCGCGATCGGCGTCAGCAGGTGAGCAGCATGAACGTCGCGTCGGACCGGTGCGGCCACGTCAGCGCTCAGCAGCGGCCGGTGAGCCAGCAACTGCAGCACCGCCCCGGCCGGGAAGCGAGGTCACGGCGGTCGAGACCGGGATCACCCTGACCACCGCTGACATCGATGCCACCCATGCCGTCCTGCAGGCCCGCGGGGTGGACGTGGACGCTGAGGTGGCGCGGACGGGCGGTCCGGTGCCGCCGATGTTCTGGCTGCGCGACCCCGCTGGTCACTCGCTGATGGTGGTCGAGCAGCGCTGAGCGCCCCGGCCTCGCAGGCCGCTGCGCCGCCCAGCTCAGCCGAGCTCCCGGTCCCATGCGGCTGCGGACACAGGTGGTGATGGCGGCGATCACCGGGCCACAGTACGTACCGCCCGGCCCGGTGGCACCTGAATACTCCGCAGGCTTATCTAGGCGCAGAACATTCCGGTCGGCATCGCTGCGGTGCCGTCTGTCCTTCCTTTGCAAAACGCCCCTGACGGCGGCGCTGCGCGCTTCATCCCAGACGAGGGGCCTGCCTCCCGCAGACTGGCGACACCAACCGCAGAGTCCTCGCCGCCCTGGCCGACCTCAGGGGCGACAGCATGAGCCGGCAGACGACGGGCGGCCCGGCGGCTCCCAGATATCTGGCCAAGATCGTGAGATTAACCGAACGGCCCATCCGGCGCGGCAGCGAACGTTACCGCGCAGCGGCACCGGGCCGGGTGAGCCGGCGGCTCTTCGCGGGGCTGAGCTGGTGGCGGGTGGCAGTTACCGGCGCGAGGCCTCGTCGAGGTCGATGCCGATGACGCTGGCCACATGGTCCAGATCGCTGTCACAAGCCAGCAAAGTGACTTGGTGCCTTCGCGCAACCGCAGCGATCATGCAGTCAACCATCCCCCGGGGCGTGATCCCGGACTGACGGCAACGACGGTAGATGCGTACCGCCCCATCGAAGTCAGCGACGGCGTCGAACGTGCAGAGGTGGAAACGCAGCAGCAGGCGGCGCAGATCCGCCTCCCTCGCGTCGCTGCGCGCGCCAGCCAGCACTTCCATGATCACCGGCTCGGTGACGGCGACCGGGCCCCCGGTGTCAATCAGCTCGGTCAGGCGATGATCGACTGCGCTTCCGGTGGCCCGGTCGTATTCGACCCAGGCTGAGGTGTCGGCGAGGATCACGCTGCTCCCCGGGGGCGGACATCATCGGGAAGGTCCCCGATGGCATGCGCGCCCCGCATCGACAGGGCCTCCTCTCGCGTCATCGGCTGCCCGGCAAGATGGCGCAGGGCGAGCTCAACCGCTTCGGTCTTCGTCCGCAGGCCGCCACCCACAGTCCCGAACTTCCAGTTCTGGCGTCGTTCGCCCACACGAGGCGTGCTCCCGCGCCCGCGCAGAGCGGCGGCCACTCGCGCGCTGCCATCCCGCGGGGCGATCACAGCATGTGATATACGGGTGAGCGCGCTCGGTCACGGTCACGATCCGTATGTGATCGCCGCAGATAGCTCCAGCGGCCGGATCGGGGGTGGCGACAGCAGGTCATCTTGCCGAGTCCGCTGTGCCGCCCGTAAATCGCCTGGCCAGCTGCGGGCGAGGATGCCCGGGAGTCGCCGGACCATCAGCACTTCACCAAGCTGCTGCAAGGTGTGCTGGGGGAGGCTGACCACCGTGAGCAGAGGCTTACCGCTGGCAGGCCCGGGGCAAGGAGCGCTCGCCAGGTCCGAGAGCGGCACGTGCGCGCGTTCGCGCGGTAGTCAATTTGCACGAGATCCCCGGCCCGCGCGCGCTCGCGGGCAGCGCGGCTGGGCCGCGGGCTGCGGCCTGGCGTGGCCTGGCATCCTGGAGGCATGCACAGCGTGTATGAGGCCGCGGGCGGCATGGCGGGCCTGCTCCGCCTGGCCGCGGCCTGGCACAGCCGGGTGATGGCCGATGAGATTGTCAGCCATGCGTTCAGCCACGGATTCCATCCGCAGCACACCGGGCGGCTTGCCGCCTACTGGGCCGAGGCCCTCGGCGGCCCCGCCGCCTACTCCGGCATCTTCGGGGACCAGACCTCGGTCGTGCGGATGCACAGCGGCAACGGCCCGCACGAGGAGATGGACCGCCGGGCGATCGCCTGCTTCGACCAGGCGATGGAAGACGCCGGCCTGGAAGCGGACGGGCCGCTGCGGCAGGTACTGCACGACTACTTCGCCTGGGCCGCCACGACGACCATGGCGCGCTACCACGAGTCTGCTGACGAGGTTCCCGAGGGCATGAGCATCCCGCGATGGTCATGGGACGGACTGCAGCACTGAGCCCGGCACGCTCCGCGGCCACCCCCTGGAATCACTTCCCCAGGAAGCAGAGCGCCAGCCCCGCCAGGCACACGGAGGGTTACCGCGCCATCAGCGGCTATTGCGGATGGGGACTGTCCCGTGCCCGCGGCCTCGGAGTTCTGGCTGTCAGGTCGCGGCGGGACTGGCCTTTTCTCATCGATCTGGCCAACCAGGTGGCCAGTCTCATCCGATGTGGCCAGGATTGTCCGTTCTCAGTGAAGGTGTCGGATCCTGAACAGTGCCCGAGCC
>JBKQSL010000005.1:0-3650 GCA_052143655.1 Streptosporangiaceae bacterium | reverse complement strand
CGGCCCGTTGAGGAGGTCAGGGACGTCGGGTCCTATGACGCGGTCGTCCTCGGCGGTGCGGCCTACATGTTCCACTGGCTCAAGCCGGCCGTGACGTTTGCCCGGCGGCACCGCAAGGAGCTCGCGGCGCGGCCGGTGTGGCTGTTCAGCAGCGGCCCGCTGGGCACCGACCTGGTGGACAAGGACGGCAGGAACGTCCTGCAGGCCAGCCGGCCGAAGGAGTTCGACGAGCTCACCAGGCTGCTGCAGCCGCGGGGTGAGCAGGTCTTCTTCGGCGCCTACGACCCGGCCGCGCCGCCGGTCGGCCTCGGCGAGCGGCTCGTGGCGCACATGCCCGCCGCCCGGGCCGCCCTGCCGGCCGGTGACTTCCGCGACTGGCCGGCCATCGACGCCTGGGCCGCGCAGATCGCCGCGGAACTGCACGCCGGCCAGCCCCCCGGACAGTGACATCACCCCGCCCAGCGACAGCATCACCGTCATCACGGGCGGGCTCAGCAGATGCCCCGGGTACGGGCGGCCGGGGCGCGCTAGCCCCGACCGCCGTACCGGTGTGTGAGGAGACGTGATGGCCGAGGTAAGTGTCCTGGGTGCCCGCGGGCAGGTGCCCGCCTATCTGGCGGCACCCTCGGGCGCGGGGCCGTGGCCTGGGGTTGTGGTCATTCACGATGCCGGGGGCATGGGCCAGGACGTGCGCAACCAGGCCGACTGGCTGGCGGGCGAGGGCTACCTGGCCGTGGCGCCCGACTTGTTCTGCTGGGGCCGGCCGGTGAGGTGCCTGCTGTCCATCGGCCGCGACTTGCGCGCCCGGCGGGGGCGGGCCTTCGAGGATGTCGAGGCCGTGCGGGCCTGGCTGACGGGCCAGGAGGGCTGCACGGGCAAGGCCGGGGTCATCGGCTTTTGCATCGGCGGCGGGTTCGCGCTGCTGCTCGCCCCCGGCCACGGGTTCTCAGCCGCCAGCGTGAATTACGGGGTGGGCGTGCCGAAGGACGCGTATACCGAGAGCGTCCTGGCAGGCGCCTGTCCCATCGTCGGCAGCTATGGCGCCAGGGACCGGGCCAACCGAGGGACCGCCGGCAGGCTCGACCGGGCCCTGGAGGCTGCCGGCGTGGACCATGACATCAAGGAGTACCCGGACGCCGGGCACTCCTTCCTCAACGACCTCTCGCTGCCGTCGCCGGTGAGGTCCCCCGCGATTTTCGTCGTGATGGGGAAGTTCGGCGGGCCGTCCGGCCTCCACGAGCCGTCGGCGGCAGATGCCCGCAGGCGCATCGTGTCCTTCTCCAACCCTCACCTGAAGGCACCCGGCTGACTTCAGGATCGCCCGGGCACTAAAGTCCGGAGGCCGGGGTTTGCATCGGCCCCTGGCTCGGCTGCCGTCGAGCACCATCGTTGCCGGCGGGTGCTCTGTGCGGCAGCCCGGCGAAGCTGCCAGCTGCAGCCCGGGTTACGTCTCGGTCGGTGCGGTGAGTGCGTCGAGTTCGCCTTGAAGTGCAGCGGCGAGGGCTCCAGAGTCGGGGCAAGCGTCGCAGTCGGCGATGACGGTCACGGTGAGGGTGCCGGCATAGGACAGGACCGCGAACGCGACGGCTACGTTTCCGGCGACGCCAGCGAGCGGAATCATCTGGGAGACAGCCGCGCCGAGAAAGGAAACGGGGACATCCGGGCCGCGAAGGCTGGTCACGAAACATGTGACCAGGTGCTGGCGCTCTACGAGCCAGCGCAGCACGCCGAGCGCGGCAAGGAGCCGAAATGCCGGGGCGATCAATGCGGCTGATGCTCCTCTGGTCCGGCTCTTGTGTCCCCGGGTGATCTCAGCGATCGCCGCAAGCCGGCCGGGCGGAGCACCGGATGCCGGAATCATCACCGGCGTGACCCCGACCTGGTTGCCAAGCTGAGCGGGGCTGGCCGCGGCCCTGCCCGAGACCGGCACGGACACGACGATCTGATCGATGCGCTCACCCCGGCGGGCCAGCTGAGCCCGCAGTGCGCCGCTCACCGCGGTGAGGACGACATCGTTGACCGTCCCCCCGAAGGCGCGGCCGGCCGAGCGGACCTGCGCCAGATCGGCCCGCACGACCCCGAGCCGGCGGCGGGTACCGACGGGGCTATTCAGCGAACAGCGGGGCGCCCTTGGCGTGGCCCCTGGCCGGAGCTCGGCCAGGGCATCTCGCAGAAGGGCCGGGACGCGCCCAAGGTGAGTGATTACGCGGACCCTGCTCACGGCTGCGTCTGCTGCCAGTCGCCGCGCCGGTGGCTTCGCCCGGGGGAAGTCCTGCTGCCGAGCATTGACGGCTCCGTCGACCAGGCTGGCAAGGACCGCCAGGCCGCCCATTCCGTCAGCCAGCACATGGTGGAAGACGACGACCAGAGCGCAGGCGTCCCCGGCGAGCCCGGTGACGATCGTGGCTGACCACAGCGGCTGGCCCGGCGGCAGCGGGACGGTCACCACTCCAGCCGCTGCCCGCAGGAGCGCGTCCTCGTCGCCGGGTGGTGAACAGGCGACTTCGTGAACGTGCCGGGCGACGTCGAACTCCGGATCATCGACCCAGACTGGCCGGCCACACCCCGGCGGTGCTGAGATCAGCTGCTGCCGCAGGCGCGGAATGGCGCAGATGCGATCGGCCAGCGCATCGCGGACCTCGCCCGCTGCCAGGCTCTCGCCAGACCCGAATACCAAGACGGCTCCCACCTGCAGCGGCAGCGGGCCGAAATCCGAGGCGAGCTCCATCAAGTCGATTGCACTCGCGCGCTCGATCAGGTCGTACCCGGTGCCCGGCTTGAGCCCCACGAGACACATTATGGCTGCTGCGGCTACCAGGCGCAGCGCCCGTACACGGCAGCGCGGGCAGCGAGGCGGGCGAAGAGGCTCGCAGGCGGCGACCCTCGCAGCACTGTGACCGTCGAGGGGTTCGCCGGCGGCGTGCGCGCCCAGGTGTCACCGGGCTGTGCAAATGCCTGCTGCCCAAGACCCGCACTCACCTAACGTGAGGTTCCCCTCGCCTTCGGCTCAGAACGCCCCAGCCCCGCCCGGGCAGCGGCCCGAAGGCAGGCCAATGATCCCGGCCATTCTCGATGAGCAACAGAACGCCCCAATCTGCTTGCCTCAGCCGAGGAGTGTCCAGGGGGGACCGGCTGCACCGAACGGCGGGTGCTGCGCGCTCGTATCGCCAACACCGATGTGACGCCCGGTAACCAGTCATCGAAGATCACATCGCCCTCCGGGCTCGGCATAAGTGCCTGTTATGCAGGTGATCGAGGCGCAGCGCGCCTCGATCTTGGTGCCGGACGATCACCTCCATAACAAGCATGTGCGGGCAGTGCAGGTATCAGGCGGGCATGTATGTTCATGTAGCCCGGTGCCCCGTCGGCGTGCCGATGCCGAGTTGTCAGGCACCCTCAGCGTTTCGAGCATCTCCTTCGGAACCGGCTGTCGGGCTCGGGCTTGCGGGGAGCAGCAGCGAAGAGTTCACCCGATGCGGCGCCTGGCTCGCCGGCCTTAAGCATGAACGGCTCCGGGCCTACCGGTGTTCCCGGCCGCTCAGAATGAGGATGTAGGGACCTGGTTGCGTCACTGACGGCGCGGACGGGGTTTGAGGGCAGCCTTCGGGTTGTCCTTTTTCGTGTGCGACGGCACGGTGATCACGTCGGTT
>JBKQSL010000004.1:0-8498 GCA_052143655.1 Streptosporangiaceae bacterium | reverse complement strand
TGCGCCTCTCGGCTCCGGTGGCCGCAGTCGCCGGGCTGATGACCACGGTGGTTCGCGCACTAGATGCCGCCGGAGTCCAGGTGGATGACGTGACACTCCAGCGCGCCTCGCTCGACGGCGTTTTCCTCTCGCTGACCGGTCACGCCGCGGCGGGGAGTGTGGCGGCATGACCGCGGTAGCGCGGCCGGGGTTACAGCTCGTCCGGCCAGCGGCCCGGGCTGCCGGCCGCGGTCAGCTCCCGGCGGCCCTGCACAGCCCGCCGCGGCGAGGCCCGATCGGCGCGGAAGCCGACCAGCCGCCGCGCGGCGTTGGCCAGCGGCCCCGGCGGATGGCCGACCAGGGTGCCGGCGGTATCCTCACGCCGGCTGGCCACGCTGACCAGGATCACCGCGGCCAGCGGGAGTCCGGCGATGACTAGGGCGATGGCGGCGAGCAGAGCGATGAACATGGCGCCTCCCGTGACGTGCCGCGCGGTCCCACCGGTCCCGGCCGCCCGGCCAGCGCCCTGGCGGTCGCTGCCCTGCTGCCGGGTGAGATGCTTCCACTGATGAGAAACACCCGGAATGACCAGCTTCCGTCAGCGTGCCCGGCTGCGAGGTGGCTGTCAGTCACCCGGCCGACACAGTTGCTGTCAGCTCACTGACAGCAGCGAGACTGGAGCCCCCGATGCCCGATGCGAGATACCAGCTGATCGCAGGCCGGCTGCGCGGCGGTGTATCTGTCGGAGGCGGCGGTGTATCTGGCGCGGCCGCTGGGTAAGCACCAGCACCTCACAGTGTCCGAGGTCAAGACCGTGCCGCGAGCGCGCATGGCAATGCTGTGGCTGGGGGACAGTGATGAGCACTGACGTGACGGGCATTCTGCGCACGACCGATCTGCTCCGTTCGGCGCCGACCGCGGATATCGAGGCCATCGCTGCGGCGTCCCGGGCGCGTACCTTCCGTCGCGGTCAGGTCGTGTTCAGCACCGGTGATCCGGGCGACACCCTGATCGTGGTCATCTCCGGCCTGGTCAAGGTCGTGGTCCGCGCTGCAGACGGCGGTGAGCTGACGCTGGCGGTCATCCAGCCGGGCGGCGTGTTCGGCGAGCTCAGTGCCGCCGACGGCGGTCCCCGGTCAGCCGACGCCGAGACCCTGGAGGAATCCCGTCTGCTTCTTGTACCGCGCCCGATGATCCAGGGCGTCTGCGGGCGCGTGCCGTCCGTCGCGCAGGCCTTAGCGGGCTCCCTCGGCGCCACCCTGCGGCGGCTTACCGAAGATGCATCCGACCTTGTGTTCCTGGATCTGCCCCGCCGTGTGGCCAAAGTGCTGCTCAGCCAGCCCCGGGGTGATGACGGCGTCATCAGGCAGAAGATGAGCCAGGAGGAACTCGCGCACCTCATCGGAGGCACCCGGCAGAGCGTCAACGCCGCGCTGCGCGGTTTCGAAAGACGCGGCTGGATCGAGATGCACGGCCGGGCCGTGACCATCACGCAGGCGGCAGCACTCAGCCGGCTCGCCGGTCATCAGGTGTCAGCAAGCTGACAGCGGGCACTAACGCCGCGCTAGACACAGATTAAGTGGTTCGTGCAACTGGCATTGCCCATGCTCGCTTGTGTCTGGCCAGGTGCCGCGTCGTATTGCGGGGGGCGTGGTCACGCCGGATACTTGGAGTGCCCCGGCGGCGGGCGTTCTGGCCGTGGGTAGTCTCGTTCCGCGTTCGCGCCGGGCCCGGGCCGGGCCGAGGGAGGCGGGCTTACTGGCGGGAGATCTTCCCTCAGGGACCGTGACGTTGCTCTTCAGCGATATGGAGGGGTCGACGGCGCTTTTGCGCCGTCTCGGTGACCGTTACGGCGAGGCGCTGTCTGCGCAGCGCGCCCTGCTGCGGGCAGAGTTTGGCGCCGGGCGCGGCCGGGAGCTGGGGACCGAGGGTGACAGTTTCTTCGTGGTGTTCGAGTCGGCTGGCGATGCGGTCGGTTGCTGCGTGGCGGCCCAGCGTGCTCTGGCCGGTCATTACTGGCCGGGCGGCGTGGCTGTCCGGGTCAGGATGGGGCTGCACTCAGGTGAGCCGGCCCGCCACGAGGATGGTTACATCGGCATGGACGTGCACCGGGCGGCGCGGATCGCGGCGGCCGCGCACGGCGGCCAGGTGGTGCTGTCGGATGCGACGCGGCTGCTGGCGCAGTCACGGCTGCCCGCCGGGATGTCCATCCGTGACCTGGGTTTTCACCGGCTGAAGGACATCGAGGCACCTGAACGCATCTACCAGCTGGTGGCAGCTGACCTGCCGGATCGGTTCCCGCCGCTGAAGAGCCTGGGCGCACAGACCAGCCTGCCGGTGCCGCTGACGCCGCTGGTCGGCCGGGATCGCGACCTAGGGCAGCTTCGCGCCGCGGTCGCCGGGCCGGGGGTCCGGCTGGTGACGCTGACCGGCCCCGGCGGCGTCGGCAAGACGCGGCTGGCGCTAGCAGCCGCCGCAGCGCTGGATCAGGCCTTCCCGCACGGCGTCTTCTTTATCGCCCTGGCGCCGGTCCGCGACGCCGGGGTGATGTGGAAGACCATCGCCGACAGCCTGGACGTCCGCGCCGACGGGCCCGCCGCCGACGCGGTGACCGGGTACCTGGGCGACCGCCGGGCGCTGCTCGTGCTGGACAACCTCGAGCAGCTGGACGGGGCGGCCGGGGTGGTAGCGGCGCTGCTCGCGGCCGCCCCGGGCCTGGTCGTTCTGGCGACGTCCCGGCGACCACTGCATCTGCGGGGCGAGCACGAGCAGCCGGTGCCGCCGCTGGAGATACCCCGCGAGGGGTCGGTGGCGGAGGTGGCAGCCTGCGGCGCGCCGCGGCTGTTTGTCCAGCAGGCGGACATGGTCCGGCCAGGCTTCTCTGTTACTGCGGGCAACGCCGCTGACATCGCGGCCATCTGCAGGCGCCTCGACGGGCTGCCGCTGGCGATCGAGCTGGCCGCGTCCCGGGTCAAGCTGCTGGCACCCCGTGCCCTGCTGGGCCGCCTGGGCCACAGCCTCGACCTAGCCTCCGCCGACGTCGGGCGGCCGTCACGGCAGCAGACCCTGCGGAACACCATCGCCTGGAGCTATGACCTGCTGGGCAGCGAATCCGCGGATGTTATGCGCCGGACGGGGGTGTTCGCCGGGGGCTGCGACCTGGAGGCGCTCGCGGCGGTCGCCATGACCGATCCCGGCCAGGAAGCCGGGGTCGATCCGCTGCAGGTGGCCGCGGATCTGCTGGATGTCAGCCTGATCACGGTGACCGAGGGCGTGGACGGCGAGCCGCGGGTGGGCATGCCGGAGACGATCCGCGAGTACGCTCTCGAGCGCCTCCGTCAGGCGGGTGACCTGGCCGACACCATGCGCCGGCATGCCCAGTACTACGCGGCGTTCGCCGAGCGAGCGCACGAGCAGCTGACCGGCCTGGCGGGGCTGGCGGCACTGGACCGTCTGGAGGCCGAGCATGACAACCTGCGCGCCGCGCTGAGCTGGTCGCTGGAGACGCCCGCCGCAGACACGGCCGAGGGCGGCGAGCGGGCAGCCGCCGGCCTGCGGCTGGTCCAGGCGCTGGCCCCGTTCTGGTACCAGCACGGTCACGCCACCGAAGGGCGGCGGTGGCTGCAGCGGGCGATCGACCTCGCCGCCGATAACGCCGGAGCACCGCTGGCCCGGCTGGCGCACTGGCTGGGGATGCTGCTATTGCAACAGGACGAGCTCGGCGCCGCGCTGCGGCTCTTCGAGCGAAGCCTCGCCATCTGGACGGACCTGGGCGAACCGGGCGAGCAGATACGAGAACTCAACAGCCTCGGCGGCGTCCACCGTCATCTCTGCGACCTGGACACCGCCCGGGCTTTGCTGGAGAACAGCGCTGCCATCTCCCGCCAGATCGGCAGCGAGGCGGGGCTGGGCGTGGCCCTTATGAACTTGGGCCAGGTGGAAACCGCGGCAGGCAATTTCGGCCGCGCCGAGACCCTGCTGCAAGAGGCGCTCGCGCTCAACCGGAAGCGCGAAGACTTGATGCGGGTGGCCATAGCCCAGCAATCGCTGGCCGTCAACAGCCTGCTCGCCGGCCGGGCATGGGAGGCCCGCGACCTGCTGTCCAGCATGCTCGGCTATGTCGCCGGCTCAGGCGACACCGAGTTCCTGATCGACGCCCTGGAGCTGGCCGCCGCCATCGCCGCCGAGCTTGGCGACTGTGCGCGGGCGGCTCGCCTCGCCGGCGCCGCGGAAACCATCCGACAGCAAGCATGCATGCCGGCATCACAGCCAGACGCCGCCACGCTCGAGCATTTCCTGGCTCCCGCCCGTGCGGCCACTGCACCGGAACACTGGGATGCGGAGCTGGCCGCTGGTCGTGCGCTCAGCCGACAGCAAGCAATCACGCTCCTCACCCACCCGGCCCCAGCACATGACGGGATTGCCCCTGCGACGTGACGTCTCGACCGCGAGCTGGCGTTCTGCGAGCATGGTTCGGATAGCTTCTCGATGCGGCGGATGTACCGCATGTGAGCGGACTGGCCCGGTCATGGACCCGCCCGCTCTCGCCCGCCGCGACTATACCGGGGTGCTCGTGTCTACGATCTTGTGCTCGTAGTAGGACTTCGCCGCGGCGAAGAACCTGGCCAGGACGTGGTAGCTGATGCCGCCGCTGATGGCGGCGCCGAGCACGGGCGCGAACCCGGCGGCGACCTTCGCCCCGATCTGGCCCGAGGCCTTGGCTGAGATCTTGGCGAGGAGCGTGCGGATGGCCGGCTGCATCATCACGCTGACCGGCCCGGCGCTGCTTCCCGCGACTTTCCCGGCTACGCCGCCCAGGTCGGCGCTGACGGCCTGGACTCCGAGCTTGAGTCCCAGCGCCAGCACCTTGGCCCCGTACGCCGGATGGGCCAGGGAGCTAGTGATGATGGCACCGCCCTCGTAGTTCACGAAGACGGCGCCGCCCTGCGCCGCGGCCAGCGTGTTCTTGTGAATGGCACCGCTCCACAAGCCGAAGATGGCCAGCAGGTCAGTCTCGGCATCGATGGCGGCGCCCAGCAGCGCGCCGGTGCCGATGGCCCCGCGGGCCATCAGCGTGAACAGGCAAGGCAGCTCGAGACCGATGCCGAACCCGTGCAGTCCGGGGATGAGCGACGTGCCGAATGCTGTCCCGCCGATCCGGCGCTGCAGCTGCTTATGCCACTGCCGGATGGTCTTGCACCTGCGGGCCTCTGCCACGGCGGAATCGACGTCGCCGGCCGCCCAGCTGAGCGCGTCCTGCACGATGTGCGCCATGCCGTTTTCCACCCGGCCGAGCGCCGGTGTCGCTGTGCTCATCGCAGTTCCCCTTCACCCTGGCGTGTCATCCCTTGCAGGGTGCCGAACTGCGCGGCGGCCGGCAGTCACCCGGCTGACAGGGCCGCTGTCGGATTGCCGACATCTGGATCAGGCGATCTGCCGCCTAGCTGCCGGCGAACCGGCCCAGCGCTGCCGCCTCCCGCACCGTCACGGCCCGATCCTGCACCGTGATCCAGCCGCGCTTTCTAAACCGCGCAGCGCGGCATTGACACGCTCTGCCGGGTACCGCCGCGCAGCAGCAAGCCTCGCTTGTGACTCAGATCGCGCGGTCAGCGCTCAGCGCGAATCTGCGTGCCTGCGCAGCGTCACGCTCGCGGACCTGCAGCCCGCGCCTGACGGCGGCTCTCGCGTGCTTGCCCATCGGCGGCTCGGCCACGCTCGGTGACCTGCTGGCGGACGGTAACCCGGGGCCCAGCCGGGCGGAGCTACCCGTGACCCCGGGCTGCGCGGCGTCCGGGAGGGCGCTCGCTGCCGATGTGTCAGGTGATGACCCTGACGTTTTCCGCCTGGGGTCCCTTCTGGCCCTGCGTGATGTCGAACTCGACCTTCTGCCCTTCCTCCAGGCTGCGGTAGCCGCCGCCGGTGATCGCGCTGAAGTGCACGAACACGTCCGGGCCACCCTCCACCGCGATGAAGCCGTAGCCCTTATCGCCGTTGAACCACTTCACCGTGCCCTGCGCCATCCTGGCCTTCTCCCCTGCGACTGCGCCCCGCCATGGCGGCCGGGGTCCGCGCTTCCTGCGATTGCTCTGGCCAGCCTGTCACGTCAGGCGCGGGTGCGTAAGCCGTACGGCTGGCTGGCCACGGGTGCCGGGCGGCAAGAACCACCCCGCCGGGCCAGGGAGCGATAGCGGCGGAAGCGAACACCTGGGCCGGATGCGCCAGAGCCCTGCATCGCTGAAATCCGGGCATGGGCGCGACCACCGGTCTTGCCATCCCGGCGGCGGCAAGTTCTGGGCCGTCTGGCGCGGCGTACCGGCGGCCTGGGAGGCCCGGCAGAATGGTCGCCGTGACCGGTCAGTCCCCGTCGCCAGATGCACCGCCGAGCCTGTCGGTGCTGGAGGCGGTGCTGGAGCGGATCACCTATGTCAACGAGGACACCGGCTACACCATCGCCCGGGTGGCCACCGAGCGGACCGGCCCGGATCTGCTGACGGTGGCAGGGCCGCTGCTGGGCGCCCAGGTCGGGGAGAGCCTGCGGCTGACCGGGCGCTGGAGCTCCCACCCCAGGTACGGCAGGCAGTTCGAGGTGCACTCCTATACCACCGTGCTGCCTGCCACGATCCAGGGCATCCGCCGCTATCTGGGTTCGGGGCTCATCAAGGGGATCGGCCCGGTGATGGCCGAACGGATGGTGGCACATTTCGGTGCCGGCATCCTGGCCGTCATCGAGACCGAGCCCGGCCGGCTGACCGAGGTGCCCGGCCTGGGACCGAAACGGACCAAGAAGATCGCCGATGCCTGGGAGGAACAGAAGGCGATCAAGGAAGTGATGGTGTTCCTGTCCGGCGTCGGGGTGTCCACCTCCCTGGCAGTGCGGATCTACAAGAAGTACGCCGACGCCTCCATCACGATCGTGAAGAACGAGCCGTACCGGCTGGCCTCGGACGTGTGGGGCATCGGGTTCAAGACCGCCGACACCATCGCCCGGGCCGTCGGGATCCCGCACGACAGCCCGGAACGGATCAGCGCAGGGCTGCAGTACACCCTGTCGCAGGCCGCTGACAACGGGCACTGCTACCTCCCGCAACCCAACCTGATCACAGATGCCACCAAGATCCTCGAGGTGGACCGGGAACTGATCGGCCCGTGCCTGGACGAGCTCGTCGCCGCCGATGGCGTCGTCCGCGAACTGGTACCCGGTGAGGGTGGCGATCTGCTCCCGGCGGTCTACCTGGTGGCCTTCCACCGGGCCGAGCAGTCCCTGGCGACCGGGCTGCTGGCCCTGCTGAACTCCCGGCAGCAGCGGCTGCCGGCATTCACGGCCGTGGACTGGGGCAGGGCACTGCGATGGCTGCACGCCCGGACCGGGCAGGACCTGGCCCCCGAACAGCAGGAGGCGGCCCAGCTCGCCCTCACGCAGAAGGTGGCCGTGCTGACCGGCGGCCCCGGCTGCGGGAAGAGCTTCACCGTCCGTTCCATCGTCGAGCTCGCCACGGCCAAGAAGGCCACCGTGATACTGGTCGCGCCTACCGGCCGGGCCGCCAAGCGGCTGGCGGAGCTGACCGGCCACGAGGCTTCCACCGTTCACCGGCTGCTGGAGCTGCAGCCCGGCGGCGACCCAAAATACGACCGCGACACCCCCCTGGACGCCGATCTGGTCGTAGTGGACGAGTCCTCGATGATGGACGTGATCCTGGCCAGCAAGCTGGTCAAGGCCATCCCGGCAGGAGCGCACCTGCTGCTGGTCGGCGACGTCGACCAGCTCCCCTCGGTCGGCGCCGGCGAAGTGCTGCGGGACCTGCTCGCCGCCGGCGCCATCCCGCGGGTGCGGCTGACCCGGATCTTCCGCCAGGCCCAGCAGTCTGGCATCGTCGTCAACGCCCACCGCATCAACCACGGCCAGCCCCCGCAGCTCACCGGTTTCGGCGACTTCTACTGGTTCGCTTGCGAGCCTCCCGAGGACTCCGGCCTGCACCCGGCGGAAGAGACCGCCAGGCTCGTCGTGGACATCGTCGCCCGCCGCATCCCCGCCAGGTTCGGGCTCGACCCGGTCCGCGACGTCCAGGTGCTGACACCCATGCACCGCGGCCCCGCCGGAGCGGGCAACCTCAACACCCTGCTGCAGCAAGCACTCACCCCGCAACGCGACCAGACGCCCGAGAAGCGGTACGGCGGGCGGGTGTTCCGCGTCGGGGACAAGGTCACCCAGCTCCGCAACAACTACGACAAGGGCAAGGCGGGGATCTTCAACGGCACCGTCGGGGTCGTCACCGGCCTGTCCCTGGAAGAGCAGACCCTGACCGTGCTGACCGACGAGGACGAGCCGGTGGACTACGACTTCGCCGAGCTCGATGAGCTCGGCCACGCCTACGCCGTCACCATCCACCGCTCTCAGGGCAGCGAGTATCCCGCTGTGGTCATCCCGCTCACCGCCTCGTCCTGGATGATGCTGCGGCGCAACCTGCTCTACACCGGCGTCACCCGCGCCAGGAAGCTCATCATCCTCGCCGGATCCCGCC
>JBKQSL010000003.1:0-8225 GCA_052143655.1 Streptosporangiaceae bacterium | reverse complement strand
CGGCCGGGGTCAGCGTCTTGGCCCGCGCCCCGTTGGCGTTGTCGGCCCGCGGCACGATATGCAGCTCGCGGCGGTGTGAGACGAAGTCGGCGTGCCGCAACCCCAGCGCCTGCCCGACCCGCATTCCTTCTCCCAGGGTCCTCAGCCTGTTGCATGACGTTGGGTGAACGAGTCATGTGACGGGATTGCGCGGCGCGTCTTTCCTGGTGTGGCGCTCGTGGCTGGTAGTAGTTCATGCAGCCCAGCACGAGATCGGGGGATCGAAGGATGCGGGCGTTCCCGGTAAGGCTGCCGTCTGGCGCGAGGTACTGGACGGTGCTCGATGAGGATCTGGCCGTGGTGCCGGTGGCTGATGGCTTCTTGCGGCAGGTGCGGTTCGGCCGCGACGGCGCGGAGTCGACGACGAAGAGCTACGCGCACGCGATCGCGTTGTTTTTGCGCTGGTGCGAGCGGACGGGCCGGACGTGGCAGGCGGGGGCCGGGCAGCTCGGGTTGTTCATGACCTGGCTGGCGCACGCGGGGCCGGCTGTTTCCGGGGTCAGCGCCTCCGGGCAGGGGATGGTGCTGGCCGGGCCCGGGAGCGCGCCGGCCCGCGGGGCCCGTCGGGTCAACGGCGTGCTGACCGCGGTGCGCGGGATGGTGGTGCACGCGGTCGCTGCGGGGCAGGCGAGCGGGGATCTGGTGGCGCTGTTGTATGAGGTCGCCGATGACCGGGACCTGCCCGGGGCCGCGCGCGGCGAGGACGGGCGGATGGGCTGGCGGATGCGGGCCCGGCACCGGCTGCACGAGCCCCAGACGCCGGTGGACCGGGCTTCGGACGCCGAGATCGTGGCGCTGCTCCATGCGTGCTTGTCGGCGCGGGACCGGCTGATCGTGCTGCTGATGGCCCGGGCCGGGCTGCGCCGCGGCGAGCTGTGCGGCCTGCGCCGCTCGGATGTGCACCTGCTGGCCGACTCGCGGCCGCTGGGGTGTCAGATCGCCCGCGCGCACCTGCATGTGGTCCGCCGCGACGACAACTCCAACGGGGCCTGGGCGAAGTCTCGCCGGCAGCGCGCCGTGCCGGTGGATTTCCTGACGGTGCAGGCGTTCGATACCTATGCGCTGGAGCGGATGGCCGTCCCGGCCGCCGCCGGCGGCGACTTCGTGCTGGTGAACTTGTTCCGCGGCCCGGTCGGCGCGCCGATGCGCCCTGGCGCGATCGGCGATCTGCTTGGCGCCGCTTCCCGCCGGGCGGGCCTGGCAGCGGCTGTCACGCCGCATCAGCTGCGGCATGCCTTCGGTAGCAGCGCCGCCGATGCCGGGTGCGGCATCGACGTCGTCGCTGACCTGCTCGGTCACGCCTCCGTGTCGTCGTCACAGGTGTATCTGCATCCGGACCCTGGCAGGCTGCGGGCCGCCGTTGATGCCGTGCCCAGCCCGCGCGAGCAGGCGGGAGTCAGGCCATGACCGGCGTGGCGGCCGAGCGGGCGCTATCGGCCGCTGCGGGCGCGGCCGGGTATGGCCATGTGCTGGCCGGGGCGGAACTGGACGGCCAGGCGGAGCGGCTGGCTGCCCTGCTGGACCCGTCATTTCTTTCCGAGGCCGGCTGGGATCCGGTGAGCCGGGTGCTGTCCCTGCCGGCCGGGCACCGGCTGCTGGGCCGGGCGGTGTGCCGGGTCGGCGGGTGCGCCACCACGGTCCATGCGGGGCTCAGCGGGGTGTGTTACCGCTGCTTCACCCGGCTAGCCAGGCAGGGGCTGACCGCAGACCAGATCGCCGGGTCGCAGCAGTTGCCGCCGCTGCCGGCCCGCGTGATGCAGTGCGCGGTGCCCGGATGCCAGCGTGAGCCCACAGTGACGCAGGCGATCTTGTGTCAGCCGCACGCCCGGCAGTTCCGCCAGCGGGCGGGCAAGCCGGCGATCAAGGTGTTCCTCGCCGATCCCCGGGTCCGGCCGCTGCCGCCGTTCCTGCCGTGCGCGGTCGCGGCGTGCACCCGCTCCTGCGACAGCGCTCGCGGCTATTGCAACACCCACTATCAGCGGTGGCGGGTCGCCACCGCGACCGACCCGGGTCTGGACGCGCGGCAGTGGCAACTGGGTGAACCTGCGGTCACCGAAGGCGGGCAGGTGAGCCTGCGCGGCCTGAGGCCGCTGGTGGTCGTGCAGGTGCTATTCGGGGTCTGGCAGCGCACCCGCGGCGGGGCGAAGATCAGCGACGTTGATCTGCGGGCGGCCTGCCGTGCGCTTGGCCGCCAGCAGATCACCTCGATCGAGGAGTGCGACCTCAGTCATGTTCCGGGCAAGCCGGTCCGCTCGCTGCTGAACGCCTTCGTGCGCCACGTCCGCCAGGCCCTGGCCAGCCCGGCCAGCGAGCAGTCCAGGGACATCTGGGACCTGGCGATCTTCGGTCATCCCGGGCGGCTGTCGTTCACTGGTATCGCCCAGCCGTGGCTGCGTCTGGCCGCGAAGCGGTGGGCGGCCGAGGAACTGCCGCGCCACCGCGGCAAAGGCGCCACCAACGTCCGGACGAAGATCAACGCGCTGGCGCGGCTGTCGGAGAGCCTGCGTTCCCGGCCCGACCACGGAGACGTGCCGGCCGCACTGGGCCGGGCCGACGTCGAGAACTTCCTGGCCCGGCTGGGCTACCTGGAGTCGGCGGGGACGATCAGCCGGTATCACCGCAACGTCATCTGCCGTGGCGTCCGCGCCGTCCTGGCCGGGATCCGCGCCATGGGCCTGACCCGCCCCGGGCAGGTCGCCGCGGCCTTGCCCGGCGACGTCGTCATCGGAGCCGCCGACATTCCCGCCGAGGCCGAGCGCGGCGAGCCAGGACGTGACCTGCCACCGGAGATCATGACCGCGTTGTGCGCCAGTCTGGACACCCTGCAGCCAGCCGAGGTCAAGGCCGCCACCCAGATCGCCATCGACACCGGGCGGCGCCCCGAAGACATCCTCGGCCTGCCGCTGGACTGCCTGGCCCGCGACGCTGACGGCGCGCCGGTGCTCGTCTACGACAACGCCAAGGCGCACCGGCTGGGACGCCGCCTGCCGGTTAGCGAGGCCACCGCGACGGTGATCACCGGGCAGCAGGCCCGTGTCCGGGCCCGCTTCCCGGCCACTCCGCCCGGCGAGCTGAAGCTGCTGCCCGCCGCGCGGCGCAACCCCGACGGGCGCAGGCCCATGACCATCGACATGCTGGAAGGACGGCACCGTGAATGGGCAGACCGGCTCGGGCCCCTGCGCACCCGCGGCGGCACCGAGTTCGACACCGCCAAGATCGTCCCCTATGCCTACCGGCACACCTACGCCCAGCGGCACGCCGACGCCGGAGTGCCCATCGACGTGCTGGCCGAGCTCCTTGATCACCGGAACCTGAACGTCACCCGCTGCTATTACCGGGTCGGGGAAGATCGCCGCCGGGAGGCGGTGGACAAGGTGACCGCGATGAGCTTCGACCGGCACGGCAACCGGATCTGGCGCGACGCCCGCGCCCTGCTGGAATCAGAGCACGCCCGCTATGCGGTCGGCGAGGTCGCCGTCCCCTACGGGACCTGCACCGAACCAGCCAACGTCACCGCCGGCGGTGACGCCTGCCCGGTCCGGTTCCGCTGCGCCGGCTGCGACCACTTCCGCACCGACGTGTCCTACCTCCCCGACCTGACCGCCTACCTCGATGACCTGCTGCGCAGCCGGGAGCGGCTCGCCGCCGCCATCGCCGGCGTCGATGAGTGGGCTCGCACCGACGCCACCCCCGCCGAAGAAGAGATCACCCGGATCCGGCGGCTCATCAGCCGCGTCAAGGGCGACATCGCCAGGCTCAGCGATCCCGAACGCGCCCGGATCGAGGAGGCTGTCACCGTGATCCGCAAGCACCGCGCCGTGTCGCTGGGCATGCCATCCGTCCGCATCACCACGCCCGCACCCGCAAGCGAGGCCCTCACATGACCGCCACCACGCCTGCCCGGCCCCCGGCGACGAGCCAGCGGACCGAAGCGATGAGGAAAGGACGCCAGGCCGACTCCGCACGCCGCCGGCAGCGCGTCATCGCAACGCTCAACCGCGCCACCGCCGACGGCACCGAGATCACCGTGTCCGGCATTGCCCGCGCCGCCTCCGTGGACCGGGCCTTCCTCTACCGGCACCGCGACTTGCTCGGCAAGATCCACGCCCTCGAAGCCGCCCCGCCCGCGGCCGGCGGCACCGCCGGACCGGCCGTCACCTGCGCCTCACTGCAAGCCGACCTGCTCGCCGCCCATGAGCGCTCAGTCCGGCTCACCGCCCGCGTCCGGCAGCTCGAACGGCGCCTGTCCGAGGCACTCGGCGAGCAGGCCTGGCGCGAGTCCGGACTCGGCGTCCCCGCCGACATCGACGCCCTCAGCCAGCAGATCACCCACCTCGAACAACAGGCCATCGACCTGCGCCTCCAGCTCGAGGAACGCGACCAGGACCTCGCCGCGGCCCGGGCCGCCAACCGGGAACTCATGGCCCAGCTCAACGCCACGCCACGCCAGAGATGACACGCCGCATCCAGGTGCTTGAACCACACCTGTCGCGCACGCTAACGTCATTCCATCAGCCTCTGAGCTGCGCAAACGCGAAGAACAGGTTTGCGCCACAGCGGGTGACCCCGGGAGAACATTCCTGTGGCTGCCAGCAGCCCGATCATGGTCTGGAACGTCGCCGCCCGCAGCGGCGTGGGGATGAGCCGCGGCACCCCGGCGATCAGTGCCTCGATGTCGGCCGCCGAGTAAATGAAGGGCGGCCGCCAGCGGCGGCGGAAGGTCACCAGCCCCAGCGGCGGGACCTGCGTGACCGGGTCGATGCCGGACATGTAACGGGCGAAGCCCCGGGTCACAGTCATCCGCCGCGCCCAGACCGAGCTGGGCGGCCCGGCGTCGGGACGTTGCGCCCAGGCCACGGCGGCCTCGATGGTGATCGAGGAGACCCCGGCCTCATCGAGGTAGGCGACGAAACGAGGAAGCAGCCGGACGGCGTCGGCCAGGTCGTGGCCCAGCGCCCGGCGCAGCCGCAGGTACTCCCCGGCGTGCTGGGCAAGGCGGCTCATCGTGCCGCTCCCGGCCAGGCCTGGGCGACGGTGCGCAGGGCTGCCCGGTCGACCTTGGCATACCCCGACGTGGTCCCGAGATCGGACTGGCGCAGCACCTGGGCGATCTCGGTCAGGTCCCCGCCGCGGCGCAGCATCTCGGTGGCCAGCGCATGACGCAGCCGGTGCCCGCCTGCCCGGGCCAGCCCGGCACGCCGACAGGCCCGGTAGACAACGTTGGTGATCGAGCTGGGATGGATCGGCCGAGGGGGCGCGTAAAGGGTGAGGATCAGCTGGCGGTACTCGCTGCGCGGGCGGCCGCCAGTGAGGTAGGCCGCCAGCGCCTCGCCGACCTCGGCCGGCAGCGGAAGCCGGTCGCGGCGGCGCGCCTTGCCGCGGACCGCGATCTCCCCGGCCCGCCAGTCCACATCCTCCAGCCGGAGGGCAGCCACCTCACCGGAGCGCAGGCCAAGCCGCGCGAGCAGGATCGCCCGGTCGCGGCGCCCAGACACCGTGGAGCAGTCACAGCTGCCCAGCACGGCGTCAACATCCGCTGCGCTCATCGTCGCAGGCAGCCGGGCTCCCCGCCACACAGCCACCGGCGGCATGGCGCCGCCCAGATCGGTCTTGAGAATCCCGTCCACATACAAAAACCGCAGCAGCGCCCGCAGATCGGCCGCCTCCCGCTTGGCCGACTCCACAACCAGCCGCGAGCTGACCTCCAGCATCCAGGCCCTGACCTCAGCGCTGGACAGGCGCTCGATGCCGGTCTCGCCGCCTGTCCGTGCCGCCCGCCCGGCGAGGAAGCGGCGGGCGAAACGCTCATAACGCAACACAGTGCTCGGGGTCAGGCCACGGTCTTCGACAAGATGACAGCGGTAGCGGCCCAGCAGCTCATCCCGGCGGGTGGGAACCGGAGGCTGCTCCGGCGGCAGGACGCGCTGGTCCCGGAGGAAGCCAAACAGCGGCGCCAGGGCTGCCAGTGTCGGCACACGCCGCTGGCCACCAGCCCTCCGGAAGGCCAGGAACTGCCCGGCCACCGCCGGGGTGAGTTCGCCAGCAGTCAGGCCTGCACCCGACATCCAGCAGCTGAGCTGGCCCATCAGCACCAGATGATGCTTCACCGCGCCAGGCCGATGGCCCAGCCTCAGCAGCTCCTGGCGGAACCCTTCCGCCAACGGCGCCAGGGGTCCCCCGCCACGCGTCCACGAGATCGTGCCCATCGTTCCTCCTTCTGCCGGAGCACATGCTCCGGTGCCAGAGGATTGTGGGCCACGGCGGGATTATCCCGATTCCCGATCACCAAGACCGGCCCGGCACCCTATCCAGCACGGACTACGCCTCCGCACGCGGCGAATGATCGGGATAATCCCGGAGTCGGGATAAATCGATTTACTCCGACTTCGGAGTAAATCGATGATTTTGCCCTCCAGCCCCTCACCGCCGCCCAGACCACCGACTTCTACGAAATCATCACCGAGCGGCACCGCAGGGCCTCCACCGTCGTCACCTCCAACCGCGATGCCAGCGAATGGCTGCCGCCGATGACCGACCCGCTCCTAGCCCAATCCGCCATCGACCGGCTCACGTCCATGCCACGAGCTCATCGTCGAATGCGACTCCTACCGCCGCCGCCAGCGCCCGCCCGCACCCGGAGTTGACGCCCCGCCACACCCCCACCATGATGCTCACGTAACCGGCTAGGTGGTCCCTAGGAGGCTGGTGTTTTTCATCAAAATTTCACGCAGAGTAAGAATGATCAGGGCGGTTGACCAGTGCGGATTACGATCCGTATTCACTTCCACAGCTAAATTGGGTCGTTGGACACCAGCCACCTAGGTCATGGCGAACCCCTGGTCCCATCCCGCTGGCGGATGACATGCACGGATCAACGGATCTGATGCATACTCCAATCATGGGTACGACTTACGTGATCGGGCGCAGGCAGCGCCACAGCCACACCCGCCCGATAACTGATGACAGCGGGACGCTGCGGTTCGAGGTTCAAGACAGCGGAAAGGCCTCCTCCGTTAAGCTGTCCATCCGCGATACCGAAGGAACGGAAGTGGCAGCCATCTCGCACGAGATACTCGCGTCACACTACGAACTCCTCGCGGACGGCCAACGGATCACCATGCGCGCCTGCGGTTTGCTCGGTCGCCACCTCGAGATCAACTCAGCGGCCGACCGTTTGGAGGTCGTCGGCAACTACCGGTCCAGGCAACCATTTTCCATCACTCGCGGTGGTATGCCGACGGCAGCGGTGACGCTCAGGAAGCAGTTCGCCGTCGAGGTCACGGACGGAGAGGATCCCGTGCTCATGCTCGGTGTGGCCCTGACCATAGCGAGCGTCAAAGCTGACCGGGCGAAAGCCATGGCCGCGGCAGGAGGGTGATTAGCTCGCGCTGCGCGGTGCCTTGGCGTTTTTGGGATGATCTTGCGGTGGGCCATTAGCGGGCCATTCGTCACAGAGACCAAGGGTCAGTCAGGGTCATATACGGAGAGTCGAATGCCCAGCCCAGAGCTGGTAGTGACCCTAATCTCTCGGATTCCCAAGCTGACAGTTGGTAGTTGATGACGTGCGCGGCCCACCTGCGGTCCAGACACTTAGCCCCGCTCACGTTTCTGCAGCTCAGGAGGCTAGCCACTAACCGCCTTCGGAGCCGTGAGCCTGCGGTCACCAGAATCTGGGGCACAACCAGGCGCACCATTAGGTTGTACACATGGCCGGGACGAAACGATCGTGGGCGACATCGCTTGCGACTCGAGGAGAGATCGGGACAGCCTCTGGCCAAAAAATTATGCTATACCGGACACCCGCCTGCTTACGGGCGACGCGCAGGCTCGGGGAGCACTGGGCTGCACCGTTTAATGGCGACCAGGATCGTGCCAGTAGCTAGTGAACGGCCGTAGCCGGTCTTGGAAGGTCTCGGGCGGGCACTTGCGGGCAGCGGTCAGGTGTGGCCGAAGATGGCATTGCCGCAGGTGAGGAGCAGAATTGCCTGATTAGATCGAGTGGTCAGGGACAGGATCGAACTGTCGACCTTCCGCTTTTCAGGGAGGGCAACGTTCAAGCGGGCGATCGTTCTGGCAAGGTCGAGGCGGCTGCGGACCAGGGCCAGCGTGCGGTCCGGTCCGATGGGGCGGTTGAGGCTGGTGCGGGAGACACGCTTCTCGGTGAGCGCCTCGCGCCACGCCGGCCA
>JBKQSL010000002.1:0-2516 GCA_052143655.1 Streptosporangiaceae bacterium | reverse complement strand
GACTGCCCGCAGGTGTTCGTGCGGCACCTGGCCCCGATCGGGCCGTTCTCCGACCAGGACCATCTGCATCAGATCCTGGTCAAGCACGCCCGGGTGGCGCACGTGCCGGTGAGCGAGAAACGCCGTCATGGCATGCACTCGCTCCGGCATACGCTGGCGACCCGGCTGATGGAGGGCGGCACGCCGGTCGAGCAGATCGCCGACATCCTCGGGCACCAGTCCGTCCAGTCGACCGGCGTCTACCTGAAGTCCTCCCTGGGCCTGCTCTCCAAGTGCGCGCTGGATCCGGACGCGCCGGCGCGCGAGGTGTCACGGTGAACCCCGCCGTCACGATGACCGGGGCGATCACGGCCCTGGTCGCCGAGAAACGCGCCACGGGCTATAAGTACGACGCCGAGGACCGGGTGCTGGCCCGCTTCGCCGCGTTCAGCGCCAGCCAGTTCCCCGGGCTGGAGGCGCCCACCCGGGCCTCGGTCGAGGCGTGGATCACCTCGGCCCGGCAGCGGGGAGTCAAGCCGGCAACCCTGCACGGCCTGGCCGCGCCGGTGCGGGAGCTGGCCCGCTGGCTGGGCCGCCGGGGCGTGCCGGCCTACGTCCTGCCCGCCGGGGCGCTGCCCCGGCCCGCCCGCTACGTCCCGCACATCTACACCGACCAGGAGCTGGCGGCCCTGTTCGCCCGGGCCGACCGCTGTCACTACGACTCGCAGGTCCCGTTCCGGCACCTGGTCATGCCGGTGCTGTTCCGCACGATCTACGCCTGCGGCCTGCGTGCCTCCGAAGCACGGCTGCTGCGCTTCGGCGACGTCGACCTCGTTGCCGGGGTCCTGACAATTCGCGACGGCAAGGGCGGCAAAGACCGGCAGGTGCCCGTCAGCGCGCCGCTGCGCGACAGGCTCGCCGGCTACCACGCCCGCGTCGCCGGGCGCACCGGCGGGGACTGGCTCTTCCCCGGCAGGACCGGGCAGCCGCTGACGCTCGCCAACATCGACAAGAACTTCCGCCGGTTCCTGTGGCAGGCCCGCATTCCCCACGGCGGCCGGGGCCACGGCCCTCGCGTCCACGATCTAAGACATTCTTTTGCTGTCAGTAATCTGCGGTCGTGGTTCGCCCGCGGCGAGGACGTCAGCGCGCTGCTGCCGGTCCTGCAGGCCTATATGGGTCATTGCTCGATCGCCGACACCGACTACTACCTCCGGCTGACCGCCGGGTCCTACCCGCACATCACCGCCCGGATCCAGCGTGCCTACGGAGACGTCGTCCCGCCCGTCACGGCAGGGCCAGGCGATGGCGACTGACTTCGCGGTCTTCCTGCACCGCTTCCTCACATCGCACCTGGCCGGGCTGCGCGGCTGCTCACCGAACACGATCGCGTCCTACCGCGACACCTTCAAGCTGCTGATCGCCTTCTTCCGCGACGGCAGATCCATCCCGCCCGACAAGCTCACCCTCGATCTCATCGACGCCGCCGCGATCGCCGGGTTCCTGGACTGGCTGGAGGCCGAAAGGCACAACAGCATCTCGACCCGCAACCAGCGCCTGGCCGCGATCAGCTCGTTCTTCCGGTGGCTGCAATCCCAGGACCCTGCCAGGATGGCCGGCTGCCAGGACATTCTCGCCGTCCCCGCCAAGAAAAAGGCCCGGCCGGGCGTGAACCACCTCACTGTCGGGCAGACCCGCCGTCTGCTCGCCGAGCCCGACCGGTCCACCCGGCGGGGCCGCCGTGACGCGACTCTGCTGGCCACCCTCTACGACACCGCCGCCAGGGTTCAGGAACTCGCCGACCTGACCGTGCGCGACATCCGCGTCGAACCCCCGGCCCTGGCCGTGCTGACCGGCAAGGGCCGCAAGATCCGCCATGTCCCGCTCGGCGGCAACACCGCCGCGCTGCTGGATGCCTACCTTGTCGAGCACGGCCTCGACAAGCCCGGCCACGACGACCACCCGCTGTTCGTCAACCAGCACGGCAGCAAGCTCAGCCGCGGCGGGATCGCCTGGATCATCGGCAAATACCAGGCCCAGGCCGGCGACCCGGCGCTCTCCAGCGCCGACATCAGCCCGCACGTACTACGGCATAGCAGGGCCATGCACCTCTACGAGGCAGGCGTGCCGCTGCCCTACATCCGCGACATCCTCGGGCATGTCGAGCTGGCCACCACCGATATCTACGCTCGCGCCTCCACCGAGGCTAAACGCAAAGCTCTCGAAGCCGCCTACGACATCGTCCCCGACGACCTGCCCGAATGGAACCACGACCCCGGACTGCTCAGCTGGCTCGCCAACCTGTGAGCCCTCAGCTTCAAAGAAGGGTTATGCGCAGTGCTCGAGCGCCAGCATCGCTGTCACCAGGGCCAGCAGGCCAGCACTGCGCATAACCCGGCACTGCTCATAAGGGGCATCGGTTTCGCCGCTGCTCGCCAACGTGTACCTGCACTACGTCTTCGACCTGTGGGCCGACTGGTGGAGGAAACGCCGCGCGCACGGTGATGTGATCATCGCGCGGTTCGCTGACGACTTCA
>JBKQSL010000001.1:0-14867 GCA_052143655.1 Streptosporangiaceae bacterium | reverse complement strand
CCGGGGTAGTCAAGCGGGTCAGCCCGGACTATCCGCAGCAGGCCACCGACTTCGAGGTCATCGCCCTGAAGGACGGCGACCGGGTCGTCGGCGCGGTGCAGCTGCGCAGCGAGGACGAGGACCTGGTGCTCATCACCAGCGACGCGCAGCTGCTGCGGTTCAGCGCCGCGCTGGTCCGGCCACAGGGCCGGGCGGCCGGCGGGATGGCCGGGATCCGGCTGGCCGCAGGCGCGTCGGTGACCTGGTTCGGTGCCGTCGATCCGGCTGGCGGGGCGGACCCGGGCGGCGCCGTCGATCCAGCAGGCAGCGCGGGCGGCCTGGTCGTCGTCACGGTGGCCGGGAACGCGAGCGCGCTGCCGGGCACCGCGGCCGCCACGGTCAAGGTCGCCCGGTACGACGAGTACCCGGCCAAGGGCCGGGCGACCGGCGGCGTGCGCTGCCACCGGTTCCTGAAGGGCGAGGACGCGCTGGTGCTGGCCTGGGCCGGGCCGGGGCCAGCCCGCGGGGCGACGGCCGCGGGCACTCCGGTGGACCTGCCGCCGGACACCGGCCGCCGGGACGGCTCGGGCGAGCGCGTCCGGCATCCGCTGGCCGCCGTGGGCGGTACCGCGACCGGTTAATGACTTGCCCACGCCTGCCCCAATAGCCCTCCTATGCGGCTCAGGCGGCCGCTGAGGCGCCGCAGCATGGGCAGGTGGGTACTGGGATGCCTACTTCAGCACCGAGCGGATCGAGTACGGCGTCGGGACGCACAACCCGCTGAACATGATCATCGCCCGCTTCAGGGCCTTCGCGCCGCTGCCCGCGCAGGCGGCCCGCCGGGCCGTCGCCGAGCAGGCGTTGCTGGTGGCCGCACTGCTCGCGCTCGCGCTGGTCAGCTTCGCGGCCGACCTGCCGCGGCGGCCGGCCGCCGCGGAGATCGTGCTGGCCGTCACCGCCGCGGCCGAGTGGCTGATCCCCTATGCGGGCGGCGGCAAGCTGAGCCTCTACCGGGCCGAGGCGCTGGTGATCGTCGCGGTGCCGCTGCTGCGGCGGCTGCCCGCCTGGCTGCTGGCGGCCGCCGTCGCCGTCGCCGCGTGGGTGGCGCTCGCGATGGCCCCGTTGTTCTTCAGCTCCGCGCTGATCTGAGCCCGGCAGCCCCGGCAGCAGGCCCCGGCCCGCCCGGCCGCCGGCACCACGGTGAGCCAGAGCCGCTCTGAGGAAGCGCAGAGCATCCGCTCGGGTGCGCGGCGGCTGGCCCGCGCATGCTGACCCTGGCTGGCCAGACCGGCCGGCCGCAGGATTCGCCAGCAGAAAGGAGGAAGCCTGTGACAGCCACCAGCAGTGGCCGGCTCCGGCGCCTGGTGATTACCGGTGTGCTCGCAGCCGGTCTCGGCGCCGGAGCGGCAGGCGTGGCCGTGGCGTCGACCGGTAGCACCGCGACGCACCACGTCCGCGCCTCAACCGCGGCGGCGAAGTCGTCTCCGTCGGCCTCGTCGTCGGCGGGGTCAGCCGCACCGTACCGGTCGGGCACGCATCACTGCCCGAGCAAGAGCGGCTAGCACACCGGCCACTCCGCGGCGCCGGCGACCACCGCGGAGTGGCCGGACCGCCGGCAGCGATCACGCGTCGATGCGGGCCGGGTCGAGCTCGGCGGCACCGGCGGTGATGAAGTCCCGGCGCGGCGCCACCTCGGTGCCCATCAGCAGGCTGAACATCTCCTGCGCCGCGGTCGCGTCCTCGATCCGGATCCGGCGCAGGGTCCGCTGCCGCGGATCCATGGTGGTCTCCGCCAGCTGGGCGGCATCCATCTCGCCGAGCCCCTTGTACCGCTGCGGCGGCTCTTTCCAGCGCTGGCCCTTGCGCTCCAGCTCCAGCAGCGTGCGATGCAGCTCGGCGTCGGAGTAGGTGTAGATGTACTTCTGCTGGCCCTTGCGCGGGTTGATCAGCTCGACCCGGTGCAGCGGCGGCACCGCCGCGAACACCCGTCCGGCCGCCACGATCGGGCGCATGTACCGGTGAAACAGCGTGAGCAGCAGGGTGCGGATGTGCGCGCCGTCCACATCCGCGTCCGCCATGAAGATCACCCGCTGGTAGCGGGCCGAGTCCAGGTCGAATGCGCTGCCCGAGCCCGCCCCGATGACCTGGATGATCGCCGCGCACTCGGCGTTCTTGAGCATGTCGGCCAGGGAGGCCTTCTGCACGTTGAGGATCTTGCCCCGGATCGGCAGCAGGGCCTGGAACTCGGAGTCCCGGGCCAGCTTGGCGGTGCCGAGCGCCGAGTCGCCCTCCACGATGAACAGCTCGCTGCGGTCATCCGCCGACCGGCAGTCGACCAGCTTGGCCGGCAGCGCCGAGGTGGCGAGCGCCGACTTGCGCCGCTGGTTCTCCCGGTGCTCCCGGGCGGCGATCCGGGTCCTGGCGGCTGCCACGACCTTGTCCAGCACTGCGCGTGCCTGCTGCTTGCTGCCGCGCACCCGGCCTTCCAGGAAGTTGCGCAGCTCGGCCGATACGACCTGGCCGACGATCTTGGACGCGGCGGGCGTGCCGAGCACTTCCTTGGTCTGGCCCTCGAACTGCGGCTCGGGCAGCCGCACCGCCACCACCGCGGTCAGCCCCTCGAGCACGTCCTCCTTGGTGACCGGCTCGTCGCCATTGCGCAGCAGGCGGGCCGCGCGCAGCTGCTCGTTCACCGTCCGCACCAGGGCCCGCTCGAAGCCGCCGACGTGCGTGCCGCCCTTCGGCGTGGCGATCACGTTGACGAACGACCGGGTCACGGTGTCGTACCCGCCGTCCCAGCGCAGCGCGACGTCCACGTCCAGGGTGCGCTCGACCTCGGTCGGGGTCAGGTGGCCGAGGTCGTCGAGCACCGGCACGGTCTCGGTGAAGGTCCCCGACCCGGTCAGCCGGATCACCTCGGTCACCGGGGTGCCCGCCGACAGGTGCGCGCAGAACTCGCTGATGCCGCCGGCGAACCGGTACTCCGCCTCGCGCAGCCTGGCGTCGGCCGCCGGATGGGCCGGGACCAGGACGGCGGGCCCGGGCGCTGCCGCGTCCTCGTCGGCGCCGTCCGCCGCGGCAGTCAGCAGGGCGGACCGCGGCCGCTCGGGCCGGTCGTCCGCCACCCGGATAGCCAGGCCCGGCACCAGGTAGGCGGTCTGCCTGGCGCGCTGGGCCAGGGCGTCGAAGCTCCACTCCGCGCCCGGCACGAACACCTGCCGGTCCGGCCAGAACCGGATCCGGGTGCCGGTCAGCGTCTTGGCCACCCGGCGGAGCTTGCGCAGCCCCGCCCCGGGCTCGAAATCCGCCTCGGGGCCTGGGCCGGAGAACACCCCGGCGACGCCCCGGCGGAAACTGGCCGCCCACTGGCCGCCGTGCCGGTCAACCTCGACGTCCAACCGCCCGGACAGGGCGTTCACGACCGACGCCCCCACGCCGTGCAGGCCGCCCGAGGCGGTGTAGGAGCCGCCGCCGAACTTGCCGCCCGCGTGCAGCCGGGTCATCACCAGCTCGACGCCGGTCAGCCCGGTCTTCGGCTCCACGTCCACCGGGATGCCGCGGCCGTTGTCGCGAACCTCGGCGGAGTGGTCGGCGTGCAGGACGACCTCGATCCGGGTGCAGTGCCCGCCCAGCGCCTCGTCCACGGCGTTGTCGAAGATCTCCCACAGGCAGTGCAGCAGCCCGCGGCCGTCGGTCGAGCCGATGTACATGCCCGGCCGCTTGCGCACCGCCTCCAGGCCTTCCAGGACCGTCAGGTGCCGCGCGGTGTAGCCGTCACCCGGGGCCGCGGACGGCGGCGCGGCGGGTACCGATGCTGCGGTCAGGGCGGTCACGCATGCTCTCCCAGAGAATCTGGCGGTCTGTGGCGGAAATAACTCTGCACGCAGACTAGCGGCAGGCACGGACAGCCAGGTTCCACCACGCCGCTGGCATACCAGGCGAGCTGGGGCAACGTGCCGCTTGTCACACCGTGTTAAGTCTCGACTACGTAACGCTAAACGGCTGTTCGCTGATGGCGGACGCCACGCCGGCATGGGATGACAGGAACCTGGCAAGGTGTTGTGATGCGGTGAAGGACAAACACAGGTTGCAGGTCGACGGCAGCGCCGCCGGACGGCCCGAGGCGAGGGAGGCGACATGACCGGAGTTATGGCCCCAACGAAGCCGCTCAAAGCCAGCGACTTGTGTGACCGGTGCGGCGCTCCCGCATACGTGCGCGTAGTGCTGCCGGGTTCGGGCGAATTGCTGTTCTGCGCCCACCACAACCGCCAGCACGCGGACGCGCTGGCGAAGGTCGCTGTCACGATTCAGGATGAGACGGAGCGCCTGTCGGCCCGACCGGGCTCAGACGCCCGCTGAGCGGACATACAGCAGGCGGCCCGGACTACCCAGTCCGGGCCGCCTGGCATCTGCACGGCGGGGTCCCGTGATCTCCGGCTCCCGAAGCCCGCCGGCGGCCGGCTCGGCTGTCAGCTGCGGTTCAGCGCGGGCACAGATCACGAATCTGCCGGAATGTGCTTAAAGCCGTTGCCGTAGCCATTGCCGCCGGGTGAAGCTCAGTCGAGGTAGTCGCGCAGTACCTGGGAGCGGGACGGGTGGCGCAGCTTCGACATGGTCTTCGACTCGATCTGCCGGATGCGCTCGCGGGTCACCCCGTAAACCTTGCCGATCTCGTCCAGCGTCTTCGGCTGGCCGTCGGTGAGCCCGAACCGCATCGACACCACGCCGGCCTCGCGCTCGGACAGCGTGTCGAGCACCGAGTGCAGCTGCTCCTGCAGCAGCGTGAAGCTGACCGCCTCACCGGGCTGGATCGCCTCGGAGTCCTCGATCAGGTCACCGAACTCGCTGTCACCGTCCTCGCCGAGCGGGGTATGCAGCGAGATCGGCTCGCGGCCGTACTTCTGCACCTCGATGACCTTCTCCGGGGTCATGTCCAGCTCGGCGGCGAGTTCCTCGGGGGTGGGCTCGCGGCCGAGGTCCTGGAGCATCTGCCGCTGCACCCGGGCCAGCTTGTTGATGACCTCGACCATGTGCACCGGGATGCGGATAGTCCGCGCCTGGTCGGCCATCGCCCGGGTGATCGCCTGGCGGATCCACCAGGTGGCGTAGGTCGAGAACTTGTAGCCCTTGGTGTAGTCGAACTTCTCCACCGCGCGGATCAGGCCGAGGTTCCCCTCCTGGATCAGGTCCAGGAACAGCATGCCGCGGCCGGTGTACCGCTTGGCCAGCGAGACCACCAGCCGCAGGTTCGCCTCCAGCAGATGGTTCTTGGCCCGGCGGCCGTCCTCCGCGATCCACTCCAGGTCCAGCCGCTGGTCCGGGCGCAGGCCCTTGCCATCGGCGAGCTTCTCCTCGGCGAACAGGCCCGCCTCGATGCGCTTGGCCAGCTCCACTTCCTGCTCGGCGTTGAGCAGCGGGACCTTGCCGATCTGCTTGAGGTAGTCCTTGACCGGGTCCGACGTGGCACCCGCCACCGCCACCTGGGCGGCCGGCAGGTCCTCGTCATCGTCGCCGTAGACGAACGCCTCGTCCTCGCCCTCGGTCTCCGGCTTGACCGCGACGGCAGGCCCGGCCGCAGCCGCAGCCGCAGGCGGCACCTTGGCCACGACGACCTTCTCCGCGACTGGATCGCCTTCGGCGTCATCAGCGTCGGCCTCATCGGCAACGACAGCCTCGTCATCGATCTCCAGGACGAGACCGGCCTCGTCGTCCTCGGTCTCGTCATCGACCACCAGGACGTCCAGCGACTCCAGGTCCTCCCCGTCAGCGTCCAGGTCGGCTACCGACGACAGGTCCGGCTCGGCGTCCTCGGCCACGGCCGGGTCGTCAAAGTCAAGATCGGCGCTCACGTCGCCGCGCCCGTAATCACCGTCGATTCCCCCACTCCGCGATTCGGATGTCGAGTTGCCAGCCGCGGATCGCTCCTCCACCGCGACAGCTGATGGCCGCGCGCCGCCATGCCCGCCGCGACGTGCTGACCGTGCACCATTACCCTGCATGCTGCCGCCCTCCGCCGCGCCCGTCTCGGGGTCCTCAGTAGCCCGCAGCTGGGCTGCGCCCGCACCCCGGCCAGACGACCTGGGCTGCTTGCGCGCTGCGGATCCTGCAGCGCCTGCCACTGCGGTCACCCCTTCCTTCGCTGAGCACCGGGCCGCTGGACCGCGGCCAGGGGCCAGCCGACCGGGCTGGCGGACGTCACGGGCACCTCGGCGGCGCGGGCCGCCGAGAAATGGACCTTACCGTGCGGGACCGAGTCCGCTGGCCGCGCTGGCAGCGGGGCTCCCCCAGCACCGGGCTGCATGCCGAGCTTCGCTCCCTCCACCACCTTAGGCGGACTCTGCGGGTTCCCAGTACCGCTGCGGGTCCCAGCCGGGAGATTGACCGCGCATGCGCGCCCGCATGCCGGAGAATCGTACCCGCATCCGTCATGCTGTGCCCTTTCTCATGGTCGCGGCCCGCACCGGCCCGGCCGGGCGCGGCAGCCGGACTGGTGCCTCCCGATCCGGCATGTGCAAGACCAGGACCGTGACGTCGTCATCCTGCTCGTGCCCGGCCAGCATCCGGTCAACCAGGTAAGCCAGCAGCTGGGCCGGATCTTCCAGCACTTCCGTGCTGGCCTGAGCGGCCACCGAGACCAGCTCGTCCAGCCCTGTATCCAGCCCGCGCCTGCGGTTTTCCACCAGTCCATCGCTGTAGAGCACCGCAGTGTTGCCAGGGGGCAGCCGGAACGCGTACTGCTGGCGCGGGCTGGCCCAGCCCAGCGGCGTGCCCGCCTCAGTCTGGTCCAGCCGTGGCGGCCCCGAGCCCAGCAGCAGCGGCGGCAGATGCCCTGCGTTGCCCGCCATGCCCTCGCCGGTCTCCGGGTCTACCACCAGGTACGCGACGGTCGTGACCTGCTCTTCCAGTTCGGTGGCGGTGAACAGGCGGTCCAGCCCGGCCAGCACCGCCGCCGGCCGCGGATCGGTCAGCGCCAGGGCGCGCAGCGCGTTGCGCACCCGGCCCATCCCGGCCGCAGCGGTCAGGCCCTTGCCCATCACGTCGCCTGCCGCGACCGCCAGCTTGCCGTCCGGCAGCCGGAACGCGTCGTACCAGTCACCGCCGATTTCCATGTTCCTGGTCACCGGCAGGTACCGCGCCTCCAGCACGATCCCGGGAACCGTGGGCAGCCGGTCCGGCAGCAGGCTGCGCTGCAGCGTCTCGGCCGTGGTGTGCTCGCGCTCGAACAGCGAGGCCCGCTCCAGGGCCATCGCGCACTGGCCGGCCAGCGCCTCCAGGAAGACCCGTTCCTCCTCGGTGATCATCCGCGGCCGGGTGAAGGAGAACCGCAGCGCGCCCAGCGCCGCGCCCGATGACAGCAGCGGCAGGCCCACCCAGGCCCGCTCGTCGCTGTGCGTCAGGAACAGTTCCACGTCAACCTCGGCCTCGAAATACCGGCGCAGCGCGTCCGGGCTCTCCAGCAGCAGCGGGCGGCGCGCGGTGATCGCGGCGGTCATCACGCTCGGCGTGTCCAGCGGGATGTCCCCGCTGGCGGCGCCCGGGCCCTCCGGCAGCCCGGACGGGTTGATCGTGCGCAGCCGCAGCCGCTCGCCGTCGAGCATCGCCACCGCCGATCGCTCGGCGCCGATGGCCGACCGGCCCACCTCGGTGATCACCTCGACTACCTTGTCCACCGTCAGCGCCTCGGCCAGCATCGAGGTCGCCTGCTGCAGTCGGGCCGTGCGCAGTGCCGCCGCCGACAGCTGCTCGGTCAGCCTGCCGCGCATCTCCTCGGCCTCGCGCTGGGCGGTGACATCGGTGGACGCGCCGATCCACTCGATGATCTTGCCGTCCCGCTCGACCGGCACCGCGCGCACGTCATAATGCCGGTAAGAGCCGGTCTTGGTGCGGACCCGGTACCGGCTGTCGAACACCTTCCCGGTCGCCAGGCAGTCCTGCCAGTCCCGGCCGACCCGCTCGGCGTCCTCCGGGTGCACCGCGGCCAGCCAGCCGCCTTCCCGGTAGGCCTCGGCGCTCTGCCCGGTGATCCACCGCCACTCCGGCGCGTCCTCCGTGGTCTCGCCGGACGGCGTGGTCACCCACACCACCTGAGCCCCGGCCTGCACCAGCGAGCGGTAACGCTCCTCACTGCGGCGCACCGACTCCCGCCAGCCGAGCAGCTCGGTGACGTCCTCGGCGAGCAGCACGGCGCCCGCCGGCGATCCGTCCGGCCCCGGGGCCGGGTAGCACGACAGCGACCAGCGCCGGCCCTGCGCGGCCGACGGCGCCCAGGCCGTGCCCGCGGGCTGAGGGCTCGCCGCGCCGGGCGGCGCAGCCGGGGACGGCACGTGAGCCGGCCAGTCGGCCTGCAGCACCGGCTCGCCCTTGGCCAGCACCCGCTGCACCGCCTCGGTCACCCAGGCAGCCAGGTCGTCCGGCCAGACGTCAGCGGGCGTGCGGCCGAGATGCTCCGCCGGCGGCTCGCCGCCGAGCTGGGCCATCATCGGGCTGACCCGCCCGAAGGCCAGGTCCGGGCCGATGAAGGCCACCCCGACCGGGGCCTGCGCCAGCAGCGCAGTCAGCAGCGCGGAGTCAGAATCGTCCATTCCGGGCATGCGCGGCCGGGGCACAGACGTTCCGGCGCTCACCGTTTCCACCCCGCACCCATGCGAGCGCCTGCTCTCAATGCGCTCCTCCTTGCTTACCGCGACACAAGAAGGCTAGCGGCAACAACGCCCCTAAGCAGGCGAGCGACCCTAACTCGATGCGCCCGGCTGTCACCGCAGCCCGTCCGGGACGGCCCAGATCCCGCCGGTCAGCGCGGATCTGTCCCGAGCACGCCACGGCCGCGAGATAATAAGCGGATCTGCTGATCGCGCCGCGGGCGCGGCCTGCTCGCCGCCGGCCCAGATCAGCCTCAGCCAGATCAGCCCGACAGCCAGCGCCGCTCAGACGGCCGCCTGGCCGCCCGGAGAGGAGAAGTGGCTGCCCGCGAAGAGAAACCACGGCGCGCCGGGGCTACGCATGGCATCGCACACCGCGCATCTGGAAAGCTAGCCGCGTGAGCCCGCAAAGCCGACGCAGACAACCGCCAGGCGGGCCCGGCCGGTCCGGCCCGCCCGGTCAGTGGAACGGGCCCGCGGGCCTGTCAAGCCCGCCCCCGGACGCGCTGTTCGCCGAGATGCTCAGAGCCGCCCGGGAGCTGCTGGCCGTCCGCAGCCCGCTGGACGCCGAGCTGATGGTCAGCGAGATGCTCGGCACCTGGTGGGGACAGCGGCCCGGCCGTACCGGCATGCGGGATGTGCGCAGGCGCCGGGCCGACATCGAGGAACTCGTCGGCGAGGGCCTGATCGCCTACGCGGCCCGGCAGGGCAGCCCGGCCGCGCTCGCGCTGCTGTCGGGGATCGCCTGCCTGGGCACGTCCCGCCAGGCCGCGCTGGCCGAGCAGGCCGCCCTGGAGCTGATGGAGCGCGGGGTGGCCCGGCCGGGCTGGGCCGAGCATGTCGGCGCGGTCGAGGCCGCCGAGTGCTACGTGAACTCCGACGCTTTCGGCGATCGCGACGAGGTCGTCTGCGTGTTCAGCTACGCCGGCCGCGAGCAGCACGCGCTCGTCGTCATCGTCGACTACAACACCGGCGGCACCGCCCGCGACGGCTGGGTGACCTCCCAGGTCGGCAAGCTGCTCGACTACTGCAAGGACGGGGCCGACCAGGGCCGCCCGGACGAGCCGGGCCGCCCTACCTTCGCGCAGATCGCGCCCGGCCAGGCCCGGCGGCTGCTGGAGTCAGCGCTCGCCGCCACCGACAGCTCCGCTGACCCGCCGGTGAGCGGGTCGTTCCCCTCATATCACGCGTTCATCCGGGCCCGCGTGCACACGCTGCCGCCCGTGCTGCGGGTGGCCGCCGACGGCCGCTTCGCCGTCCCGGCCGGCGGCTCGCCGCTGGCGGGTGACCGGCGGCCGCTGTGGCGCAAGGACCGGCGGGCCATGCTGGTGGCCGAGTTCCTGGCCTCCGACGAGGCGGAGAACCTGTCGGACCGGCAGGCCGCCAGCCGGTGCGCCGATCACATCGTCGACTACGGCTGTGACCGGGACTTCGGCCGGCCGCTGCGGGTGAGCCCGGCCAAGGTGGAGACCATCCTGCTGGACTGGCTGCCGCGCAAGGTGATGCTGACGCCGTCCGAGCAGCACGCCATGCCGCACGTGCTGGCCGCCTGGGTGCGCTGGGCGGGCCGCCGGTCCGGGCTGCACGACACCGCGCTCCGGCTGACGCTCGACACCGTCTACGACTCGATGGGCACCTTCACCCGGGTCTATCACGACCCTGCCTCGTTCGGCCTGGAGCCGAAACTAGTGGCCCGGCTGCTGCCCGACCGCGACCTGGAGGCGCTGCCCCGGCGGGCGTTCGCATTCGGCGTGCTGGAAGGGACCTACCGCGGCATCGACCTGGCGAGGCTGGATCCGGCCAGCCTGCCGGACCGGCGGACGCTGCTGGCTGCCGAGCACTCCAGCGTGACCGGCAGCCAGGCCAGCGAGGAGCACATCGACCGGCACCTGGAACTGGCCGACCGGCTGTGGCGGGGCGACCCGCCAGAACTGTGGGAGGCCGCGCAGCGGCTGCTGGACCTGGGCGAGGACCGGCACGAGGTGCTGCACATCCTGATCGACGCCGTGCGCGCCGCCGGGACCCGGGAGAGCGCGATCGCCATGGCACTGGCCGACCTGCCGCCGGAGGGGCCGGGGTGACGGCTTAGCTCGCCAGCTCCTCGTAGGCGGCGGTCAGGTCCGCGGCGTCGACCGTGGTCAGGTCCGCGGCGCTGGCCTCCTCGCCGAGCCGGGCGGCCCGCAGGTCGCGGGAGGCGCAGGCCCGCTCGAACAGCGACCGGGCGAACCGGCCGTTGCCCAGCTCATCGATACGGCCTTGCGCGCACGCCCGGGCGAAGATGTCCTCGAGCACCGGCACGGCGTCGGCCGCGAAGCTGTCGCCGGCCTGGGCGGCGATCATCATGGCGATCCGGGCCAGCTCGGCCGGGGTGTAGCTGGGGAACCCGATCCGGACGCTGAACCGGGAGGACAGGCCGGGGTTGCTGTGCAGGAACCGGTCCATGTCGGCGGTATAGCCCGCTAGCACCACCACCAGCCGGTCCCGGTCGTCCTCGGCCCGCTTGAGCAGCGTGGCGACCGCCTCGGCGCCGAACGCGTCGCCGCCGGTATATCCCTGGTTGTACAGCGAGTAGGCCTCATCGATGAACAGGACCCCGCCCAGGGCCGAGTCCGCCAGCTTGTTGGTCTTGATCGCGGTGGAGCCCAGGTGCTCGCCGACCAGGTCCGCCCGGTGCGCCTCCACCACGTTCGGCCGGACCAGCAGCCCGAGGGCGGCGAAAATCCGGCCGAGGATACGCGCCACGGTGGTCTTGCCCGTGCCGGGCGGCCCGGTGAACACGAAGTGCCGGGCCGGGGGCTGGCTGGCCAGTCCCTGCCGGTCTCGCAGCCGGGCGACGCGCAGCTGCGCGGCGATCTCGCGCACCTGGCGCTTGACCGGCTCCAGGCCCACCAGCGCATCCAGCTCGGCCAGCGCGCTTTCCAGCGTGGGCGTCGCGTCGTAACCACGGAACCTGCTGGTCAGCTCGGCGTAAGCCAGCTCGACGTCGGGTCCGCGCAGCGTAACCAGGTCGGCCGAGGTCGGCTCGTCGGCCGCGCTCATCACCCGCACGTCCCGGGACTGCCCGGCCTTCTCCAGCAGGCTGCGCACGAACCGGCCGTTGCCCAGGTCGTCAGTGATCCGGCGGCGGCCGACGTCCTCGAACATCCGCCACAGCACCGGCCGGGCGTCCGGGTCGAGCAGCTCGCCGCGCCGTTCCAGGGCCAGGTCGGCCAGCGATAGCAGCTCGGCGGGAGCGTAGCTGGGGAACTTGATCCGGTTGGCGAAGCGCGAGGCCAGGCCGGGGTTGGTGGCCAGGAACGTCTCCATCTGCCGCTGGTAGCCGGCCAGGATGATCACTAGTTCCTGCCGGTCGTCCTCGGCCCGCTTGAGCAGGGCCTGCACGGCCTCGTTGCCGAACCGGTCGCCCTGCCCGTCCCCCTCGTTGATCAGGCTGTAGGCCTCGTCGATGAACAGCACGCCGCCGAGCGCGGAGTCGATCAGCTCGTTGGTCTTCAGCGCCGTGGCGCCCAGGTACTCGCCGACCAGGTCGGCGCGCTGCGCTTCGATCACCTGGGGGGTGTCCAGCAGCCCGAACGCATAGAAGATCTTGGCCAGAATCCGGGCCACCGCGGTCTTGCCGGTGCCCGGCGGGCCGAGGAACACGAAGTGCTGCATGGGCTTGTCGGAGCCGTGTCCGGCCAGCGCCCGCCTGCGCGCGGCCTCGATCGACGCGGCGATGGACCGGACCTGATCCTTGACCGCGGTCAGCCCGATCATCGAGTCCAGCTCGGCCATGGCCTCGTCGACGGTGATGTCCGGCCAGTCGGCGGCGGGCCTGGCCAGGTCGGTGCCAGCCCGGGCGCGCGCGGCCTCGGCGGCCTGCGCCCCGCGGGCCATCTCGGCAGCCACCGCCTGCCTGGTGCCGTCCTGAACCCGTCCGCTGCCCGGCACCGCGACCGGGCCGGCGGGCCGGCTGCCGCGCGGACGGGCCGGGCCGGGCTGGCCTGCAGGCGCCCGCGGCGGGGACCAGCCGTAGGGGCCTGCCGGGCCGGCCCGCGCCTGCTGGCGGCCGTACGCCCGGCTCTCCTGCATCGACTTGGCCAGCCGCCAGCCGAGGACCACGAAAGCGATCAGCCAGGCGAAGGCGGGGCCGACGAACTGCTCGCCACCCAGCAGCCGGAACGCGAGGATGCCGACCGGCAGGGCCCAGCCGAGCGTCCACGCCACCGTCCGGCACGGGACGAACCAGCGGCCCAGCGGCCCCAGGTGCGCGACCGCGGCCACAGCCAGCGGCAGCGCTAGTAGCGCGTACCGGGGACCGTCCGGCCCGTGCGCGACTGCCGCGGTGATCGCGATGCCCCACAGGGCCACCGACAGCGAGGCGGCCACCGAGCGCCGCTGCGTCGCCACCGCGTACGGCGCATAGACCAGCCCGGCGAACATAGCCAGGGCAGCCACCGGTGCCGCCAGCAGGCAGGCCGCCACCACGAGAACGACCTTGAGCGGCAGCGGCGCGGCAACGAGCTTATGGCGCGCTCGCTCCATCACGTCGCGCGCGCCGCGCCGTCCCGCCGGGGGCGCAGGCGCGGGCGTTTCCGGCTGCCGCATCTCGCTCCTTTGTGCCTGTACCTGTATAGCGCATTACTCATTGCAGTCGGCAGTGCGCACACGGGCATTGCCGGAAAACGGATGTGCCTACCCGGGTGCGACAAGTTATTCCTGGCCAGGATAAAGGCTGGTAGGCGGCTTGCCGAGACCCAAGTCACCCGGCGGGTCGCCGGGCGGGCACCGCCAGGCCGTCCTGCCGGCAATCCGGGGCCTCCCGAGCGCAGGCTCCGGCCGCACGCGCGGCCGGCCGCGGCTCCCTGCCTCACCCTGCCGGGTGATTCCCGGCGGTGCCCCGGCGCGCGGCGGTAACACCAGGTGAGCGGCCTGCCGATGCCCCACTGAAGCAGAGTTCCCGGCTTGGGCCGTTCGGGCCCCGGGCCGGGTGCCGAAAGGGGGCAGAGCATGAGGACGGCGCAGCGAGCATGGCGGCCGCTGGCCGGCGGGCCAGCACTTCCCGTCGTGACTGCGGCCGTGATCCCGGTCGTGGCCGCGCTGGTGGCACTGGCGGTCGCCGCTCCGGCGGCGGCCAACACACCCGCCCGGGTGCACGCGCAGCAGCGCCCGCACGCAGCAGCGGCCGCTCAGCGCAGCCGGCCCGGCCGGCGCCACGCCGGGCGGCACGACGCGCACCACGCCCGGCGCGATCACATCCGCCGCGCACGGCGGCACGACGCGCACCGGAGCACGCACCCGGGCTCGGGCGGCCTCGCGCTGCGCACGCTGGTAGGCGGGCTGCACGTGCACAGCCGGCCGAGCGTCTACGCGCCGATCGTCAGCCAGATCCGCAAGCGCGGCGCGACGATTATCGTCAACTGCTGGTCATCGGGGCCGCCGATCAGCGGAAACCCGGTCTGGTACCACATCAACCAGCCCGCCGTGGGGTTCGTGACCGCGTTCTACGTCGGCACGCACTATGACCCGGCCGCCGGGGTCCGGCAGTGCTCCCGCATCGGATTCCGCCGGCAGTACTGGACGCTGGAGGGCGGCCTGCGGATCCGGACCCAGCCGCGGAAGAACGCGGCTACGGTCGCCCGGATGGGCGGCATGGGCAGTGTGCTGACCATCGACTGCTATGCCTACGGCGGTTCGCTGCTCGGCGATAAGGTCTGGTATCAGGTGGTCTCGCCCCGGGAAGGGTACGTGCCCGGCCTGCGCCTGAACACCGGCCAGGACCCGGCGGCAGGCGTGCCCGCCTGCTGAGGCCCCGCAAGCAGCCGCGCGATGGCCCGGGCACCTTCCCCCGACCGGGCCATCGCGCCGGCGCGTCCCCCCGGCTGCGCTGCTCCGGCCCGGGCCGGCTTTCTTCACGATCTCCGCGCCGGTGCCGGGCAGCGTGCCTATAGCGTCTCGGCCGATGCGCGTTCTTCTCAGTGACGGCTCCGGCCTGACCGCGAGGCAGGCAGCTGGCCTGCTCGCCAACGCCGGCCACCACGTCGAGGTACTGTCACCGGACCCGTTCTGCCTGGCGCGGTTCACCCGCCGGGTGCGCCGGTCTGGCGTGTCCCCGAGTACGGCGCGGATCCGCTGCGCTGGCTGCAGGATGCAGGTATGACGGCGGATCTGCCCGGCCAGCTCGTTCGGACCCGGTGCTTCACCCTGGGCGTGCCCGGGCAGTTCACGGTCGGGCCCGATGGCCGCACGGTCCTGTTCCTGCGCAGCCGC